>CALWYD010000001.1 GCA_944385675.1 uncultured Oscillospiraceae bacterium
TGTTAACAGCTCCGAGAGGTAGTGGGATTGGGTAGCGGATTTAGATAGAAAAAGTCGGGCCATTTTAACAGAAAAGAAGACAATACCTCTCCCCCTCCCTGCTTGTATGGTCCGGGGTAGTACGAACTATTTCTCACTGCAGATATTTTTAAATCTATTTAAAATAACCCTATGACAAACTACCGCCATACCTGTTTCTGCTGATTTGTCTCAGAGATAGGACGACAGGTTTTTACTTAGCAAACTGTGAATCAATGGTTACATTGTTCTTTCCAAAAGAGGCATTAATTGGTTGCGGCAGATCCAAGCTCCGTGGTATTTGGTTCGTACTTTGGTCTTTGCCCGCAAACTATGATCCTCTCTCATTAAGTTAACGATGATCCCTCCGTGCTCCTCATAATATGCCTGTTCTGAGGGGACATATTTCTCGTGCGTATCATAGCCAAAATTTCGTCCATCCCACCGCAAGAAATATGCTCCCAAACTGTCCCCTAACTCCTTTAAGGCAGGTACTGCTTCATTGAGCACCAGAAAATTTCCACGACTGGCCGCCTCTAGCACTGTCAATCCAAAGGATTCAGAATAGGGAGGACATATAAAGAGGTTGGACAGGCTAAATAGTTCAAATACCCCACGGCGAGGAAAACCATCTTCATACCCAAGGTCGGAAGTAAAGACCATATCTTCCTTGTTTAGGCCAAACTTCATCCCTACGGTTTGAATCGTCTGCTTATAGATTCCGCTGGGAATATCAATACTGGGAAAATCACAAAAGATAACCTTGGTGCTCTGTTCTGTTTTTCGCTGAATGGCTCCAGCCAGAGCCGCAACTTTCTCAAACCGCTTACCGGTGGTAAGCCTTCCAGGATAGGTCACTAGAATATCCGCGTTTAGAAGGTCTATGCTGTACGCCACCCGCTGAACATCCTGGCTCAGCATCTCTAACAGGGGAAGACTGTTGTATACTACTGCGCAGTTGCCCTGGGGCACATCGTACTGCCGAGCCAATGCCTCAATTCCTGAGTAGGTGGGGTAGACAAAGCGGGTGTTGGGCATGGAGGTAAAGCGGGCGGAAAAGGGCCAATCTATCTTCTGTGGACGATTTACGGGCATAGAGTGGGTGAAGGCCAAAAACCTTACCTCAGGTAAAGCTTGTTGCGCCTGACGGATAGCCACGTTATGAACCAGATGCCAGTCCTGATAGAGAATGTCGTGCATGATACACACATCCACATCCTGAAGATACTGGACATAATCTTTTGCAATCAACGCTGCCTCCTCATAAAAAGTTTCGTGGATCGTACCTGTGGGGGCAGAGTAGTCGTGCCATACAATAGGTGCGCCGTTACGGGTATTGGTAATCTTTACCCACTGTAATCTGGGATCCAGAAATATACCCCAGCGCTCCTCATCTGGGCAGGTCTCACTTACCAGGATTTTTAATTCCACCTGGGCCTCCAGCAGCATCTTAATCTGGTCCGCTACCACATTGACCAAGGAGTAGGTGGAAGACAAACCTGCAAACATTGTCAGAATGGCAACTTTCATACCAAATTCGCTCACTTTCTTTATAGACTGGATGGCGCAGCAGGGATCTGCTGCGCCATCCTAAGTTTATTTGCTGGTATTGTTACAATTGCATCCTTTAAAGAGTGCAATTTTGTCAGTGAGAATGACTTCCAAATTGGAGATGCTGTTGACCATGGATTCTACAGACTTGTTGGTCTGCAAAATAGTCTCTGGAGTCAGCTGGTTGAAAGAGAGGATTTTTTGCACTTTCTCTCCTTCCGCATTGAGAATGTGGGAGAGGGCAGTCTGTTGTAGGGCAACAGAGACAAGAAGGTCCGTAATTGCTTGACTGCGGGGAATGGGGGCTTGAGTGGTTGTGGTAGACGAGGTGGTAGTGGACGTGGTTGTGGTAGTAGATGTGGTAGTAGTGGTGGACGTGGTTGTTGTGGTGGTGCTGCTGGTGGGAATCAGCAGACAAGTGGTAGCCTCTGGCAGTTCACCAACGAACAATTCATTATGACTTTCGGCATTGCCCAAATAACTATCGAAAATAATATTGCCATTTATTTGACTAAATGTGGTGTTGGCAGTGGCAAAGGGGGCCAGCACTGAGCCATAAATGGCAGTAGTGCTATTCGACCAAGTTAATGCCTGAGGAAAATTCCACAGGATTCGCCGCGCATTTTCTCTTGTGGCTGCTGTTCCATTCCGGAAGATTTGGTAACTGCCATACTGGATAGCAGTGCCGTCCACATTGATAAGAATGGTAGAGCCCAGAGGGGCAACGATATTAATGCCGTTGAGTTGAGCCAGGGAAATTCCGGTACCGTAGAGATCGCTGCTATCCATAGAGAAAATATTCAAAGTCTCATCAGTACCAATCAGGTTTAACTGGTTGAAAACTACCTCACCAGTACCGTTAGGTGCCAGGGTGCTCCAAAAAATAGAGGCACACTTCAGATACCGTTCAGCCTCCGCAAAGTCAATGGGAGTCCCAGCAATAAAAAGACCGTTTGGGTTCCCCTAGGATTAACCACCGTATTACCGCTGGCATTGGAGCCTGCAGTGACGTTAACAGTTCCATCTATTACAAAAGACGGGTCTGTGTTGGCGGGGGGCAAAGGGGTAATGCCAGCGCCCACACCATAATTGCTAAGGGTGGCATTACCACCCACAGCTACTCGCCCTTCTGCATCCGTATTACTAAGGCTCATATCGCCAAAAACGAATACGTTATAGTCGTTGGCAAGGCCAAAATTGAATGCCATAGTCAATCCTCCTATAGGAATTATACCGGTCCGAATTGGCTTCTGTGACAGTGGAGCATATCAGAACTGCTCCACACTATAGTATGTGTCACTCGGGTGACGGTGCAAAGAAGGTGGGGCTTCCTACAGGAAGCCCCACCTTACTTTATTGTTATTTTTAACCGCTATCACACTAACATAGGCAGTCATTGAAGCTGGACAATTTAGACTGAAGAATCATTTCTAAACGGGATACTGCATTGACCATAGATTCCACTTTACTATATTGAGCTGCTGCTCTTGCCATTCTATTCACGATTTGTGGTTGGGGTTACACGAAGAGGCGTGTTCAGCAGACGGCCAAATCGAAGCCCAGTGCAGCGGGTTCGATTTGTGGAAAGGAATGGCAGCGGCGTGAGCTTGTTCTGGTTTTTGCAAAAAAGTCGGAGCAAGCTTTATATCGCTTGCTCCGACGTGGTGCCGGTGACCGGACTCGAACCGGTACGCTGTCGCCAGCGGTGGATTTTGAGTCCACTACGTCTACCAATTCCATCACACCGGCAAGACCGGAAATTATTATACATGAAAGTATCCTTTTTTGCAAGGGAAAGTCTTTAAATTTTTCTGTTGTTCTATCTAAAATTAAAAGGGGAAGACCGCTGGAAACGGCCCCCCCCTTTTGACCTCTTACTTTTAATTGCGCCTGTTGTTGCCCAGGAAGCGAAGAAGATAGAGGAATAGATTTAAGAAGTCCAAATACAACTGCAGGGCCGAGAAAATGGATGCCTTGGTCAGCATATCAGGATATCCAGAGTAATATTGGTAGTACGCCTTGATTTTTTGGGTGTCATAGGCAGTATAGCCCAGAAAAACTGCAATGCCCACCAGGCAGATGATTTGATCCATAGCAGTAAAGGAGGGAATAAAGGAAGTAATCAAGGCAAAGACAAGTAGGAAAATCAAGCCGGAGAATAAAATAGGGCCTATACGGCTGAGATCTCGCCGCGTTAAATAGCCGTAAGCGGCCAATGCGCCGAAATAAAGGGCGGTGGCGAAAAAAACAAAAATAACACTGAGCAGGTCGTAAATATACAGATAAATAGAAATTGTAAATCCCAGCAAAGCCGAATAAGCCACAAACATGGATTTTGCAGTTCCTACTGACATACGCTCAATTCGACTTGCCATGGTAATGGACAAAATCAGTGTACCAACCAGGGCTATTAGCTGTGCCGCAGGGAAATATATCCAGATATAATAGATGGCGTCTGTAATCCAACAGGCAATGGCTACACCAAAGGTAATCATCAGCCCAAGAACCATCCATAGGAAGGTCTTGGCTGTGTACTGGCCAATGGTCTCTGTCCGGCTATCCCGAGCCAGACTACGGTCAAACTCGTAGGGGTCAAAGCTCATCAAAAACGCTCCTTTCATTGCCTGCAGCAGGCGATTCGGGTGAAACCATGTCTCTCCAGAAAAGAGACGATTTCACATCAGTTTGCCCTGGGAAACGATTCTCATGCTTCGGTATCATTATAGGGCAACCAGGGAAAAAAAGCAACTGGATCTTGTTCAAAGGTACTGGAGTAAAAAACGGCCCGCCTAAAAAATCAGGCGGGCTGGTTTTTTACTCATCCGGTTCCAAAGACATAGTCATAAAAGTCATTTTCAATAATAAGAGGCGTACAGTCCATCTTATAGCCCACCAACTTTTTCATAGCTGAGACATAGCTTTCTTGCTCCTCCGCAGTCATGGTAACACCGGGCGCGGGAGTAAATTCTTGCGTAAACCGATTATAAAAGCCCTTGTCAGATTTCCAGCATCTGGAAGTAAATATAACAAGTCCTTCGCTGTCTGAGAGAATGTCGCTGCCTGACAGCATCCGGGAATCATACTCCAATCCCAGGAGATTGGAGACAGTGGGTAGAATGTCCACCTGGCAGCAGACCTTGTCCACCTGAACCGGCTCTTCCATGCTGGCCGACCACATGATAAGAGTGTTTTTGTATACATCAAAATCAATATTGGATTCCTTGAGATATTCCAGATCATCAGAACTGCCGAACTTTTTCCCTGTCAGCTCTTCCAACACATCCACGTCGCAGTATGGGATGTGGTCGCCGGTAGCAATAATAAGGGTCTTGTCCAGCTTGCCGGCCTCGTCCAGTCTCTGGATGAGATACTCCAAGGCCCGATCCACCTCGATGGCGGCGGCGGCCACGTAGGCCTGCGTCTTTTCGCTGTAGGGCAGGTCAGATACTAGGTCTTTATATTGATTTGCCACTCGGTTCCAACCGTAGTTGGTGTGCCCGCTTACGGTCAGATAATAGACATGGAAGGGGGTGTCACTGTTGATATACTCGTCAATGCTCACTTCCACCATGTATTTATCCCGCTGGGGCCACAGCCGATCTGTCCCGTCTGCGTTTTCCTCGCACTGCAGGCCGTTGGTGTAGTATTTCCAGTCATATCCCAGATTGGTATGAGAAGCGTTGCGGCCATACATGTCCTGGTTATCGTGGTATCCCATTACCTGATAGCCCTCTCGACCCAGCTGTTGAGCCAGGGAGAAATAACAGTTGGTGCCCAGTTCCCCGGTACGTGTCATGGTGATTGGAGTACCGTCCTTGGGATAGAGCCCCAGGAGGGTTTGACACTCGCCGTTGGAAGTGCTGGTGAAATGGAGGGCGGTGTAATAGTTATTAAACACAAAGCCCTCGTTAGCCAGTTTGTAGAGTGTGGGGGTGAGTTCCGGGTCAATGGCATAGCCGGAAAAGCCCTCCAGCACAAACTGAATCACATTGTACCCCTCGAACATGTCGGTGTATTCATTCTTTTTGGTGGGAGTAACGTTATTAAAATAATTGGCCAGCCAGGCAATGTCATCGTCTGCTGCATTCTGGGCAATAGAGAACAAATCTACATCCATCACATTAGGTGAGGTATCAATTACAGGTTCTGGATCCTCAAGGGAGATATCTCCGGAGGAGCTGCTCCCATCCGGTGTGCTGGAGGATCCGCCACCCAGGGTATCCAGCCCGCTAAAATCATTATCCAGATTGGCTTTTGGTGGAAAGACTATGTGTTTTAAATCCAGACGAAGCATGGTCCATAGTCCCAGCTGTTCCACTTGGTCATTAATATTTGTGTCCACCTGATAAAGCTGTTTTGGGGTAATGTCTCCGCTCCAAGGTAGGTGGATCACACCCAAGCCTACCACGTGAAATATGATGGCCGCTGCCAGCACAAGGCCTGCAAAGCGTACGTCAAACCTTTCATACCCCATAAAACGCCGGCCAAAGAGAAACAACAGAATAGTAGGAAGAAACAGAGCCAGCAAAAGAGGAATGTTGGACAGAACAGTTGGAATGATTACTCCCAGATAATCAGTCAAACGATTCCCTGCCGCCGTTCCAATCGTACTAAACGGGTAGTAAGACTGGAGAATTATTTTTGCAATAATTTCAATGGAAAAAATCAGAGGGAAAAATATGGCCAATACCTTGACCAATATTCCGTTCAACCGCCGCCGGAACGGCAGCGTGATGGCGGAAAAAAGGAAGCCTGCTGCCAGACTGAACACCAAGTAAATGGGCAGATAGCTCAAGTTTGTCTTCATATAAATATGAAGTACAAGCTCCAAATATAAAAGCAGGATTGGAAAAAACAAGACTCTCAGCAGGGTTTGTATGCCTTGGGAATTGCCAAAATTGGACGAGCCCCGGCTATTGTAGACCCGTTTGCCGTTATATGAGTTAGGGCGCATTGTGGGAGTACCTCCGTATATATCTGTGTGAGTTTTATGTCTGCGGGAAGAGAGCCAGAGAGTCAATATTGTTTTCCCGGTCCTTCCTTCCCTTTTCCATTTTTAGCACGTTCCTTCCCGTTCGTCAAGCCCGTCATAGGAGCTCCTCCAGGGTGAGGAGCGGACGATTTCCATTGAGTAAATTTATCCCAAAAGGGAGAAAAGATCCAGCTGACTGGTCTCAGGCAAATCGCCAAAGGCTCCCGCCTGTTTCAAAAGCTCAATGTGTGTCTTGGATACCTTTGGGCAGGCGGCCGCCACTTCTTCAATGGAGATAAAGTGTTTGTCCTTGCGCGCCTCTGCCAGAGAGAGGGCTGCCGTTTCTCCCAGGCCGGCTACGGATACAAAGGGAGGCCGGAGGGCATTGTGTTCCTCGTCCACAGTGAAGTGAAGTGCTTTAGACTGATAAAGGTCCATGCGTGAAAAATGGAATCCGCGCAGATAGAATTCATAGCACACCTCCAGAGTGGTAAGCATGTCCTGCTCTACAGCGGAGGCCTCCTTGTCCTTGGCTATAATTTCCCGCATTTTCCGCTGGCATACCTCCATACCCCGACACATAAAGGCTTCATCAAAGGCTTTGGCCCGGATGGAGAAGTATGCTGCATAGAAGGCCAAGGGGCGGTGGACCTTAAACCAGGCAATACGAAAGGCCATCATTACATACGCTACGGCATGGGCCTTGGGAAAGAGGTATGCAATTTTTTTGCAGGAGCCGATATACCAGTCGGGTACACCCGCTGCCTTCATTTCCTCTTCTGCTCCGTCTGGCAGGCCTCTCCCCTTCCGAACCGCTTCCATAATTTTAAAGGAGCGCTTTGGAGGCATGCCCATTTTAATCAGATAGAGCATAATATCATCCCGACAGCCGATGGCATCCCCAACCGGTATGCCCAGATTCAAAATCAAATCCCGGGCGTTTCCAAGCCATACATCAGTACCGTGGGAGAACCCGGACAGACGTACCAGGATATCAAACTGTTTAGGCTGGGTTTCCTCCAACATTCCACGGACAAAAGAGGTTCCAAATTCCGGAATAGCGGTGCCGCCGGTGGGCCCAAGTATCTTGTCGTTTTCATACCCCAGGGCTTTGGAGGAGCTGAACAGAGACATGGTATCCGGGTCATCCAAAGGTATTTCCCGGGCATTAACGCCGGTCAGATCTTCCAGCATGCGGATCATAGTGGGATCATCATGGCCCAGCATATCCAGTTTCAGAAGGTTGGATTCCATGGAGTGGTATTCAAAATGGGTGGTGATGATATCGCTGTTTGGGTCGTCAGCCGGGTGTTGAACAGGGCAGAAATCGTAAATCTCCTTGTCCTGAGGAATAACCACCATGCCGCCCGGGTGCTGCCCGGTGGTCCGTTTCACTCCGGTACAGCCAATGGCCAGACGGTTCTCCTCCGCTTTGGAGGCAGTCATTCCCTTCTCCTCCAGATACTTTTTTACGTATCCGAAGGCGGTTTTTTCGGCTACAGTGCCAATAGTGCCTGCACGGAACACATGGGACTGACCGAACAATTCAAAGGTGTACTTGTGGGCACTGGCCTGGTATTCGCCGGAGAAATTCAAGTCAATGTCAGGGACTTTATCCCCACCAAAGCCCAGGAAGGTTTCAAAAGGAATATTAAAACCGTCCTTAACATATTTGGTACCGCACACAGGGCAATTGGCATCAGGCATATCCGCCCCGCAGCCGTAGCCGTTGGCAGGGCCAAACTCAAAGTCGGAGTGTTTGCAGTTGGGGCAGCGGTAGTGCGCAGGCAAGGAGTTGACCTCGGTGATGCCGGACATAAAGGCTACCAGGGAAGAGCCTACGCTTCCGCGGGAACCCACCAAATAGCCGTGCTCCAAAGAATTTTGCACCAGCTTCTGGGCGGACATATAAATAACATCATATTTGCACCGGATGATATCCCCCAGTTCTGCCTCAATACGATCCACTACAATTTGGGGGGGATTTTCCCCGTACAGCTCATGGGCTTTCCCCCATACAAGGCGCTTCAGTTCCCCATCGGAATCCTCCAGTTTGGGGGCAAACAGCCCCTTGGGCAGCGGTTCTATGGGGTCGCACCAATTGGCAATGAGGTTGGTGTTGGTTACCACAACCTCCCTGGCCTTCTCCTCTCCCAGATAGGAAAATTCCTGAAGCATTTCGTCGGTGGTTTTAAAGTAAATAGGCAGCGGTTCATCTGCATCTTCAAACCCTTTGCTGGCCAGAAGAATGTGGCGATAGATCTCGTCCTGTGGGTCCAAAAAATGGACGTCGCCGGTGGCACAAACCGGTTTCCCCAAAGCCTCCCCAAGTCGTACAATGGTTCGATTAAAATCCCTTAGCTCCTCCTCGCTTCGCACCACCCCTTTGCGAAGCATAAATTGATTGTTGCAAATAGGCTGAATTTCCAGGTAATCATACCAGGAGGCAATGCGTTTTAACTCCTCCCAGCTCTTTCCTTCCACCACAGCCCGGAAAAGCTCCCCCGCCTCGCAGGCTGAGCCTATGATAAGCCCCTCTCGATTCTCATTGACCAGAGATTTTGGCATAATGGGAACCCGCCTGAAATGTTCCAGATGGGACAGCGAGATTAGCTTATACAAATTGCGCAGGCCAGTCTGGTTCTTGGCCAGGATAATCAGGTGCTTAGGCTGGCGCCTGGCCCGTCCCTTTTTTCGCAGGGCAGGCATAGCTGCATTAATTTCCCCCAGGTTGTGTACGCCCAACTCCTCCAACATCCCAAAGAAGGGAGGCAGCATATATGCTACGGTGGCTGCGTCATCACTGGCCCGATGGTGCTGAAAGGCCGGCAAATGCAGGTGCTCAGCCACCACATCCAACTTATACTTCCCTAAATCAGGCAGCAGGTTTTGAGCCAGTATCAGGCTGTCCACAGAGGGATTGTGAAAAGGTAACCCATACTTTTGGCAACCAGACGCAATAAAACCCATGTCAAAGTCTGCATTATGTGCCGCCAAAGGGCGATCACCGGCAAAAGACAGAAACGCCCGCAATGCCTCCTCCTGAGACGGGGCGCCTACCAACATCTCATCCGTAATTCCTGTAAGCAGGATAATTTCCTGAGACAAAATTCGCCCAGGGGCAGCAAAGGTATTAAAGCGGTCCACGATTTCACCGTTCTTCAGTACCACTGCCCCAATTTCAATAATAACTTCTCGATTTTTATTTAAACCGGTGGTTTCAATATCAAAACAGACAATTTCATCCTGGAAAGAGGCATCCGTCTCCCCGTGAACTACCACCCGGTCATCTACGTCGTTGACAAAGTATGCCTCTACCCCATACAGCAACTTAATTTTTTTGGCCGAGTGCCAGGCGTCGGGAAAGGATTGGGCCACTCCGTGGTCTGTAATCGCTATGGCAGGATGTCCCCAAGCCTCTGCCCGCTTAACTACGTTCTTATCCGGACCCAGTTTCGGACCCACAGCGGTCAGAGCGTCCATGGAGGACATAGTGGTATGAAGATGAAGCTCCACCCGCTTTTCTGGGGCGGTGTCCTCCTTCATTTTCTTTTCAGCAACAGACACCCAGACAGGTTCCAATACCATATCTCCGTAGAATCGGTCCATATTAAGACGACCCTGTATCTTCAGATGCATTCCATTTTTTATGCCGTCTACCAGAGGTTTTCCCTCATCGCCGGGGAAAAACTTGCTGACCCGAATGGAGCCAGTATAGTCTGTCACATCAAAGGCTACCACCCAGGCTCCACGTTTTTTCAGCTCCCGATTTTCCACGGCAAACACGTCGCCCTCTATTACCACCATCCCCATATCCAATTCCAGCGTGCCGATGGGAACGGGCGCTTTTGAACTTGGTTTTCCGAAAAGGGCCTTCCCAGAAGCCTTTTTCTCCCCGCGATTTCTTAGGGGAGCTGTACCAACCTGTTTCAAGGCGGCCTGCCGCATGGCCTCAGCTTTTGCAAAAGCGTCCTGGGCGGAATGGCAGGCCTCCCCCCTGTCAGCACCGGTTAAAACAGGATTTTGGCTGCCCATAATTGAGGCCTCCCTCTCCTGCTGCAACCGGGACACCGGCTCTACCTTGACGCAGGACAATCCATAGGCCCTGCAGATTGCCTCCTCCGCCTCGCGAATCAAGTTGGGGCCGGCGCCACCGGCCCCTTCTACTACAATGGTGGCACTTCGCACAGCTTTTTCAATAGAGGCAGACACAATCATCCACCCCTCTACTGCATTGGACAGCTCGCTCCAGCGGCGCAAGGCAGCAAACATCTGTAAAAATGGGATATTTTTCGACATTATGTAAACTCCTAAGTCCTTCTGAGAAACAGGTAAAACAGCGGGCAGGGAAACAAATCATCCCGGATAAAAATGAGACACGGTCAATAAAGGGGTTACAGAGTATCTATTAATGCGAACAACTCGTCAACCAGGTGTTCCTGGGGAACTTTTTTAATAATCTTTCCTTTTTTGAACAGCAGGCCCTCTCCTGCGCCTCCGGCAATTCCGCAATCTGCGGCAGAGGCCTCCCCTGGCCCATTGACAACACAGCCCATGACTGCCACTGTAATAGGCTTGTCCACAGATTTTAGTCGTGCCTCCACTTGATTGGCCAGGGCGATTAAGTCGATGCGGGTGCGTCCACAGGTGGGACAGGACACCAGTTCTGCCCCCTCACGCCGGATACCGGCGGCTTTTAGGATGTCCCGGGCAGCGTACACCTCCTCTACTGGGTCGGCAGACAGGGATACGCGCATGGTATCTCCGATACCCAGGGCCAGCAGGCCCCCAATGCCAACAGCAGACTTTAAAGTCCCCATATGAATAGTGCCCGCCTCGGTTACCCCCACATGTAAAGGGTAATCGCTCTGCAGGCTCATCAGTTGATAAGCCTGCATGGTAATAGGCACACTGGAAGACTTCAGGGATACACAGATATCATCAAAATCGAACTGATTCAGCAGGCGGATGTGCCCGAAGGCAGAGTCTACCATGGCTTGGGGGCAGACCCGCCCGTACTTGGCTAAAATTTCTTTCTCCAGAGAGCCCCCATTGACGCCAATTCGGATGGGAATCCCCCGCTGTCGGCAGGCCTCCGCCACCGCTTTGACCCGATCCGCCCCTCCAATGTTGCCTGGGTTAATACGCACCTTGTCTGCCCCAGCGGCAATTGCCTCCAAGGCGAGCTTATAGTCGAAGTGGATGTCCACCACCAGAGGTAAGGAGCACTGCTCCTTGATTTTTCCCACGGCATGGGCTGCGGCCATATCTGGTACAGCAACCCGTACAATATCGCAGCCAGCGGCTGCCAAGGCCCGGATTTGGGATACAGTTGCCTCCACATCATCAGTACGGGTGTTGGTCATGGATTGGATAGAGACAGATGCTCCTCCACCAATGGAGACGGAACCCACTTGAATTCTTTTGGTCAAAGCTTAATTCACCTCGTCTACATCAAAATCCAAAGAGCTTTCCCAGATCACTAAAGGTGACGACAAGCATCAGACCCATAAGAGCCACCAGTCCTGCAAAGTGGACGTACCCTTCATACTGGGGGGCAATCCGCCGCCGGAAGAACAGGTAGAGCACCCCGTTGAGCAGCAAGAAAAAGATACGGCCCCCATCCAGTGCAGGCAGCGGCAATAAATTCATAACCGCCAGGTTGACTGCAATCAGGGCGGCCAAAAAGGCCAAGTTCATGGCGGCATCGGCAACCGTCTGTGACTGCGTGCCCACTTCGGTCATGGTATCCACAATGCCGACAGGCCCGGACAATTCACGCAGGCCAACCTGACCAGACAGAAGGGCGGCTAAACCGCTCCAAACCATCTCCACCATATCCAAAGTGCTATACCAACTGTAAGCAAGACGTTCTCCAAACCCAGCGTCATATCCGGTTAGTCCCTTACTCAACCCGCGCAGATTGGTGACTGTACCGTCTTCCTCTGTCCGCTGCTGCGGGGGCATATAGACATCCTCCAATACTATCCTTTGGCCGTTTCTGGATACGACAAAATCCACCGTATCTCCCGCCTGGCTTAAGGCCTCCAGCATTCGATCCTGCCCATACAGACTAAAGGTCCGATGACCATTTACAGACAGAACGATGTCACCTGCCTCCAGACCACATGTCTCCAACCCGTAGCCATCCAGAAAACCAGTCACCACAGGCATGGCAATGCCGGACAACTGACACAGCAATACGGCCAGAATCAACAGACCGGTTAAATAATTCATGGCCGCCCCGGCACACAAAATAATAATCTTCTTCCAAGCTTTTGCCCTGTCGAAAGAATGTGGATCGGAAGAGCTACCGTCTTCCCCCTCCATTGCACAGTAACCACCGATAGGGAGAGCCCGAATACTGTAAAGTGTATCACCCTTCTCACGGCTGAAAACAGAAGGCCCCATACCGATAGAAAACTCATTTACCTTAACACCCAGCAGCTTGGCCGTGAGGAAATGTCCCAGTTCGTGCACAGCAATGAGCAGACCAAAAATTAAAATGCCAATGAGAATAAAAACCATATAACCTCCACATAAAAGGGCATCCAGTTAACCAATTGCTTCCCGGGCTGCCCGGTCGGCAGCCAGTATATCCTCCAGGCCTGGATTTTGTACCACCGGTATCTGTGCCATCGCCCGGTCAACTCTTTCCCCAATGTCCAAAAATCCAATCTCTCCCGCCAAGAATTGAGCCACAGCAGCTTCATTGGCCCCGTTCAGGACAGCGCCGGCAGTTCCTCCCGTCCGGGCTGCTTGGAGAGCCAGTTCCAGACAGTGGAACGTATTCAGGTCGGGCGTACCAAAGGTCAGTGGCCCGCAGTTCCACAGGTCCAGTTCCTTGGCTGGGCCAGGCATCCGCTTGGGCCAGGTAAGTGCATACTGGATGGGCAGACGCATATCCGGTGCGCCTAACTGGGCAATCATAGCGTTATCACAGTATTCCACTAAGGAGTGGATAATACTTTCCCGGTGAATTATCACAGAAATTTTTTCCGGAGGCATGTGATAAAGGTGCATCGCCTCAATAACTTCCAGTCCCTTGTTCATCAAGGTGGCAGAATCCACAGTGATTTTTGCCCCCATGGACCAGTTGGGATGTTGTAAGGCATCTTCCCTTGTCATCTCTTTCAGCTCAGCGGCTGTCTTTCCATAGAAAGGGCCGCCGGAACAAGTAAGAATTAACCGTTTCACCTCTCCCCTATCCCGATTACCCTCCAGACATTGAAATAGGGCCGAGTGTTCAGAATCCACAGGAATGATCTGGGCGCCGTAGTCCCGGGCCTCCTCCAGCACTAAGGAGCCAGCGCATACCAGCGTCTCCTTGTTGGCAAGTCCGATGCGTTTCCCCTCGCGGATAGCGGTCAGAGTGGGGCGGAGCCCCACCATGCCAACCACTGCGGTTATCACTGTATCCGCCTGAGGAAGCGACGCTGCAGCCAGCAGGCCCTCTGGCCCCCCGGCTACCTGTACGCAGGTGTCCGCCAACCGTATTTTCAAATCCGCTGCTGCCTGGTCGTCCATTAAAACGGCAAGTTTTGGCTGAAACCTGCGGGCTTGCTCCTCTAAAAGTTTGACGTTGGAATTTGCAGTGAGGGCAGCTACCTTCATACCACAGGCGGCAATCACCTCTAATGATTGCCGCCCGATCGATCCAGTGGATCCAAGGATTGATACACAATTGCTCATTGTTGTCACCTTTTCACAGCCGGTTTTTCACCGGACTTGTCAACGGAAGGCCGGGAGCAGCTGTACCAGCAACAGCAGCAGCGGCGCCGCAAAGGTCATGGAATCAAACCGGTCTATCATTCCACCGTGGCCGGGAAGCAGATTTCCGTAGTCTTTAATTCCATATTGACGCTTAATCAGGGAAAAAGCCAGATCACCCAGTTCGGTAATGGCGCTGCCCAACAAGCCATACAGGGCCATAATTGGCAGTGATACCTGGATTTGAGTAAACTGAATCAGAATCCAGCCGTACAGCAGCATAAATGCTGCACCGGAGAGAATACCGCCCACATAGCCCTCCAGAGACTTGTTGGGGCTGACCCGGGTTATCCCACGGTGGCGGCCTAAAAAGACTCCGGCAAAATACGCCCCTGCATCGGTGAGAAACGCACAGATTACAGGCAAAAGAACCAGATAGCGTCCGTGCTCCATCTTCTTCAGCAGAACCAGGGCCGACAGAAACATGGGAATCATCAGGCCTGCAAAAAAACAGACCAGAATATCATCAAACCGTATGGCACATTCCCTGTCATACAGACGGATAGCAATGAAAAAAAGGGCAGACATCAGTGCCAGAGCAGACACCTGGAGCACCACTGAACCCCATTTCGTCCAAAATCCCAGGGGTATGGCTGCGGCAGTCATGGCGGTAAAGATATACATCCCGTTGTGATGGGCCACACCTGTGGCTCGCAACAGCTCAAAGGAAGCCATAGCACAGATGGCAGCCATGAGAACCGCCAAATATATGGGGTCCAGAAAGAATAAAACTACGAAAAACAGCGGGGCCAACACTACGGCCACCAAGATTCGCGTCACCATGTGGTCAGACACCTCCAAACCGGCGGCTTCGGCGCTGATAGGCCGCGATAGCCCGGTGGAGTTCCTCCTTGGAGAAATCGGGCCAAAGCACGTCGGTGAAGTAAAATTCTGCATAGGCGGATTGCCACAACAGAAAATTGGACAGCCGCAGCTCTCCGCTGGGGCGGATCACCAAATCCGGATCGGGAACGCCTTTGGAATAGAGATATGTTCCAAACTGGTCCTGAGTCAGATGGTTAGGGTCAGCCCTCCCCTCCACACAGTCCCTTGCATAGGCCATGGCCGCTCTCAGCAGCTCGTCTCTCCCCCCATAATTCAGGCAGATATTGACCTGACAGCCGTCGTAGTGGGTTGATATTTCTTGGGTGCGCTGACAGAGTTGGCGCAATTCCGGGGAGAGAACAGAGAGGTCTCCGAAAAAATTCATCTTTACCCGGTCATGCTCCATCTGGCCAATGGCTTCCAGAAGATATTTTTTTAGCAACCCCATAATTGCAGAAACTTCTTCCGCTGGGCGCTTCCAGTTCTCCGTGGAGAACGCATATACTGTCAGATATTCTAATCCAATCTCTTTGCAGTAGGTGGCAATAGCTCGGAAGGTCTCAGCGCCAGCGGCATGGCCAGCTGTGCGGGGCAATCCTCGTTTTTTTGCCCACCGTCCATTTCCATCCATAATAATGGCAATGTGGCGAGGCAAATGCTGCAAATCCGCCTTGGGAAGGGGGGCTCTCTTTTGAAAAAAGGCCATATAGTGGCACCTCGCTCCGGTCCGGATGCGCTGTGCCGCGCCCATCCATCCCGTTATTCACAATAACCGGCAAAGAGCCGCGGGGACCGGACATCCGGCTCCGCGGCCATATGCAGCGGGCGGCGCTTTATACCGCCATCAACTCCTTTTCTTTGCCAGCGGTCAGTTCATCCAAATCCTTGCAGCGCTTATCAGTTAAATCCTGCAGTTCCTTTTCCAACTGCTTCTGGTCATCTTCGGTGATATCGCCGGCTTTCTTCATTTTCTTGAGATCTTCCATCGCATCCCGGCGGATGTTACGCACTGCTACTTTGCCCTCCTCCCCGTATTTGCGGACCTGTTTGGACAACTCCTTACGGCGCTCTTCAGTAAGCTGGGGGAATGCAAGCCGAATGACCCGTCCGTCGTTTTGGGGATTAATGCCGAGGTCTGAAGTCTGTATGGCTTTCTCAATCGTCTTAAGCAAAGAGGCATCCCAGGGCTGTATTACCAAAGTACGGGGATCGGGAGAGGAGATGGCCGCTACCTGGTTAAGTGGAGTGGGGGTCCCGTAATACTCCACCATAATTCGGTCCAAAACACCGGCATTGGCCCGTCCGGCCCGGACAGAAGCGAAATTTGCCTTGACAACTTCGATGGTCTTCAGCATCTTTTCGTCATATACTTTATTCTCAGGACTCATGGTCTTACTCCCTTTCCGTTTCTATATTTTCCGCAGGCAAAAATTCAGCCGCCTACAATTGTTCCGATTCTCTCTCCCATAACAGCCCGGAGAATGTTCTCCGGATCCTTTAACGCAAACAAAAGAACAGGGATCTTATTATCCATGGACAAGGAGGTTGCAGTGGAGTCCATTACCTTTAAGTGCTGGGCCAATACATCATCGTAAGTGATGGCATCATATTTGATAGCAGCCGGATCCAGCTTAGGATCCGCGGAATAGACTCCATCAATGTTCTTTGCCAGCAAAATAACATCTGCGTCAATCTCTGCCGCTCTGAGCACAGCAGCGGTATCGGTGGAGAAGAAAGGATTTCCGGTTCCACAGCCAAAAATCACCACTCTTCCCTTCTCCAGGTGACGAATAGCTCGGGAGCGGATATAGGGTTCCGCTACAGAGCGCATTTCAATGGCGGTCTGTACCCGGACAGCCACTCCCTTTTGCTCTAACACGTCAGCCACAGCCAGGGCATTAATAGCGGTGGCAAGCATCCCCATATGATCTGCGCGTACCCGTTCCATCTGGTCGCCGCCGTCCTTTACGCCGCGCCAGAAATTACCGCCGCCAACTACAACGCCTACTTGCACCCCAAGGTCTATGCAGCGCTTGATGACATCGCAAACCTGGCTGATTACATGGAAATCCAGGCCACGGGACTCATCTCCTGCCAGTGCCTCGCCACTAATTTTTAACAAAACTCGCTTATACTTAGGCTGCTCCATGGGAACCACTCCTTGTGCTGAAATCTTGCTTCCTTATTTTAATATAATTCTTCCCATTTGCATAGAGGGAAAGCCAAAGTTTTTCAATTTGTCCTATTTCATAAATAATGCAAAAGATAGTATGACTTTTGTATTGTCTCTCTTTGTTTCTGCCCTGTGTCACGATCCCCAAACTTATTCTTGCATTTTCTCTTCCGTAAGCGTATAATAACTTCTGGACAACTGAATCCAATGTCTTCAGGGCGGGGTGGAATTCCCCACTGGCGGTATAGTCCGCGACCAGACGCATAATTGTGCATCTGCTGACCCGGTGTAACTCCGGGACCAACGGTATAGTCCGGATGGAAGAAGATGTGTGTAAAACAATTACCACGTGATTCTTGCGTGGGCGCGCACCTCCTTGATTGTTTTGACACCTGGAAGGCATAGGCTTTTCAGGAGTACCAAAACAAAAAGGAGTGTTTTTTATGTCTGAACCCGTTACTGTCCGCCCTCACGTGCGCACCACCCGGATGAACACCAAGGTCATAGTGAGCATGGCTATGCTTACGGCCATTGCTTACATCGTCATGCTTGTCTCTAAGCTGATGCCCAGTGTCATGTTCCTGGATTTTGACTTTAAAGATGTGGTTATCTGTATTGCCGGCTTTACCTTTGGCCCCATGTCTGCCGCCATCATCTCTATTCTGGTGGCGTTCATTGAGATGATTTCCATCAGCGACACTTTTTTATGGGGTTTCCTGATGAATGCGCTGGCCACCTGTACCTTCTGCTGCACCGCCTCTTACATCTATAAAAAGATTCATACTAAGAAGGGAGCGGTTTTAGGACTGAGCCTTGGTGTGGTGTGCCTGGTGGCAGTGATGCTGCTGTGGAACTATCTGGTTACTCCCTTCTATATGGGGCAGCCCAGAGAGGTCGTTGCCGCTATGTTGCTTCCTATGTTTTTACCGTTTAATCTGGCCAAGGGCGGCATGAACATGGCCGCTACGCTGCTGCTTTACCCACCTGTGGTCACTGCCCTTCGTAAGGCTGGCGTAGTCCCTGCCTCTCAAAGTGGGCAGAACAAGAAAATAAATGCTGGCTTTGTCCTCTTCTCCTTGGCACTGCTGGCCACTTTTGTATTGTTTGCCCTTGTGCTGGCTGGTGTGATTTAAGAATAGTGCATTTTGTGGGAATTAATACCCCCTGCTTTTGTAGAAGCAGGGGGTATTTCCATTTATATTAAATTTAGAACATTTGTTTGACTTTCGGAAGATATAGGTTTATAATATAAATGAGTTGTAGAGATAGGCAGGCATTGGATATGAGGAAGGAGAGTGTAGCATGGACCGGATCATTTTCCACTGTGATCTAAACAGCTTTTATGCCTCGGTGGAGTTGAACTCACATGCTAATTTGCGCCATCTGCCTGTGGCTGTATGTGGCAATCCGGAGAGCAGGCACGGGATTATTTTGGCCAAGAATGAGCCGGCAAAAGCGTTTGGCGTAAAGACCGCGGATACTATCTGGAAAGAAAAGAAAAAATGCCCGGCGTTGGTTCTTCTCCCTGCCCACCACGACCAGTATCGGGAATATTCCCATAAGGTAAACGGGATATATCAGCAGTACACTGATCTGGTGGAGACCTTTGGAATTGATGAGAGCTGGCTGGATGTCACGGGTACCCTCCATTTGTTTGGAGGGGATGCCAGGACTTTGGCCGACCGCCTGCGGGCCCGTGTCCGGGATGAGTTGGGGCTCACCATCTCAGTGGGGGTCTCCTTTAATAAAGTTTTTGCCAAACTGGGAAGCGACTATAAAAAACCGGACGCTACCACTGTGATCTCCCGGGAAAATTATCAGCAGATTGTATGGCCCTTGCCGGTAACTGATCTGCTGTATGTAGGCCATGCTGCCGCGGGAGCCTTTGAAAAATTTTCTATCCGGACTATCGGAGATTTGGCCCGCTTTGATCGAGAATTGCTTTTTCGTCTTTTGGGAAAAAACGGCGTTCAGCTTCATGACTTTGCCTGTGGACTAGATACTTCACCAGTAGCGCCCGCACTTCAATATACACCGCCAAAATCAGTGGGAAACGGTCTTACCTTTTCCAGGAACCTCAAGGGCAGGGTGGAAATTCGTGCTGGTATTACCCAACTGGCAGATGAGGTTGCTTCCCGTTTGCGCAGACACCGCATGAAATGTCAAGGTGTTTCACTTTCGATCCGCGATCCTGGATTTCGGGACATCAGCCGTCAACAGCGCCTCTCGGTTCCCACCTTTTTGGCCCGAGAAATTGCCCAGGCCGCTATGGGGTTGGCCGATAGCTGCTGGAATATGGAAAGTCCGGTACGTGCTCTGACTGTCACCGCCATTTACCTGCTTCCTGAGGAAGATGCGGGTGCCCAAATGAACCTCTGGTCTGCAGGATTAGAGCAGCGGCGGGAACGTTTGGAAAAGCTGGAGGGCGTTATGGATTCTATCCGGGCAAAATATGGCGATGGAGCTATTACACCGGCTTCCTCTCCTCCTTTCCAGGGGACCGGCCGACAATCTCCACCTCCTGGAGGCATGAAATCATATCCTCAAGATTGAAACCATAGGATGGGGCATGGAGGTGGTTCCATGCCCCTTTCTTTTTGGGATTTTATGGGCAATCTGATGCAGAATCCTACCCTGATGATAACAGTGCTTCTCACCAGCGCCGTATTGCTGGTCAATGGCTGGACCGATGCCCCAAACGCGATTGCCGGCGTAGTAGTGACAGGTGCTCTGCCGTTTCCGATGGCAGCCGCTTTGGCGGCCGCTTTTAATTTTCTGGGTGTGCTGTGTATCACTGCGGTCAATGTGTCTGTGGCAGAAACTGTCTACTCCATTGCCGTGTTCAGCGGGGGGCGTCAGTCGGCTTTGACAGCCCTGTGTGCTGCTATGACAGCAGTGGTCTTGTGGGCTTGGGCCGCCTGGCATTTTGGAATTCCAACCAGTGAGAGTCACGCCTTGGTGGCGGGAATTTCGGGAGCCGCAGTGGCCTTGGAGGGCAGTTTGTCCTGCATCCGTTGGGACTGCTGGGCCAAAGTGGGAGCTGGGCTACTCCTTTCCACAGCGGTGGGATTTTTAGGTGGGCGACTGGCTCAGAAAAAATTGTGTACCCTGAGCTTGCCATCGCCTCTCATCCGCTGGGCACAGGTTCCCGGGGCAGCGGCTGTATCCTTTCTCCACGGTGCCCAGGATGGCCAGAAATTTTTAGGTGTGTTTCTCCTGGGCGTGGCACTGGCGGAGGATCGAGGAGACGAAAGTACCTTTCTTATTCCTCTCTGGCTTATTGGACTGTGTGCCGGCGGGGTCGCCTTAGGTACTTTATTGGGGGGACGCCGCATCATTGACACAGTGGGCAGGGAGATGGTGTGCCTATCACCAGAACGGGCCTTGGCTTCTGATCTTGGCAGTATTCCCTGCTTGATATTGGCTACTTGGATGGGATGGCCCATCTCTACCACTCACGTAAGAACAGCTTCGTTATTGGCAGCAGGTTCGGTCTGTGATGGGGCGGTGAATTGGCGGATAGCGGTCCGTATTGCCTTAACCTGGCTGCTTACCTTTCCTGGATGCGTCCTTTTGGGATATTGTATGAGCCGGATATTCTTACACATCCTTACCTGACGGCATTGCCGCACACCTGAGCCGGGCCGGGCATAGCCTAGTGTGGAAGCAGCCGCAAAAGGCGCCCGGAGCTGACACACCGGCGCCGTCGTATTTTGAGAAAGGACGTACATCGTGACACAGGCAATTCTCTGGGCCGCCGGCGGGACGGGATTTACCGCCCTGATGACCGCCTTAGGGGCCGCTATGGTATTTTTATTCCGCCACACTGCCTCTCCCCTACTCCATCGTGTTATGCTCGGCTTCGCTGCAGGCGTGATGATTGCTGCCAGCATGTGGTCACTGCTCATTCCCGCTATTGAAGAAGCACAGGAAATGGGCATGACGGGCTGGATACCTGCGGCAGGAGGTTCTGTCATGGGCATCGCATTTCTACTGCTCATGGATTATCTTTTACCTCGGCTCACCCCGGATTCCTTTCACTGGCGTGAGGGGGAAACTTCCCCACGGCGCACTGCCATGCTGGTTCTTGCCGTTACCCTCCACAATATACCGGAGGGAATGGCAGTAGGTATCTCCTTTGCCCTGGCGGCGCAAAGCGGAGATACGGCCCTGATGACAGCTGCGGGTGCGCTGGCTATGGGGATTGGAATCCAAAATTTTCCCGAAGGGGCAGCTATCTCCCTGCCTCTGCGTCAGGAGGGAATGAGTCGTCCCAAAGCATTTGCAATGGGGGCGGCCTCTGGGTTGGTGGAGCCTGTCTTCGCATTGCTCACTGTGCTGGCCGCTGGTTCTATCCAACCTCTGATGCCCTGGCTGTTGTCCTTTGCGGCCGGAGCCATGCTCTATGTTGTGGTAGAGGAACTAATCCCTGAGGCCAACCTCTCTCAAGGGGGACATACAGGCACGTTGGGGGTAATGGCCGGTTTTCTGCTGATGATGATTTTGGACGTGGCTCTGGGATAAGGCGACGAATGCCGCCCGGCGGAACTTTTCCGCCGGGCGGCATTACATTTCCCTGCGGATTTGCCGCAGGGCATTTTTTTCAAGGCGAGATACCTGGGCCTGGGAGATACCGATTTCCGAGGAGACCTCCATCTGGGTTTTTCCCTGAAAAAAGCGCATGGATAAAATTTTTCTCTCCCGTTCACTTAAATGAGAAACCGCTTCCTTTAAAGCAATACGCTCGATCCACATCTCATCAGTATTTCTCTTATCCTTCACTTGATCCATGACACAAATAGTATCTCCGCTGTCAGAATAAATTGGGTCATAGAGGGAGACCGGTTCCAAAATGGCATCCAGCGCAAAGACAACTTCTTCGCGGCGCAGTCCGAGGGTATGAGCAATTTCTTCTACCGTAGGCTCCTTCTGATGCTGCGCCATATAAGCTTCTTTTGCCTGGAGTACCTTATATGCGGTGTCCCGCATAGCACGGGACACCCGCATGGTGCTGTTGTCCCGCAAATAGCGCCGGATTTCTCCTACAATCATGGGCACACCATAAGTGGAAAATTTGACGTCCAGGTCGGTGTTGAAGTTATCAATGGCCTTAATAAGGCCGATGCAGCCCACCTGAAACAAATCATCCGCGTTCTCACCACGGTTGTGAAAACGCTGGATTACAGAGAGTACCAGGCGCAGGTTGCCGGATATCAGCTCCTCCCTGGCTTGCTTGTCTCCCGCCTTGGCGCGCAGCAGCAGCGCCTTGGTTTCCTCATTTTTTAGTACTTTTAATTTGGAGGTATTCACTCCGCATAGTTCAACTTTGTGCTGCATGGAAAAACCTCCCGCTTTCAGAGACACTGTGTTTTCAGTATCTCCTTAGCGGGAGGTTTCATACTGTTCCGGGTCAGCCTAAATTTTTTATCGTCAGACTGCTTTCGATGGATTTTTAACGCGAGGACAGTTGCCCCTCCGTCAGCCGCTGCCATGCATCTTCATCCAGTACTTGGATGCCCAGTTCTTTTAAACGCTGGGCCGTTACACCCCAGCCCTTGGTCAGCCGGCCGGAAAAGGTTCCGTCATAGATGGTTCCACTGCCGCAGGAGGGGGATCTGGATTTTAAGAGTGCAATCCGACAGCCTTCTCTCAAGGCCAATTCTGCTGCCTGTTCAGCCCCTCTCCGGTATGCCTGGGTCACATCCTCCCCTTTACTGTTCACTATCCGACCGTCTCTTTGCCGTTCTGCGGGCGGCCTTGGTGTGGGCAGGCCGCCCAGTACCTCTGGACAGACGGGGACGAGGTGGTGTCCGCATTTCTTCAACTGCTCCAAACCTTCCATGGTCCGGCTGCCCCCGTCATAGCGGCAGGTTTCCCCCAATAAACAGCGGCTAATTAAAATATTCACGCCAATCCCTCCGGACATAAAAGCGGCCCGGCGTTGTCTTAACCGCCGGGCCGTCTCATCCATTGATTCAGTGAGTCAGATAATACTTTACCAGCGCCTGCAGCAGCTCATCCCGATCTACCTTACGAATCAGCGCCCTGGCATTGTTGTGATTAGTAATATAGGTGGGGTCTTCAGACAGGATATAGCCTACAATCTGGTTGATGGGATTATAACCCTTCTCTTGCAGCGCCTGATATACGGAGGAGAGGATGCTCTTAATCTCCAAATCGCGCTGATCCCCCAGACTGAACTTCCGTGTAAAATCCATATCTCCCATTGAAAACACCTCCCTTTTTTGTCGTATTAAGTGATTTTAGTCTACCTCCAAATGTTCGCCATGTAAAGGGTTTGGAGAGAAATTTAATGAAAATGAAATATTTGTCCTGTTTATAGCGTATCCTCCTGAGTCCGATCCAGAGCATCCTCCCCGTCAAAGGGCGGCTGTTCCGAAGGAGGTCCCTGCTCGGTTAGCGGGGTGGCAGACGCAGTTGCAGGGCTGTCAGAGGCAGCGCCCCGGCGGTATTTCATTTCCTGCCACTGTTCCTTGGTGATGAGCAGTTGCCGAGGTTTGCTTCCCTCAAAGGGGCCAACAATTCCACGTTCCTCCAACTGATCCACCAGACGGGCAGCCCGTGCATACCCCAGCTTCAGCCGGCGTTGGAGCATGGAAACGGATGCCTGACCTGTCTCCACTACCACCTCGGCAGCGGCATCGATAAGTTCGTCAAACTCCCCGTCTGCCTCCTCCGGCGCTGAGCCGCCTACACCTTTGGCACCTTTTTCCTTCTCTGCCACATGCTGTTCAATTTCCTGCATCACAGTGTCGTCGTACTGGGCAGTGCCGCTGCGCTTGACAAAGTCCACCACAGCCGCCACCTCCGGGTCGGAGATAAGGCAGCCTTGCACACGGGTGGGCTTTCCTGCCCCTAAGGGGAAGTAAAGCATGTCTCCCCGACCTACCAATTTCTCAGCGCCAGTAATATCCAGAATAATCCGGGATTCCAAACTGGACGCCACTGCAAACGCGATTCTACTGGGGATATTGGCCTTCATCAGGCCGGTAATCACATCAGCAGAGGGCCGCTGAGTGGCAATAATCAGGTGCATGCCACTGGCACGTCCCATTTGAGCCACCCGGCAGATAGATTCTTCTACCTCCTTTGCGGCTACCAGCATCAAATCGGCCAGCTCGTCAATAATGACCACTACCTGGGGCATTTTCTCCATTCCCTCAGTTTTTGCCGCCAGAGTATTGTAGGCCGCCAAATCTCTTACTCCCACCTGGGAGAACATGCGGTAACGCTTCATCATCTCAGTTACTGCCCACTGCAGGGCACCCGCAGCCTTTTTCGGGTCAGTTACCACAGGAATGAGCAAGTGGGGAATGCCATTATAGATACCCAGCTCTACCATCTTTGGATCCACCATAATCAGGCGAACCTCCTCTGGCGTGGCCTTGTAGAGAAGAGAAATGATGAGGGAGTTGGTACACACCGATTTACCGGATCCTGTGGTGCCTGCAATAAGCAAGTGGGGCATTTTAGCAATATTGCCTACCACTGGGTTGCCTCCAATGTCTTTGCCTACAGCAAAGGACACTTTGGATGAACTGTCGGTAAAAGCTTTAGAGCCGATGACGTCATGGATATTGACTGGAGAGACCAGCTTGTTGGGTACCTCGATGCCAACCATAGAGATCTGGTCTGGAATGGGTGCAATGCGCACACCTGTGGCGCCCAGAGCCAAAGCAATATCATCAGCCAGGTTGGTCAATTTATTTAAGCGAACCCCCTGATCCAGCTCCAACTCATACCGTGTCACGGAGGGCCCTCGGGTTACGTTAATAATATTGGCGTCAATTCCAAAGGAGTGGATGGTATCTGTAAGGCGCTGGCGATTGGCGTTGAGTTCAGCCAGAGCCTCGCCCCCAATGTCTCCGGGTCCCTCTTTCAACAAAGAGAGAGGTGGGTACTGGTAAGCAGGCGTCCCCTGATCCATAGTCTCCTGAATATCCTGAGCTACCTGGACGGCCTCCTCCTGTGCCTCTTCCCGCGTTATCTGAGGCTGTGGGGGCTCTTTGGGCTGTTCCGGAAGAACCGGCTGGGGCTCAGACTCCTGAACATGGGAGGTGGGCGGTGGGACCTGTACTGGAGGAACCACAGGAATGGGCTTGGGCGCCAGTACGGGCTCTGTCACAAATTCCGGCTCTTCCTCACAGGAGGGCTCCGGTTGTTTCTCTCGGCCAGTGAGCACTTGATCCGGAGAAGGAACCCTAGATCTGCGATCAAAGAAGCCGCGTTTTTTTGCCTCTGGGGCGGGAGCTTGCTCCTGTTCCACCAGCGGGCCTTCATCCACCGGGATGTCAATGGGAGCCCGCCGGGATGCGGGCCTAGGCGATACCGGGGCTGGATCTTCAGAGACGGTTCCACGGCGGCCCCGCGGAGAAGGTTCAGGCTCTGCCTCTGCTTCTGCTTCTGCCTCAGGCTCATATTCATATTTGGGCCTGTTGAAAATCCAATCTGCAACATCTGCCAGGGTGCGGTTAAAGGCCGCCAGGCCCATGAGAATGGCCGCCATGGCAAAAATAATCGTACATCCCAGGCTGGTGAAGAGCATCACACAGGTCTGAGCCAGAACTCCCCCCAGGACGCCCCCGGAACGAAGCCCCTCCCCTGTGCTCCACAAAGTTTTTAGCAGCGCGCCGTCCCAGGGCAAAACTTGAACCATCAAGCCATGGAGCAGAGCAGAAAATACAAGGGGCAAAAGCAGGGTGCAGGACAGGCGCAGGCGGACAGGGCGTCCCCGATGAAAGGCCAAGATATAGGATCCCAACAGCAAAACCGGCGGCACAAACCAATATCCGTATCCTAAAAGTCCCTTTAAAGTCCCGCAGAAAAAGTCAATGAAAATGGCTTCCAGATTAAAATATCCGAAAGAGGCGAAAATGGCCAGCAGCAGGCAAACCACTGCTCCTGCTTCCCGTCGAAAAGGCCGCGGAGCAGGCGAGGAGGTTCTGGCTCTGCCGCTGTTTCTTGGCTTTGAGGCCGAGGCGGTTCTCTTTCGTTTACCAGAGGCAGAGCGGCCAGAACCCGATTTCTTTTGTGTTGACGCCATGATACAACTCCCTTTCCCAGGAGAATTAAACCGTGCCTACAAAATAAAGCCGATGAGGTTGAAGATGAGAGACGCTAAGCCGGCCGCCCAGCAGTAGTAAGCAAAGGCCCCAAACTTTCCCTTGGCAGCCAGAAGATTAACCAACCGGATGGAGAAATACCCCACTACACCTGCAATAACCATACCAAGCAGATATTTGGGCAGTACTCCCTGGGGCAGTCCGCCTTCCGCGCCCAGAGCATCTTTGACCTCTAGAATAGTAGCGCCAAAGACAGCAGGCAAGGACATCAAGAAGGAGTACCGCACAGCAAACTTACGTTCAAACCCCACTGCCATACCAGCGGAAATAGTGCAGCCGGAACGGGACAGCCCCGGGATAGTTGCACAGCCTTGAGCTACACCCACCAGCAGAACATCTTTTAGAGTTGCATTTCGGGCTGTTTTATGCCCCTCGGCCATTCGGTCGGACAAAAACAGGATGCACCCTGTGACCAACAGGGCCACACTGACAAACATAGGATTGTTCCCCAGAGATTCCACCTGATCCTTGATAACAAGTACAAAAAGCAGAGGCAATGTTCCTACAATCACCAGCAGAACAAGACGCCTTGCCTCTGGAGGGTTTCCCCTGGAGGGAGTCCGGGAAAATAGGGCGGCTATTCCCCGGAAAAATTCCACCACCATCTCTACGACATCCTGGAAATAGTAGAGGCACACTGCAAGCAATGTGGCAAAGTGGAGGAGAATAATAAAGAGCTGGTCGGGCTGACTCATTCCAAAAAAGTGCTGTAAAAGGGTCAAATGCCCGGAACTGGAGATGGGCAGAAATTCAGCCACGCCCTGGACAAAACCCAGGGCAGCGGACATCAAATAGGTCACAGTATGTACCTCCTGTTGAAAACTGGCACGAAGCCCATTATCACTATATTACCACAGCCGCATAGGAAATACCAGACTTTTTCTGAGCGGATTATGTAAACGGGAGAAGATTTAACTCCTCCCGGGTTCTTTTTTCCTATTTTCTCCAATCATCTGGTGCAGGCAGGCCAAAGCTTGGGACAGACCGCCGATCTCGTCAATCAGTCCAAGCTCCACTGCCTCCTCACCATAGATGACGCTGCCCACGTCAGCAGCCAACTCCCCAGTTTGAAGCATCAGTTTTGTAAATGCGTCTCTCTTAATAGAGCTGTTTGATGTCACAAATTGGGTAATTCTCTCCTGAATGCGCTCGAAGTAATAAAAAGTCTGAGGAACTCCGATGACCAGCCCGTTTAACCGAACTGGATGAATGGTCATGGCAGCAGATGGGGCAATAAAAGACCGCTTGGCTGATACTGCCAATGGTACGCCGATAGAGTGACCTCCCCCCAGTACCAGGGATACAGTAGGCTTGGACATACTGGAAATCAGCTCGGCAATGGCAAGGCCGGCTTCGATGTCCCCGCCCACCGTATTAAGCAGCACCAGCAGACCGTCAATCTGGTCGCTCTCCTCCACAGTAGCTAACAGGGGCATGACATGCTCATACTTGGTGGTTTTACTGGAAGAAGGCAGCAGCTGGTGTCCCTCAATTTGTCCTACGATAGTCAGCACATAAATGGTTCCCTGTTTGGTCTGAATGAGGGAAGAGCCTAAATCCACAATAGGCTGTATCACCTGTTCAAGCCCCTGCTCTTCTTTTCCTGAATCAGCTTCTCCCATGGGTACCCCTCCTTTCTGTCCGTTTATCATGTGCGGAAAGAAGAAGTTTTAACCAAGGCAGTTACTATAAACCACTCGCAAATCTTTTTTCAAGGCAAAGAGAGAAAATGCCATAAAAGTGGTGGGCCTCACCTACAAGGCCCACCACATAGTTCAAACTGTTCAAACTGCCTCAAAGACGGCTTTCATCCCCTTAAAAGTCATATAGCAGTCCAGCTTACCTACCGTCTCAAAGGGAGCATGCATCGAAAGGACAGGCACCCCGGCATCCAGAGTGTCAATGTTGCGCTCAGCCATATAGGCGGCTACTGTACCACCGCCGCCCGCGTCCACCTTGCCCAGTTCGGCCATTTGCCAGATAACCCCGGCTTCATCCAGAACACGGCGGATATAGGCTACGATTTCTGCAGAGGCATCTGAAGCTCCCGATTTCCCTCTGGCACCCGTGTATTTACACAGGCCTACACCGTAATTCACCAAAGCACTGTTGCGCTTTTCATACACATCGGCAAAATTGGGGTCGTAGGCCGCTGTCACGTCGGCAGACAGGCAAAAAGAGTGTTCATAACACACCCGGGGCAAAACCCCCTGGACGGAACACAGGTCGGCCATAAAGGTATCAAAAGCAGCAGATTTCATGCCGGATACACCCTCAGAGCCGATTTCTTCCTTATCAGCCAACATGCATACAGCAGTTCGTTCCGGTGTATCCAGTTGGAGCAGAGCGGCCAGAGAAGCGTATGCGCACACCCGGTCATCATGGCCATAAGCGCCGATGAGGGAGCGATCAAATCCGATGTCACAGGCACAAAATGCGGGGACAGCAGAAAGCTCGGCGGAGATAAAGTCCTCTTCGGTGATGCCGTATTTCCGATTGAGCAGCTCCAAGGCAAGCAACTTTACCCGATCTTTACCATCGTCATCCGCCAGGGGACGGCTGCCCACCAAAATGTTCAGGCTTTCGCCAGGAATCGCCTCACCAAGGGGCTTCTTGGACTGCTCCACTCCCAGGTGGGGAAGCAAATCATCGATTGTAAAAAGTGGGTCACCCTCTCCGTTGCCTATAGAGACCCGGATGACCTGGCCATTTTTCAAGGCAATGACTCCATGGAGTTCCAGGGGAATGGTCACCCATTGATATTTGCGGATGCCGCCGTAGTAATGTGTTTTTAAAAATGCTAAATCGTCTATCTCATATAGGGGATTCTGCTTTAAATCCAGGCGGGGGGAGTCAATGTGGGCGGCACAGATATTCACACCCTCCGAAAGACTTTTCCGGCCCATGACTGCCAGCATAATTGCCTTGTCTCGGTTGACGAGATATACCTTGTCCCCTGCCTTCAGGTCCATCCCACGGGTATAACGGCGGAACCCAGAGGCTTCTGCCAGAGCGACCGTCCGGTCCACACATTCCCGCTCTGTTTTGCCTGCATCCAAAAACTGTTTGTAGCCAGCGCAGTAAGCTTCCAGAGCCTCCAGCTCCCCGGGCTGCAGTCGGTCGTAGCCGTTTTTCTTCTCGTAGCACAGCGCTTTGCGCAGCTGTTCTCCCCGACTTACTTCTTTCTGCTCATCCATTGAAAAAACCTCCTTTGAGCGTTGAAATAACAATGGGTTCTACTATAGGGTACCTTTTAAGATTCAACTCCACTGATCATTATTTATTCCACCCATCTGTACGCAACAACCAAGTAAAAAAAACGCCTGCCTTCTGCTCAAACGCTTGCATGGTGTCACAGTCGTTTACAAGTGTATGATCACACTGACTGGTATAATAAGAATCCGGCTTTTGGGAAGAAATCCGTGCGCGGGCGTAGTCCTCTGAAATTCCTTCCCTGGCCATAATTCTTTGCAGCCGGATCTCCGGGGGAGCTACGACCGCCACTGTGGTGTGGCACAACTCTTTCAATGGGCTTTCCAGAAGGCCGCTTGCATCGATGGCCGCCAACCGGTATCCCTGTCTGCGGCATTTATCTATCCGGTTCCCTACTGCCTCTGTAATAAATCTTCCCACCACTGTATTTAGTCGCTCCAACTGCTCCGGATTGTGAAATACAATGTGTCCCAATCGTTTGCGATCAATTATACCCCTCTGGTTCCGAAGTGGACCAAATGCTTGTTCCAAGGAATCCTGTAAGTTACAATTTTCCTCCAGAATCTGATGATAAACGGCATCGCAATCAATGACGGCCCCTCCCAGCTTTTTAATCTCGCTAAGTGCCGTGGTTTTTCCGGCCCCTGAGGGGCCCGTAATGCCAACGATGGTCATAAAAAGCCTCCCATGTAAACGCTATCCCGGCACGGCCTGTAATATCTAAGTCCGGAACTAAAATTGGACGGGCTCTACCAGCAGATATGTTACGGTATTTCCACAATGTGAAAGCCTGCCGCCTTATTTAGGCGGTTTGCAATGGCCAGGCCGATTCCCGCCGTGTCCGGACACTGGGCCCAGATAGCAGGGACGCAGGTGTGATCAAAGGCACGAAGGGCATCAAAGATATGCCTGGCCTGCTCCTCCTTATCTCCTGCCGGACCAAGATCCATAACCGGCCGGATAGCAGAGCGGCTGGTAAACAGAGACATAAATTCATCAAAACAAATAATGCCGTCCCCTGCTCCGGCGTGGGCCGCAATATAGGCGGCAGTTTTGGACGGCTCTCCGGTTACTACAGTGACCGGGGCCTTGGGGGCATAGTGACGGTACTTCATTCCCGGGGCCTTTGGCTTTTCGCCCGCCCCCATAAGGCGGGTAACTGCGGGGTCTACTTCTACCTGGCCCAGTACCTGCCGCAGCTGTTCCAATGTGACTCCACCCGGCCGAAGAAGCCGCGGGGGCGTGCAGGTCAAGTCAATAATGGTGGACTCCACCCCTACGGTGCAGGGACCGCCGTCCACAATTGCGTCAATTTTTCCATTCATATCCTCCAGCATGTGCTGGGCGGTGGTAGGGCTGGGCCGGCCGGAGGTATTTCCGGAAGGAGCTGCTACCGGAACGTCGGCAAAACGAATAATCTCTTGGCACACGCTGTGGCTGGGACAGCGCATTCCCACCGTGTCCAGGCCCGCGGTCACCTGGTCAGGAACCAGGGATTTGCGGAACAAAATCATAGTCATTGGGCCGGGCCAAAATTGCTCTGCCAGCGTCCAAGCCTGGGGCGGGATATCCCGGCAGTATCTCCCCAGCCAAGAGGGCTCCGGGATGTGTAAAATCAGAGGATTGTCCTGAGGACGGCCCTTGGCCTGAAAAATACGGGACACCGCTTCCGGGTTCAAGCCATTGGCCCCCAATCCGTACACAGTCTCGGTGGGGATACCCACCAGACCGCCGGCACGGAGAATTTCAGCCGCCCTGGCGCTGTCCAGGGGGGTTAAAAACAGGGTTTGCACAACCGCAACACTTCTCTTTCTCCAGTACTGTCTTTTGGACCGTAAAGATGAGATGAGGCATGTCCATACCGAAGTAATGTTTAACAAAGCATCCCTGCATCTGCATCCCCATGCGCTTGGCTACTGCCTGGGAGGGCAAGTTATTATTCCGGATGATGGAACAAACCTCATGAAATCCAAGAATTTCAAAGGCATAATTCCGACAGGCCCGCGCAGCTTCCGTCGCATAGCCCTTATGCCAAACAGTTTTTTTCAACAGATAGCCTACCTCAGGCAGCTGCCGCCCATCGCCCAAAGATTGCCAGGTAATGCCGCATTGCCCCACCATCTCACCTGAGGTACGTTCTACCACAGCCCATAGGCCAAATCCATCACGGCGATAGCGCTCCTGCTGCCGGCGTAGCCAATCCCATGCCTCCTGAAGAGAAAATGCATGTTCATAAGCATACATGACCTCAGGGTCCTGGAGTATCCTGCATAAAGCAGGAAAGTCACCATCTATCATCTCTCTGAGCAGCAGCCTAGTGGTGGTAAGAATCACCCCTTGCATCAGTAACCTAAAATCAGCTGTTTAAGCTGCACGGGTTCCGCCACAATATAATCGGCCTTTTCCGCTTCCAGTTCCCGCCTGGAACGAAATCCCCACAGTACTCCGCAGCTGGTCAGAGCCCCGTTTTTTGCAGTGCGGATATCTACGTTGCTGTCTCCCACAAATAAGGTGTTTTCCTTCCCTGCTCCCATTTGCTTCATCAGCTGATGGAGCAAAAAGGGATCAGGTTTGGTAGGACAGTCCGGCAAGGCCCCCTGAACAAAAGGAAATACCCCAGGGTAATAGTGTTCCACGACAGGCCTTGCCAGCTGGTGGCCCTTGTTGGATAAAACTGCCATCACCACTCCGGCTGCCTGCAATTCTTTCAAAAGTTCGGGAATTCCGGGGTAAGGAGCGGTCTTGTCCTCCTTGTGGATATTGTAATAGGGTGTAAACTCTTCCTCCATTACCTTCTGAACCAGAGCCGGCTGTCGGGCTTGTTCGGGAAACAGGCGCTCTACCAGCCGTCCAATACCGTTGCCCACAAAATATTTGTATTCCTCCACCGTATGAACAGGCCAGCCGTGGAGCTTACAGACATGATTGCCCGCATCAGCCAAGTCCTCAATGGTATTGAGCAATGTGCCATCCAAGTCAAATATCACGTACGGAAACATATGTGAATCCTTCTCTATTCATAAATGCCGATTTCCATGCCGCCGATTTCAATTAACGTATCCTGGGCAAAGCCCTCCCGCTGGAGATAAGCTTTGATAGCCATTTGGGCGTATTTGGGGTTGATGGTCTCATCCTCCAAATCCAAATCCAGCCGACCGCCTCGTTCATCTCCGGTTCCGCCGCATACCAGACCGTGGCTGTCCATCACCTGGTTTAGCTCCTCTACCAGGTCAGGCAGTTGCTTTCCATGGGGCAGAGATGAATAGTGAATAAATAAATCCATATCTTGTTCCTCCTCTTTACACACCAATATCCGGCAGCCCGTCAATTCCCGTCCTTCAAGCGCTGGGCCTGATCTGCCGCTGCCAGCGCGTCAATCAGTTCGTCCAGCCCGCCGTTTATCACACTATCAATTTTATAGAGCGTCAAGCCAATGCGGTGGTCGGTCACCCGCCCTTGAGGAAAGTTATATGTCCGAATACGCTCGTTGCGCATGCCTGTCCCCACTTGGTTTCTGCGCTGCTGAGTGTACTGACTGGAAATTTTCTCTTGTTCCGCTTCATAGAGCCTTGAAGCAAGTATCCGCATAGCCTTGTCACGGTTCTGGAATTGGCTGCGCTCCTGCTGACACTCCACCACTGTACCGGTAGGGTGGTGAATGAGCCGGACTGCTGAGGATGTCTTATTGACATGCTGCCCACCCGCTCCAGAAGACCGGAAAACCTGCATCTCAATGTCGGCAGGATTGAGCTGTACGTCCACTGCCTCCATCTCTGGAAGGACAGCCACTGTAGCGGTGGAGGTGTGAATCCGCCCCCCGGACTCAGTTTCCGGAACCCGCTGTACCCGGTGTACGCCGCTCTCGTACTTCAAACGGGAATAGGCGCCCCCTCCCTCTATTGTAAAGGAAATTTCCTTTATTCCGCCCAGTTCTGTTTCACTAACAGAATCAACTTCCGTTCTCCAGCCCTTGGATTCAGCGTACATGGAGTACATGCGGTAAAGGGTATGGGCAAACAGGGCGGCCTCTTCTCCCCCAACCCCTGCCCGGATCTCCAAGATTACATTTTTTTCATCGTTGGGATCTTTAGGGAGCAGGAGGATCTGCAGCTCCTGCTCCAGACGTTCCAAATCCTGGTTGGCCTGGTGTAATTCTTCTTGGGCCAACTCCCGCATTTCTGGGTCCGTCAACAGTTCCTGGGCCTGTTCCCGGTCCTCCTGCCTACGTCGGTATGTGCGGTAGGTCTCCACAAGGGGCTGCAGTTCAGTCTGCTCTTTATTCAGTTTGGCCACCTGGTCGGGATCATCGTAGGTCTCCGGTGTGGCCAGTCGGGCCTCAATTTGGCTGTACTTTGCCTCGATGGCGGAAAGCTTATCCAGCATGAATTTCCTCCTGCTCTATGGAGAACATGTTAATCCTACTTAGCGGTCAAACAGAAAAGATTTAACCAGGGCCAGCGGTTCCCGGACATACATTTTCAGCCGGGAGGGGAGATGACTGGAAGGGGCGGCTAAAGTGGATATCTCCTGGAATCCGGCCCGTTGGGCCAGCATTCTGGCTCGGGTAAGGTGAAAGCCGTTGGAGACCACTAAAATTTCAGTCTCTTCCAGGTCATATCCCAGTTCCTCCAGCATCTGGGCAGTAAACTGAAAATTTTGGGCGGTGTTGTGGGATTGGTCTTCCAAAAGGACGGCATCCTCTTCCACCCCACCAGCTATCAGATAGTCGGCCATGGCCCGAGCCTCGGTGGTGGGTTCATCCGGGCCCTGCCCTCCGGAAACAACTACAGTCAGCCCGGGGTGGTCCTCCAGATAGTCCAGTGCCTCGTCCAGACGGTCTTGGAGCAGCACCGAGGGACCCCACGGGTGTACCTGACAACCCAACACCACCATCACTTGAGGTGTTCCGGCAATGTGGTCATAGGCACCGTATAACACTACGCCCAGAAGTGAGGAGAAGGATATTACGCCAGCTAAAATCAGCGCTAGAAAAATTTTAACCCAGCGCTGCCTCCCCCGTCCTTTATAGCTTGCCACGTCTATTTTTTTCCGCTCACTCACCCTTTAGCCTCCTCCAGCTGGGCAGACAGCGCTTCCCAGGTTCCGTAGAGTTTTAAAATCTCTTCCTCCAGTGCCTCCCGCTGCTCATACAGTTCCTGAAGCTTCAGATAGTCGGAGGAAGCCTGGTCAATCTGCAAGCCTAAATCATACATCTGCTCCTCAGCCTTGGCCACCGCCCGCTCAGCGGCAGCCACTTCCTTTTCCAATATCTTGGTTCCCCCTGGACGGCGGGGCTTGTCCTTTTTAGGTTCCTCCTTTTGGGGAGGCGGCGCTGACTGGGCAGGTATTTGCTGACGCTGCCGGGCTGCCAGGTATTCCTGATAGGTACCTTTAAAGTCTGTAATTCGTCCTTCCTCCAGCATCCAGATACGGGTGGCAAAGCGGTCAATGAAATATCGGTCATGGGAGACAAACAGCAGGTTTCCCTCATACTCCTCCACCGCCTCCTCAATCCATTCCCGGCTTTGGATGTCCAGGTGGTTGGTAGGCTCGTCCAAAATAAGCAGGTTGATTTTGGCATCCATCAACATACAAAGTCGAAGACGGGACTGTTCTCCTCCGGACAGGGCCGATACAGGCTTAAATACGTCCTCACCCTGAAACCGAAAGGCGGCCAAGCGGTTGCGGGCAGTCTGTGCCGTACAGTCCAAATCATACAACATGGTGTCCACAAGAGACCGCTCCGGATGCTCAAACTGAATTATCTGGGGCAAATACCCAATACGCACCGTTGGCCCAAGGCGCAGCTTTCCCTGATCTGGCTGCTCCTCCCCCAGAATGATTTTTAAAAGAGTGGATTTTCCTGTGCCGTTGTCCCCCAGAAGAGCGATGCGCTCTCCCCCTTCCACCTCCAGATTGACGTGGGAAAAAAGTGTCCGGCCCAAAAACCCCTTGCCCAAATCTTTTACAGACAGCACCTCATCCCCGCGGAACTCCCGTTCTCCAAAACGCGCTTCCAGTTTCCGCTCCTTTTTGGGGCGGTCTGTGGTGCGCAGTTTTTCAATGCGCTTCTCCATGGATTTGGCCCGGCGAAAGGTCTTGTCCATGCCGGAGTAGGCCCAGGTGCGAAGCTGTTGAACAGACTTTTCCAACTGCTCAATTTTTGCTTGTTCCTTCTCGTACTGGCGAAGCCTCTCCTCGTACCTGCGCTCCTTCTCCACCGCGTAGAAGCTATAGTTTCCCGCGTAGAATTCAGCCCTGCCGTTTTGAATCTCTACAATTCGATCCACAACCTTGTCCAGGAAATACCGGTCGTGGGAGACAGTGAGTACAGTACCCTTAAATTTTTCCAGGTATTCCTCCAGCCACTCAGTAGCACGCAGATCCAAATGGTTGGTGGGCTCGTCCAGAAGAAGGATATCTGTATCCTCCAGGATCAGGCGCCCCAGGTTCACTCGGGTCTTTTCACCTCCGGAGAGCTTGTCAAAGAGGCGCTGACGCATCTCCGGGGAGATAGATAGGCCGTTGCATACTTTATTTTTGTTGGTCTGAGTTTCGTATCCCCCAGCGGCCTGAAAAGAAGTCGAAAGCTTGTCATAGCGGGCCAAAAGGGCGGGATCCTCTCCCGCCCCCATTTTCTGGGCCAGGCAGTTCATCTCTGCCTCCATCTCCCGCAGGGGGGCAAAGGCGGTATCCAGCACGTCCTCCACCGTGTACCCCTCTGGATAGACAGGGATTTGGGAGATGAGCCCCAAACGTTTCCCCGGTGCTACCACTACCTCTCCCTCGTCAAAGTCCAGTGCTCCGGTGATAATCCGCAGCAGGGTTGTCTTTCCGCAACCATTGGGGCCCAGAAGGCCTACCCGCTCCCCAGTATCCACCTGAAAGGTGAGGCCGTCCAATATTTTGTTGCCAACCTCAAATTCTTTAACCAGGTTGGAGATAGATAGATCGATCATAGCTTCCTCTTTATTGTCATTCCACCATCTAAAATGGGGCATTTACCCTATTCCTGAGGGGTCAACTCCATCAGGCAGGCGGTCAGTTCCTCCAGTTTCATCCCCCGGGATGCCTTAACCAGAATGGTACACCCTGGCTCTACCACCTTGGGTAGTACTGTTTTAGCCACTGCCTTGTCCGCACAATGGTACACGACTGGCACTCCGGATTCCCGTGCGCCCCGGGCAATATATTCAGACAGCTCTCCTACCGCCACGAGGCACTGGATCCCTGCCTTCCCAAGGCACTCTCCCACCTCTTGGTGCAAAGCGGGTGCAAAGGGGCCCAATTCAAACATATCCCCTAATACCGCAACCTTCTGTGAACTGTGACTGTCCGCCAGAACACTGATAGCTGCCCGCATAGATTGGGGGTTGGCGTTGTAGGTGTCATCGAGAATGGTAATCCCGTCTCCCCTGCGCACAATATTCATGCGCATTCGAGTGGGAACAAAGCGAATCAGGCCCTGCTCTATCTCATCGGGGGTCAAATTGAAGTGTTCCCCCACTGCCGCAGCAATGAGAGCAGGGTATATCATATGCTCACCCAGAGCGGGAATCTTCACGTTTCGATCCATGTGCGGGGTAATCAGACGGCAGTTGATATAGCTTACTCTGTCGCCCCCCGTCACCTGTGCCCGGTACTCCATCCCCTCCCTGCTGCCACAAAATACGGCAGGTACGGGTGTCTTACCCCGGAGAGTAGTCAGCATCGCATCATCCCCATTAAGAACCAACAGGCCGTCCTTTTTTATATGGGGCAGTAGTTCACATTTAGCCTTGAAAATATTTTCCCGGCTGCCAAGACGTTCAATATGGGCATCCCCGATATTTGTAATAACACCCACATCCGGTTGTACCGTGCCTGCCAGGTAGTCAATTTCCCCCGGTCTATCCATGCCCATCTCCAGCACGGCAATCTCATGCTCTTTGTTTAGACGCAGAAGAGTAAGGGGAAGGCCCACATTATTGTTAAAATTGCCCTCTGTTTTTAAGACCGTATACTTAACGCCCAAAACAGCGGCAATCATATCCTTTGCCGTTGTTTTGCCCACACTGCCTGTGACAGCCACAAAGGGGATTTGAAAACGGGACTTGTACCAGGCTGCTAAGTCCCGCAGCGCCCGCTGGGTGTTGGCCACCTTCACATAGAACTTATCTTCCCGATAGCTCTCTCTCTCCCGGGCGGTGAGACAGCCCACTGCACCTCCTTCCAGTGCGGCGTTAATATAAGCGTGGCCGTCAAACCGATCCCCGGCCAGCGGAATAAACAGTGCCCCTGGATGAATGCTGCGACTGTCTGTATCTACCCGGGAAATGAGGGCATCCAGGCAAGTATAGGTTCCCAGCAGTTTCCCGTTTACCGCCTGCAGTAATTGGCCTAGGGTAATGGGTTCCATGCCGTTACAGCGCCTCCTTCCTCGCTTCCAGGGACTTTTCTATAATCATTTCACACAGTGTCCCATAGTCAATGCCTACAGCAGCTGCCTCCTGAGGCACCAAGCTGGTGGGGGTCATGCCAGGTAACGTGTTAATCTCCAGGAAATAGGGTGTCCCATCCTCACTGACGATAAAGTCGGCCCGGGCATACACGGAAAGTCCCACTGTCTTAAAAACAGACAAAGCCGCCTCTCCCAGACGTTTCTCCCACTGTTCTGGAATCTGAGCAGGACAGACCTCCAGAGCGGCCCCGGGTTGATATTTATTTTCGTAATCATAAAAGCCCTCTTTGGGGATAATTTCAATGGAAGGGAGAGCTTTCCCGTCCAGGACGGCCACCTGAATCTCCCGCCCCTGCACATAACGCTCCAATATAGTGCGTCCTCCCAGGGATGAGCTGGACTCCAGCGCTTGGTGGAGTTCCTCTTTGTCCCGGGCAATAAATACGCCGATGGAGGAGCCGCTGTCAATGGGCTTTACTACTACAGGCAGTTGTGTTTCCTGAGTCAGGGTGTCAAGATTGTCTCTTGTCACAGTCACAACCTGCCACGGGGGGGTGGTAACCTGCCCTTCTACCAGCCGCTTGGTCAGATCTTTGTCCATTGCAATCGCGGAGGGCAGACAGCCAGATCCGGTGTAGGGCACCCCCAGAAGGTCCAGGGTTGCCTGAATGCGCCCGTCCTCCCCACAAGCACCGTGGAGGGCCAGGAAAGCAATATCCGCCCCGGCGCATAGTTCCAATACCCCAGGTCCAATGGCAGAGGGGCTCTGATCCGTCCGGCTGGCCCGCACCTGCTTCAAATCCGGGGCTTGGCGGCTGACCCGTTTGAAGGATTCGGGAATGGGCTGGTCGTACAGCTGCTCCATGTCCCCGCAAAAGCCTTCCAATCCGAAAAATAAGTCTACAAGGGCGACCCGGTGCCCCCGCTGCCGCAGGGCTTGACAGATCAGGGCGCCTGAGGACAAGGAGACATTCCGCTCCGGACTCAGCCCGCCGGCTAGTACAACTATCTTCATTTTGAAACACCTCATTAATGAATCGCCGCATGGGCATACTTACCACATTTTATACACTGGTAGGTTATTTTAGCACAGGCCAGGCAAATACTCAAGCAGGGCTCTGGAAATTTTATAAACCAAAAGCGCCCCCCGACGTTACTCGAGGGGCGCTGTGCCAGGACAAAAGAGGAAGCAACTTTACTTTGTACCAAAAATCCGATCTCCGGCATCACCCAGGCCCGGAACAATATAGGCATGCTCATTCAGCTTCTCGTCCACTGCAGCCACATAGATGTCTACGTCCGGATGATCCCGTTGGATACAGGCGATGCCTTCTGGAGCGGCAATAATATTCATCAGTTTGATGTGCTTACAGCCGTACCCCTTTAGGAAGGTGATAGCCGCAGAGGCAGAACCGCCAGTGGCCAGCATGGGGTCCAGGATAATCACATCCCGCTCCGCAATGTCATTGGGCATTTTACAGTAATATTCCACGGGGGTATGGGTTTCTGGATCCCGGTACAGCCCAATATGCCCTACCTTGGCCGAGGGGATTAGATTCAAAATTCCATCCACCATACCAAGGCCAGCCCGAAGAATAGGAACAATTGCTAGCTTCTTGCCAGCCAGTTGCTTAAAAGTACCCAGTGCAATGGGAGTTTTGATTTGCACATCCTCTAGGGGAAGATCCCGGGTAGCCTCATAGCACTCCAGGGCGGCAATCTCTGAAACAATTTCCCGAAATTCCTTAACACCGGTTTTTTCATCCCGAAGGATAGACAGCTTGTGCTGCAAAAGCGGGTGGTCCAGAATGTGTACTTTCTCGTAATTCATATTAATACTCCCCTTTTATATTTCGTTCTGATTTGGATTCCCGTTCCAGCCGTTCCCGTTCCGCCTGAGATAGTCGGTGATAGACGGGAACCAGCTCGCGCCCCTTTACCAGGGCACCTTTTGCTGCCAGCTGTTCCGCAGCCCGGGCAACTCCCCAGGCACTTTGCAGTTGGAGGGGCTGTGGGGCCAACTTCAATTGGTGGCCCCGCTCCATCAGTTTATTATAGCACAGCTTGGCCCCGTCTCCAACGACTATTTTGGAATTTTTAAAGTTCTTCAGTTTTTTATCCAACTCTTCCAAGGAAATTGCCCGATCGGGACTCAGGCGCTCCAGTCCCTTCCCGTTGGCTAAAAACAGGGCGTTATATACCTGATTACGCCTGGCATCCATGGCGCACACAATCACGCTACCCGTCAAATGGGCCAGGGGCCAAGCCATGGACTCCAGGGTAGCGCAAGGGGCACAAACCTTATCGCCCTTCCAGGCCAATCCTTTGGCAGTGGACACTCCAATGCGCAGTCCAGTGAAGGAACCCGGCCCAGCAGCCACAGCAATCACATCCACCTCATCCAAAGCAACTGCGCAGCTGTCCAAAAGAGCACGCACCATTGGCAGTAGGGTCCGACTGTGGGTCAACCCACTGTTGACATAGAACTGGCCAACCAGCTCACCGCCCCGGCTTAGAGCAGCAGAACATGGCCCTGCAGAAGATTCCAGCGCCAGAATTACCATGTGGGAGCCCCCTCTCCTGAAATTGTAATTTGCCGCTGGGTCTCTCCTTCCCCCCGACGGATATCCACGTAAATTGTGTCTGGTTCTAATGCATCGGCCACGTTTTCGCTCCACTCCACCGCACATACGCCTCCCCGGGTCAGGTAGTCCTCCCAGCCAATGTCAAACAACTCCTGTGAGGATCCCAGGCGATACATATCAAAGTGGAACAGAGGAAGCCTTCCCCCCTCGTATTCATTGACAATGGTAAAGGTGGGGCTGGTCACCTGTTCTGATATCCCCAGCCCCTGAGCCAATCCCCGGGTGAAGGCGGTTTTGCCTGCCCCCAGATCTCCAGTGAAGGCGACCACCGCACCGGGTCCTAGGCAGCGGCCCAGGCGGCAACCCAATTGCTCGGTCTCTTCCGGGCTGTTGGTCACATACTCCATATCCAATTCCCTCGTTTACAGAAAATTTTCATGTTCTTTTGGAATTATACCACACCTGCGGTTTACCTTTCTACCAAAAAGTGATAAAATATGGTTCCAGTTCTTTTGTATCCAGGAGGTGACGCTTTGTCCACCCTGCTCTCCCCTCTCCGAGAATTTTTCCGGAAAGGTGATTTGCTGCTCCTCTCTCTGTGCCTCATTGCCAGCGGGTTTGGACTGCTCCTCATCTTCTCCGCTACCCAATATACAAAGGACGGGCCTCTGCGCTATATTGCGGTACAGGGCATGGCCATTGTGCTGGGGGTGGTGGCCTATATGCTGCTCACCTTTGTGGACGTCCAGCTCTTTGTGGAGAAAAACTGGAAGCTTCTGCTGGCCTTTAATATTATCTTTATCCTCCTTCTGCTCACTCCGTTGGGAACGGATAACAATTCCGGGAATTTGAACTGGCTGGACATCCCGGGCTTTCCGGTAGACATCCAACCAAATGAAATTGTTAAGCTCCCCTTCATTCTTCTTTTGGCTTTACAAATTTCAAAGATTCAGGAACGGGAACAGGACATTAGCTCTCTTCCCTCCATCCTTCAAATAGGCGGACACACTGTTTTTATGCTTGGGCTTGTGGCCGCTGTGTGCGGTGACATGGGAATGTGCGTTGTCTATGCGTTTATTTTCATCTTCATGGCCTGGTCGGCCGGGGTGAAAGTTCGATGGTTTGTGTTGGTTGGCGGCGGAATTGTCCTGCTAGCATTAATTTTGTGGCTGTTCGTTCTGCCGGAGACCAGCCTGTGGACGGACTACCGGATCATGCGTTTCCGGGTAGTGTTTGATCACGACTTAGATCCCCTGGGCCGGGGATATCAACAGGCCCGATCCATCCTGGCTATCGGTTCTGGGCGCCTCTTCGGTCAGGGTTACCTCCAGGGCACTCAGACCCAGGCTTTGAACAGCGACGCCCTCCCCGCCCGCCACACCGATTTTATCTTTGCTGTATGCGGTGAGGAGTTGGGGCTGATTGGCTGCCTTGTGCTGCTGCTCATTTTGTCCCTGATTGTGCTGCGCTGCTTGTGGAACAGCCGTCAGGCTAGTTCTCCCTTTGCCGCCTATGTATGCACTGGAATGGGCTGCATGCTTATGACCCAGATTGTCCTCAATGTGGGAATGTGTCTGTATGTCCTTCCTGTTATGGGACTTACCCTCCCTTTTATCAGTTATGGAGGCTCTTCCATTATTACCCTTTTTACCGCTATGGGTATTGTCTCAAGTGTAAAGGCAAAAGCCCTGCCAAGCTGGCTAAAGGATCGGAACCAATAAAAAAACGGCCGCAAAAACGGCCGTTTTTTTATTAGGCGTTGGCGGGGACCTGGATAACTCCTACAGGACACTCCTTGACGCACAGCTGACAGCCCACACACAGGGACTGATCAATGTGGGCCAGATTGTTCTCCACGGTGATAGCCTGCTTGGGGCAGGCCTTGGCGCATTTCATACAGCCAATGCATCCTGCTGTACAAGCCTTACGGGTGTCACCGCCCTTGTCCTTATTCTGGCACAATACTACAGGCTTACGCCTGTGCTCTGGAATAATGGAAATAATGGAGTTGGGGCAAACGGAAGCACAGACGCCGCAGCCCACACACTTTTCACGGTCTACCTTGGCCACGCCATCCATCACATGGATGGCATCAAAGGGACAGGCTCTGGTACAGTCGCCATAGCCCAGGCAGCCATATTGACACATTCCATCACCGCCGTACAGGCCCTTTACAGCCAGACAGCTCTGAATACCCTCAAACTCATAGCGCTTGGAGGTCTTTCCGCATGTGCCTGAGCAGGCCACCACGGCCTTCATAGGGACAGTGGCCTCTGCCTTTACCCCCATAATCTCCGCAATGGCAGCTGTGGTCTTTGCCCCTCCTGGGGTACACTTGTTGATGGCATTTCCACCCTCCACAATGCTCTTGGCGTAATCGGCACAGCCGGCGCAGCCGCAGGCACCGCAGTTGGCGCCAGCCAGCACAGCGGTAATTTGTTCCACCCGTTCGTCTACAGGGACATACATGAAGATGGAGGCAGCCACCAGAATCACCGCGCCGATAAGGCCGATGACCGTGACCAGCACAATAGCCATAATGATAATCGTGTTGCTATCCATACCTATTCTTCCCTCCCGTCAGGCACCAAAAATGGACTCGATGATGCCGCCAAAGCCCATGAAAGACAGGGAGGTTATAGCGGCGGCCACCAGGGTAATGGGAAGTCCCCGGAAGCAAACAGGGGTGACGGCCTGCTCCACCTTCCGGCGCACACCGGAGAACAGCACCATAGCCACCAAGAAGCCCAGTCCGGCACCGGCAGCACAGACGATACTCTCAACAAAATTGTAGCCGTTGTCAATGTTCAGCACGGTGACGCCCAGAATAGTGCAGTTGGTGGTAATCAGAGGCAGATACACGCCAAGGGCCCGGTACAGGGCAGGAATAAATTTCTTAAGAATGTTCTCCAACAGCTGTACCAGGATAGCAATAATGAGGATAAAAACGATAGTCTGCAGATAGCCCATGTCCCACTTCAGATTGCCCGCAGCATCCACCGGGGTAAGCAGGAAGGTCTGAATTGGCCAGGTGGCGGCAGTGGCCAGAACCATAACGAAGGTGACAGCCAGAGACATGCCCACTGCGCTGTCCAGCTTTTTGGATACACCCAGGAAAGGACAGATACCAAGGAACTTGACCAGAACGTAGTTATCCACCAAAATCATGGTGAAGAAGATACTGGCAAGATGCATCGCCATTATACGTTCCCTCCTTCCGCGGCCTCAGCGGAGGTAGAGGGCTTTTCCTTCTTGGGGCGGGTTGTCAGCCAAGTGGCAGCCGCCATCATGACGCCAAACACGAAGAATCCGCCAGGAGCGCTGGTCATAATGGTAAAGGGGTCAATAGAAGCAGGTAAAACCTGAATTGCAAAGCCCTCCGGTAGGAAGGGGAACAGGCCGTCCAAGCCAGACATCCAAGTACCGGAGCCAAGGATCTCACGGATGGTGCCCATAAGCGTCAGAGTTACGGTAAAGCCGATGCCCATACCGATGCCGTCCAGAGCGGAGTCCAAAATACCGTTTTTGGAGGCAAACATCTCGGCACGGCCCAGAATGATGCAGTTTACTACAATCAGAGGCAGATACACCCCAAGGGCAGAGTCCAGGGCGGGCACAAGGGCTTTGACCAGCATCTGAACCACCGACACAAAGCCGGCAATGACAGTGATGTAACAAGGGATACGTACTTGATCCGGAATGACCTTCCGCAAGGCAGAAATCACTACATTGGAGCATAGCAGCACAAAAGTAGCCGCCAGTCCCATACCGATGCCGTTAGACGCCATGGTGGAAGTGGCCAGGGTGGGACAGGTGCCCAGGACAAGCCGCAGAACCGGGTTCTCATTTAAGATACCGTTGGTCAGTATCTTGAATTTACTGGGTTTATTACTCATCTCATACACCTGCCTTTCAAGCAATCGCATTGTAGGCTTCAATGGCCGCGTTTACCGCAGTAATTAAAGCCGTGCTGGACACGGTAGCAGAGCTCACCGCATCCACATCCTGGTTGAGAACCAGAGGCTGAGACGTATCCAGGCCAACATAGTTCTCCCAGTAGGACGGGGTGGCGGCTACTTTACTGCCGATACCTTTGGTCTCCTGCTGTTCCGTGACCTTAATCTGCTTGATGGTGCCATCAGGACTAATGGCGGTCATGACCACCACGTCGCCGCCGTAGCCCTTGGCAGAGCTGGTAATTACCACGCCTACATCATTGGTGGAGCGATAAACAGCAGAGACATTCTCTACGTCAATGCCAGTCACTTGTTCAAAGCCTTCAGCTTCAGGCAGCAACTCAGTGCGGGCCTTCTCTTCAGCCAGGCGGGTAGCCTCCTCGATAATGGGAGCAGTTACCCCATTGGTGGCGGCCAGGGCGCCCGTGACTACAATACAGATAATAACCAGCACCACAATGGGCTTGAAAATCTTGTTCCAGTTGCTCATTTCACGGCCCCCTCCCTGCGTGTTTTTGCCTTGGCAATACCCAGTTTATCCTGGCGGGTATTGATTTCAATGTAGGGAACCACAAGGTTCATCAACAAAATGGCAAAGGACACACCCTCATTCATCCGGCCCAGAAACCGAATTGCGCAGGTAATCACGCCCAGTCCGATGCCGAAGATAAGCTTGCCCTTACGGGTGGTGGGAGAGGTAACATAGTCGGTTGCCATGAAGAAGGCCCCCAGCATCAGGCCACCGGAGAGCAATTGGTAAACAGGATCTTTCCCCGCCACCAGGCTCAGTACAGCCACGGTGGCCAGATAGGTCACAGGAATGGTAGGACTGATAACCTTAGTGGCAATCAAATAGAGGCCGCCAATTATCAGGGTGATCGCACAAGTCTCACCTAGCACACCGCCGTGAGTGCCCAGCAGCAAAGTCACATAGTCAATGCCCTCGGCAGCGGCAGACAGAGGGGTGGCGGAGGACACTGCATCGGGTGGAAAGCCGTAGGTAGACATCCGGCCGGCAAAACCCATAGCCATAGCAATACGGCCCACAATGGCAGGGTTTGCAAAATTATAGCCCAGACCGCCAAAAAGCTGTTTAACCACTACAATGGCAATAAACGCGCCCACAACAGGCATCCACAGGGGGAGTGTAGAGGGCAGGTTGAAGGCCAGCAGCATACCTGTGACCACAGCGGAGTAGTCATCAATGGATACCTGCTGTCCCATCAGTTTGCAGTAGGCCCACTCAAAAAAGACGCAGGCCACTACAGTAATGGCGGTAAGAATCAAAGAACTGATGCCAAAAATAATAATCGAGGCAATTAGAGTAGGAACCAGAGCCAGGCACACCCGCTGCATAATCTTCTGCGTACTGTCTGGGCTGGTAATATGGGGGGCGGCCGTAACAATCAGCTTGTTTGCCATCACTTCTTACCTCCATTCTTCATCATGATCTTTGCCAAAGCGATGGAGGGGGCCAGCGGCCGCTTGGCAGGGCATACAAAAGAGCAGGTTCCGCAGCTCATACACAAGTCGGCGTTTAACTCTTGGAGTAATTCTACGTTGCCGTTATTATAGGCTTGGACAATCTCCTTGGCAGATAGCCCCAGGGGACAGGCATTGGTGCAGCGCCCGCAGGGGATACAGTTGGTTACTTTGGGAAGGTGGGCCCATTTTTGGGAGAAGGCTAAAATTGCATTGTTATTTTTTAGGACAGGTTGGGACAGATCTGCCAGGCAGTTGCCCATCATGGGGCCGCCGTACAGTACTTTGCCAGGCTCGTCCGTCAAGCCGCCGCAGAAGTCCAGCAGCTCCTGAACAGGTGTACCGATAATGACCTCCACATTCTTGGGGTCTTTCACAATGTCACCGTCTACAGTCAGTCGCTTGGTAACCAGGGGCATCCCGGTTTCCAAATACTTGCCCACAAAGGCCACGGAGGTGACGTTCATGACAATAACGCCAACATCCGAGGGAAGGCCGGGAAAGGGAACCTCTCGACCGGTACAGTTTTCAATCAAAACTTTCTCCGCGCCCTGAGGGTAACGGCAGGGCAAGCTCTTCACTTCAATGCCCGGGGCATCAATAGCCGCCTGAATCTTAGAGATTGCTTCAGGCTTGTTGCCCTCAATACCAACAATACAGCGGCCAATGTTCAGATACTTCATGACCGCTTTTATCCCGCTAAAAATATAGTGAGTATCCTCTATCAGACAGCGGTTATCGGAGGTTATGTAAGGCTCGCACTCAGCCGCATTAATGATCAGAGTGTCTATCTCATCCAGGTTTTTAGGGGCCAGCTTAACGGCTGTAGGAAATCCGGCTCCGCCCAAGCCCACCAGCCCACTGGCACGGACTGCATCCTGAAAGGACTTCAGATCAGTGACATTGGGTGGCGCCACGGCAGGATCTACCTTCTGCGCTCCATCTGGTACAATGACTACCGCAGTTTGCACGGCTCCGTTTGGAGCAGTTATGGAGGTAATCCCCTCTACAATTCCGGACACACCGGAATGAATATCGGAGGAGACAAATCCACCGGATTTGCCAACGACAGTGCCCACATACACCTGATCCCCTTTGGCCACAACCGGGGATGCCGGGGCACCGATGTGCTGAGACATAGACAAAACGATCTTTGACGGCAGCGGCATCACCACTGTCTCAAGGCCAGAAGTTCGCTTCTCGTGTGGAACTCCTGCACCCTGGGCAGAACGCTTGAAAAATTTACCCATTCAAATTTCAACCTCCCTATCTGCTATTACAAAAGCAGAAGAAATGTCCCAGCCGTCAGGCGTGTGGCCTTCTGTTCAGCGGGGAACGGCAGCGCATCCAGACGATTTTGACAGCCAGACATCCTCAAGCACCTGTGGACCCAGGCGCACAACAAAACCCGCCGACTCAAATTTCCCCCTGAGAAATTGGAGCCGTCGGTTTTCCTTGCGCTGTCCATCATACACCTATCTCTTTTAAATTGCAAGTTTCTTTTGCCTATGCGCTCCCCCTCTCTATAGAGCGGACAGTAAAAAAAGAAGGGCGGGGCGTGAACAAGAAGTTCCCGCCCCGCCTGAAATTCTAGACGTTCTGTTTCTCAGCAGCAGCCGTTGTTGCAGCCGCAGCCACCGCCGCAGTTGTTACCACAGCCATTGCCGCCCCAGCTTCCGCCGCAGCAGCAGCAAAGGATGATGATCAGGATGATGATCCACAGACAGCCACCGCCGCCCCAACCGTTATTGCAGCACCCCATATGAGTACCTCCTGTTATGAAAGTTTTAAGAGGGCTGTTTGCCCTTCTCATCCCCATCATATGCAAAGGTTTCAAATGGGTTCAAATCAGCGGCAAAATTTTTCGGAAAAGACACGCAGCATAGCGGACACCTCTGCTCGGGTAGCACTGTTCTGGGGGCTTAAGGTAAGGCTGCTGGAGGAAGAACTGCTTACAATTCCCTCGGCCACTGCCCAGGACAAAGCCTCATGGGACCAGGCGCTGGCCTTGTCTAGGTCCTGATATCCGGACAGATCCGCCTGGTTTTGGGCGCTTTGTTCCAAGTAATTGCAAAGAAAACTGCGCAGCAGTACCACAATCTGCTCTCGGGTCACCTTCTCTTCAGGACCAAAGGTAGAGGCACCAGTTCCGGCAGTAATCCCCTGGGAGGCCCCCCATCTTACATAGGGAGCATACCAGGCGGAATCAGAGACATCACTGAAGCTGGCATCCGCTGCCTTTAGTTCCTCCTCCGGCGCGCCGGCCAACTGGTATAGTACCGTCATCAGCATGGCTCGGTCCATGGCCTCATACGGGCCAAAATGGGTGTCATCCACTCCGGAGAACAGGCCGTTTTCGTAGGCATAGCATACCTGGCTGTAGAACCAGTCCAGGCTGCTCACGTCATAAAATGGAATGGGTGACCCGCCGCCGGAAGAAAACGTGTAGCTGCCCTGAATGCCCATTTGTGCGGCGCCGGAACTCACGGTTACCGATGCCCTGGTATCCTCTGCAACCAGATAGCGATGTCCGGCAGTCAGTCGGCTTCCGGAGGACACCTGGCTTCCCTCAGTGACATCAATATAGGCTCCGTTATGGGTGACCACGGCGGTACCCGAGAACATGAATATACCGGATCCAGTGCTCAGCTGTACCGTGTCCCCTCCACTCCATTCCTTTGGACGCAGAGTGTCACTGTAGTTGCCTGTAGAAGACGACTGTCCCAAATAGCTCTGCTGCAGAGAGTCCAGGGTATCTTTCGCCTGGTCATAGGTCTCCTGCAGAGCTTGCTCGGCGGTGTTCTCCCCCTGCTCCACAGCGGAAGGAAAAAATGTGCCTTTTAAATAGCTCAAAGTAATCAGGCTGTCTCCAGAGGACAGGGCATAGGCTCCGCAAGCCAGGACAGTCAGAAGCCCCAGCGTCAGCGCCAGGGAAATAGTTCGTTTTTTCATAGAGACTCCTCACTGTCTTTTGCAATCCCCTGCAGTTCGCGTTGGGTGATCATGTAGTTTAAGGCAAGCAGGCTGTCGGAAAAGTGAACGGACTCCACCACCACTTTTTCCGGATTAAAACTAATTTCATAATTGGTAAAATTCCAAATACCCGGCACACCGGCGGCCACCAGACGGTCGCCCATTTCCTGAGCAGCAGCAATTGGAACGGTAAGTAGCCCTACGCTGACCTGATTTTTGGATAAAAATTCTTCCAACTCATCGGCATGGTAAACAGGAACCCCGGCGATCCTGGTTCCGACCACCTGTTTGCTGATGTCAAAGGCCGCTAAAAGGCGAAAACCGTTAATAGAAAACCGGAAATTTTCAATAATGGCCCGTCCCAGGTTACCTGTACCCAGCACGACTACAGTATGACCCCGGTTAATCCCCAAAATATCGCCAATTTCTTCCTTTAAAATATCCACTTTATATCCATAACCTTGCTGGCCAAAGCCCCCAAAACAAAACAGATCCTGACGAATTTGGGAGGCGGTCAGCCCCATGGACTTGCCTAATGCACTGGAGGAAATGCGAACCACTCCCGCCTCCTGCAGCTCAGACAGATGCCGGTAATATCGGGGCAGGCGGCGGATAACAGCTGTTGACACTTTGGAATTTCGTTTCATTGTTGTTGCTCCCTAAATACGATGGAGATGCTCCGGGCGCCGTGCAGCAAACACACTCACCCTTGGGCATGGCTGCGTCCTATCCCGCGCCCTGCCTCTTTGCCTATACAGTTTACCGTATCTCTCCCCCGCTGTCAAATTGTTTTCCCTTCCAATCAACGCAGCGTTGGTTGCAATCCCCTATTATCTTTGTCATAATAGCCCTCAGGAGGGATTTCAATGGATTACAATAAAACAGGACTGCTTATTCGTACCCTACGCAGGGAACGAGGGATGACCCAGCGTGACCTGGCACAGCGACTGGGTGTCACCGATCAGGCTGTTTCCAAATGGGAACGGGGCCTGGGTTGCCCGGATATCTCCCTTCTGTCCGAACTATGCCGGACTCTGGGTATTCCTCCGGAGGGACTATTGGCTGGCCAGCTGGATGAGCAGGAACAAGATGGAGGAACCATGCGAAATTCAAGCTTTTATCTCTGCCCTCAGTGCGGAAATTTAATTGCTGCCACTGGGACACCAACACTTTCTTGCTGTGGGAGAACTCTGGCTCCCCTGGTGCCACAAAAACCTGACCAGGCACACTGCCTGACGGTAGAGCCGGTGGAGGATGAGTGGTACCTTACCTGCACCCACTCAATGGAGAAAGGGCACTACATCTCCTTTGCCGCCCTGGTAACCGGGGAGCAGGTTACTGTAGTGAAACGCTGGCCGGAGTGGGACTTTCAGCTGCGTCTGCCCAGGCGTGGACATGGATTGCTGTACTGGTACTGTACTCAACACGGGCTGTTTCGACAATCTATTTAAAAACCGGGAGCCGATATGTTGGCTCCCGGTTTGTTGTTCAGCTCCAAAAGTCTGTTTTTTGTTTTAAGTGAATGGAAGCAGCATGGAATACAGGATCGTTCCCCTGCCCTTTTTGACGGGTATAATCAGCCAGACATTCCAGCGCAGTGTGGCCCAGAAGAAGAATCACAGGCAGGTTAATCAGTGCCATCAGCCCAAGCAAAAGCTCCGCCACATCCCACACCAAATTCAGCTCCATCTGAGCCCCCAGAAATACAGCCGCAGACGCTATGATGTGAAAAAGGCCCATTGCCTGACGCCCAAGTGTACGCCCGGCAATATAGTTCAAGCAGCCCCGGCAGTAAAAAAGATTGCCCAGCAGGGTTGTAAACGCAAACAGCAGCATAGCTACCGTAATAAAAATAGGGCCTGCAGTTCCAAACACCGTACGAAGGGCAAGCTGGACATAGGACGCGCCGTCCGCCATGGAAGGATCCGGAACCACACCGGAACACAGGCAGGTCATGGCGGTGGCGGTACATACCAGAATGGTGTCAATGAATACCGAAAGCATCTGCACCAGGCCCTGTTTCACTGGATGTGACACATCCGCAGCCGCAGCCGCATTGGGGGCGGAACCCACTCCGGCCTCGTTGGAAAACAGGCCGCGTTTTACGCCCTGCATCACTGCAGAGCCGGCAAAGCCACCGAAAATTGCCTGAAAGTCGAAGGCCCCCTGAACAATATATCTTATTACTTCCGGCAGCAGCCTGAAATTTAGCAGCATTACTACTAGGGCCATGAGGATATATAGAACCCCCATAACCGGCACCAAAATCCCGGTAATCTTGACCAGCCGCTTTCCGCCTCCGAATGTGCACACAGCTACCAAAACCGCCAGTATAGCCCCCCCTACCACTGGAACATTTATCTGCTGATAAAAAGCATATCCTCTCATGGTGGCAATCAGATTAAAGGAGGTGAGCATGTTAAACCCCCCCGCATAGGCAGCAATGAGCACTACTGCAAACACCACACCCAAAAGTCGGCTGTTCAGTGCCGCCTGAATGTAGTAAGATGGGCCACCGTAGCTGCCGCCGTGGTGGTCCCGTACCTTGTAAATTTGAGCCAGGGTACTCTCCACAAAGGCCAGGGCGCCTCCAATCACAGCGATAAACCACATCCAAAAAACTGCGCCATAGCCACCAATACAGATGGCGCCTGCGACTCCTACAATGTTTCCGGTTCCCACGCGGCTCGCAGTGGATACCATCAGAGCTTCAAAGGCGGAGACCGTGTGTTCCCGCCCCGATTTTTCTCCCACTACACGAATAGCCTCGGGCAGCATACGAAGCTGAACCATTCTGGTTCGAAACGTAAAATATAGCCCTGCCCCCAACAATAGGATAATGAGAACAAAACTATAAATAAGGTCGTTGATACTGCCGATGATGTGAGAAAACACAGAGTACATCAAGGCTCACTTCCCTTTCCCGGCGCCTTCCCCGGCGCAGTTGACAACATAGTTTGCCTCATGTGCCCCGGTTTGAGCCGTCTTTTTTAAGATTTGAGAAAGGTTTCGCCTTGCCCTTCTTACATCATGCGCAGAATCTCCTTTTTAAGCCGGGCAATAATGCGTTTTTCCAGTCGGGAAATATATGATTGGGAGATGCCAAGCTGGTCGGCCACCTCTTTTTGGGTACACTCTCTCCGGCCGTCCAGCCCAAATCGCAAGGTAATAATGGTACGTTCCCGGGAGGTGAGGCGCTCCATAGCTCGGCGCAGCAGCTGTCGGTCTACGTCAGCTTCAATGGGCCGCATGACCAAATCCCCGTCCGTTCCCAAAATATCGGACAGCAGCAGCTCATTTCCATCTCAGTCGGTGTTCAGTGGTTCATCAAAAGATAATTCTGTTTTCTGATTGGAGGTCTTGCGCAGATGCATCAAAATTTCATTTTCAATGCAGCGGCTGGCGTAGGTCGCCAGCTTAATACTTTTGGCAGGCTGGTAGGTTCCCACCGCTTTAATAAGCCCAATGGTACCGATGGAAATTAAATCCTCTATATTGATGCCAGTGTTCTCAAACCGGCGGGCGATGTAGGCCACCAGGCGCAGATTATGTTCAATGAGACAGTTCCTGGCCGCCCGGTCCCCCTGCTCCAGTCGGGCAATTAGCTCCCCCTCCTCCTCCCGGTTCAGCGGAGGGGGTAACGTATCGCTGCCCCCAATATACATCACCTTACCGGGTGGGCAAAGTCCAAGTCTGGACAGCAGCTTCCTAATTTGTTCTACTGCACTCAAAACCACATGTCTCATGGTATCAGCCTCTCCCATTCATCACGCCCACCAAAGCCCGGTACCCGCCGCCGTCAGAAACTGGCGTGGGCGATAGGGCCACCAGCATGGGGCCGTGTTCTTGTCCATTCAGCGCCGCCGCGTCCACCCGCACTGCCAGCAGCAATCCTCTGTCCATCCCTACACTGCGGTAAGGCAAAAGTCGAAATCGACCTCGCCATGCCCCTGTTCCCAGTCGGGCCATTCCGCCCGCCGGATCCCGAAGATCTTCCAGGCGTGGCCGGTGTGTACTGGGGAATAAACTCGACAGGCACTCCCCTTCCGCTACCATCACAGGCTGTCCTGATACCGGGTCGGTGAGGGTATTTCCTGTATCCACGAGGGCAGTCAGCTCCAGCTTGCGTTCCCCAAGGGTAAGCTTAGCTGAGATCAGTTCCCCAGACAGAACAGTGTGGGAGGCCAGACGCCGGAAAACCAGAGTGAGGACCCCATAGCACACCGCGGCAGACAGCAGAACCATCTTTAAATCCAAAGCGGAGTAGAATACCCCGTTGCCCAGCGTAAGCCCCTGCTGGCCTAAAAGGCCGATGGCCACGACTCCCCCGCCAAGGGCACAGGTGAGCAGCAAAAACAAGAGCCCTTGGCGCAGGAGACGTCTGCTCCCGCCGTAAGCCACCAACATCATCAGCATGGCAGACGCCCCGCGGCACAGGGGATGGCTTAAGTATTCCAACCCGGGGAGAAACAAGGCAACGGCATAACATCCGCCCAGTACTGCCCCTGCACCAAACCGCAGCCTACACAGCGGTTCCCCTGCCAGCCGAGCGGCGGAGAGCAACAGCAGATAATCTATGACTGCATTGAGCAAAAACAGCGTATCCACATAGATAACCGTCATCTGTATGCTCCACCCCTCTCCGCCCCGGACGTGCCGCAGACACCATTATACGGACTTGCCCAGGAAAAAGTGGTCACAATCCGGGGGCGCAGAAGTTGTCGTTCTCCTTTCATCCCCTCGTTCCCTCTATTGACATTATTTTTATTTCGCCCTATAATATCGTATGACGATATTATAGGGCGATTTTATGAAATGGAGGCATGTTATGTGGGCGGAAAAGAGCGTGGAGCATTAACAGAGCCTATGTTCTATGTTCTGATGTCTTTCCTGCGGCGAGACATGTGCGGGATTGATATAACGGAGTTTGTGGAACACAAAACCAGGGGCCGGGTCCGTCTGGGGCCTGGTACCCTCTATACCCTGCTGGGAAAGTTCCAGGAAAGTGGGCTTATTAAGGAGATCCAGGTGGATGGACGTAAGCGTACCTACCGAATTACGCCAAAGGGCCGAGCGGCCTATCAAGAGGAGCTGGAGCGGCTGCGGGCCTGTATACGGGACGGTGAGGGGGAGATGTTATGATCAAAGCCGTGGCTCCCCTAAGGGGGTTGAACTGTTATATCATTCCAAAGTCGGCCCATATGGAAGGAAAGGGGCTATGCAAAAATTTTTTCAAAATCCGCAAATTCAACCCGCAAAGGCCACAAAAATTTTCGTTCTTGCAGAGGACGTTTCTCTCATACCGAAGGGCCGGCAGACGCCTACTGTGAAAGGAGCAGCTCCATGAACCGCGTTTATAAACTTACCCCAGTGAGCCAATATGATGTTGCCGGCGTGGAGAGCTGGCTGTCCGATATGGCCCGGCGGGGACTGTACCTTAAAAAATTCCGCCCCCTGTTCTGCACTTTTACCCGGGGGGCGCCCGGGCAGATCCGATACCGCCTGGAACCCCACCGCCGTGCGCTTGACGATGAGCTGCCCCAATCCATGCTGGAGCTTTATAAGCAGTTTGGCTGGGACTGTGTGGATGAGGTCAATCGCTCTCTGCTCATTTTCTCCACCCGGGATCCAGAGGCCCCGGAATTGCACACTGACCCCGAGCTGCAGTGGAAACAGTGGCATCAGCTCTACAAGTCGGTACGGGCAAGCTTTGTGTTCGACCTTGTGCTGGCTTTGCTGCTGCCCGCATTCATAGGATATCTGCTGTTGGGAAACGGCACACCAGTACTCAATTTTATCCAAAACTCCATTCTTCCTCTGACCTTGTTGGAGGTATGGTTGATTGCTTATCTGGTAGCGGCCCTGCAGGATATCAATCTCCTTTCCGCTGTCTCCCGGCAATTGAAGGAGGGTGTGGCTCTGGATCACCGGGCGCTCTATCCCCGGCGCAGGCCAATGGCTGTTCTGGGCTTTTTGACCTCCCTGATAATTTTAATGGTGCTGGTGGTGGGACACTACATCCTTCCCTTTACAGGAAGCGGTATTCGCCCCTTAGAGCAAGTGGAAAATTTTACGCCTCTGTCTTTGGCCAACCTGGAGGGTGGAGAGTATCACCCTGACTCTTTCTCAGTCAACGGGCTTGACTACGCCAATTTTTGCCGACAGGAGCACTATCTGCTGTGCTGGCATCAGTGGGAGGTGGTAGAGAGCGGCGTGATGGAAGCGGGCGATATCTGGGTACGAATGGAGATCCAGTGGTATGACCTGTCCCTCCCTTTCCTGGCACGTCCTTTGGCTCAGGAGCAGATTGACTCCGCAACAAAGCTGGATGACGATATCTGGTGGACCGCCCCGGAGGATGAGGCACGCACCTGGAGCATTACCCAGTATCCCGGACTGGGATGCGATTACCTGGCGGTGGCACAGGATGGGAACCGCACCTTCCAGGTCGCCGCTGCTGCCCTGGGGAGCCGGGTGGCTGTGGTGCGGTACACCGGGCACGGCGACTTGTCCCTGCATCTGCAGGAGCTGGCTGCCATGGTAAAAAGTTGACTTCGGTTTTTGAAAACTCCTCAATGTGCCCACAGGGGCATTTGGAAACAGGACGAGACAGCATAAAAAAGACCTGCGGCACAAAAGTCGCAGGTCTTTATATCAAGTTCAGGATATGCCTGACCTCCTCCCGGCTATAACAGCTGTTCAGCACAGCCAGCAGGGCGTTAGCGCTCATGTGTTCAGGCAGTTCCAGCTTCCGTAACAGCGCTTGGCGCCTTTGGGCACTGTCTGCTCCGCCGGAGAGGCCGGCCCGCATCAGATCTGCCTTAGTCAAAGACGGCTGAGCCCGTTCTGCCATGGGCAGCTCATCCAAAAAAGTAGCTTGCGCTCTGCGCAGCACTTCTTTTAAAACTTGGGGCGGCATTCCCTCTACCCCCAGCTTTCCCTCTTTTCCGGGACGCCGCTTTCGCCGCTCCTTGCCGTACACATCCGGAATATAGGCATGTTTCAGCTGCTGGGCAGGCAAAGCGCCACGGATGCGGTTTCGGATGATGAAGCCGGCTGCGTCTGAGTCGGTGAGTACAATAAGCCCCCGGCGCTCAGCCACCCGGCGCAACAATGCCATCTGCTCTGGATTTTTGAAAATGCCAAAACCAGATGTCTCCAAAATTAAGGTATCTACCACCTGGGACAGGGTGTCTTTGTCATACCGCCCCTCCACTACAATGGCCTCCCGGACACGAAGCAGCTCTCTCCCCTCTCTCATCGTGGTCCACCACCCCCCCTGCACGCAGGGGCAGCCAGCTTCAGTAACAGAGTGGTCAACAGCTCCCGTCCATCCTGTCCGGTGGATTTCATGGCAAAATCCGTCTGTCCGCACAGCACAACAGCCTGGCGGCACCAGGGCAAAGTAAAGCGCCGGGCACTGCGCATCAGCTTGTCTGCGGAATAGGGTTTAAGCCCAAAGAGAGCAGATAACCATTGACTCCCCTCTCCTTTCTCCAAGGCAAGGCGTGCACAGTAGATTTGGCGCATCTGCCGACCCAGGGACCACATGATTTTCACTGGAGGTTCCTGCATCTGGTTCAGCTCTCCCAACACTGCTGCCGCCCGATCAAAGTTTTTCTCGCCAATGGCGTCAGTCATGCGGAAGACAACCGCATCCAGTTGGGGGGTAGCCACCGCTTCCATGTCCTGGCGGGTAATATGAGGCTGTTTGGCATAGGCCCCTATCTTCTCAATTTCTCCAATCAGATTGTGCATAAGATCGCCGCACAGGAAAATCAGTTCCTGGGCCAGGCGGGTATCAATGTCTTTTCCCAAAGCCCGGAAGCGCCGCCGCACCCAACCTACCAACTCCTCCTGTTCCTGGCGGACAAAGTTAGCTATTGTGCCGTATTGCTTCAGGGCCCCGGCCAGCTTTGTGCGTGCATCCCCCTTATAATCTATCAGGTCATAGAGGAACACAAGACAGACATAATCCGGAAGTTGGCTGAAGATGCGGGCATACTCCTCCCGATCCCCCTCCCCCGCCTTAAACAGGTCATAGTCTGTGACCAGTACCAGAGTGCGCTGGGACATCATGGGCAAACAGTCTACAGCTTGCTCCAGGGTCCGGGGGGACATATCCTTGGCTCCGATCTCATGCAGATTAAATTCCTTCATTCCTCCTGTTAAAATCAGATCCCGCAGCCTGCCCAAATAGTAGTCCCGAAGGTATGTCTCCTCCCCATGGAGTACATATAACTTGCCTGGCGTGCCGTCAGCCAGATCTTTTTTCAGCTTCTGATAGCCGGAGGTGTCCGGCTTGGATTTTGGGGGCATCGGTATTCCTCCTTATCTGCCCGGAGTGCTACGCCACCTCCCGGCCGCTGGCCTGGATAGTGACAGTTCCCTGTAAATCAGTGCGGTAGATTTCCGCCCCAACATGGGCCAATCGCTCCAGTGTCTCTGGCGCTGGGTGCCCATAACGGTTGTTCTCTCCGGCAGATATCACCGCAATCTCCGGGCGAACAGCTTCCAAAAAAGTCTGGGTAGTGGATGTTCCAGATCCGTGGTGTCCTGCTACCAATAACTCAATATCTTGTAAACAGGCATGGCTGAGCAAAAGTTCCTCCACCTCTCCGCTCATGTCTCCGGTCACCAATACATCAAAATTGCCAGCGGTAGCCACCAGGGTCAGACCAAGTTCATTGGTATCTGTTCCCTCTCCAAGCGGTGCATAGAGTGTAAAAGTGTTCCCATTTTCCAGTTGATAAATTGTGTCCGTATGGATAAAGCGCACTGGAATCCCGTCCCGGGCGGCCAGAGTTAAAATCTCCTCCCGCAACCCGTCTCCCTCTTCCACATCGGGCAATGCAATGGCGGATACCTCCACGCGCTCCAGCAGTTGGGAGACGCCGTTGGCGTGGTCGGTATGGTAGTGGGAAAGTATCAGCAAATCCAACCGGCTGCGACCCAGGGCCTGGATATAGTCTGCGGCGACATCTCCGGCGTTGTCTGTCCCGTCGCCGCCGCAGTCCACCATGGTTAGAAAATCGCCGGAACGAATCAGCACGCTCTGTCCCTGTCCCACATCCAGTACCACCACCGTCAGTTCCCCTGTCTGAAAACTGGCGGCGGTCAACAGCAGGGAGACGCAAAAGGCGGATATACAGGCACAGCCTGGAATTACAACACGTTTGCTTCCACGCATTATCAACCCGGCTGCCAGCAGCAGATAGGACAAAATCAGCCATGCCTTATAGTAGAAGCTATCCAAAGGTACACTGGACAGGGCTAGACCGCCCAGTAGTTCAATCACCCAGTTCACATACCGTGCCAGCCACACAAAGGGAAAGGCCAGCAGATGTCCCAAGGCAGGTAGCGCTCCGCCTAGAAGCCCCAGAAGAAAACCGCCAAAGAATACCAGGCTTACCGTGTCAATGACCAGTAAATTGGATAAAGGTGCAATGACTGACAGGTACCCAAAATGTACTGCCACCAGAGGTATTGTGAACACCATAGCCCCTAAAGTGGTAGCCACTGCGGAGATACAGGCTCTCAACACTCCGGCTGCAATCCGCCGTTGTTTTCTTCCATGCTCCAGCCCAAACAGGGCCATCATGCTGCGGCCTGTCCTCTCTGAAAACAATTCGATCCCAGCCACTGATGCAAAAGAGAGCTGCAAACCCACATGAGCAGCAGAAAAGGGGTTCCAAATCAGCAGAAACATGAGCGCCACTCCAAGGCTGGTAGGCCCGTCCCGCTCCCGCCGCAGCAGGGGCGCAACTTGCAGCATCAGAATCATCACTGCCGCGCGGGTCACCGAAGGGGTATTACCCGCCACGCCGGCAAAGAGTACCACCCATACACTGGTCACCCCAGCGGTACTCCTCTTCCCCTTCCCCAATATCCAGGAAAGCATTTCTGCCAGCACAGACAGATGCATTCCTGATACGACCACCATATGGGAGAGGCCCGTGCGTTGGAGAGAAGACGTAAAGGAATCAGACAAGTTATCCCTGTTACCTGTCACCAAGGCCTGAACCAGCCCAACGGTATCGGGAGAGAAGCTGTGCTCAATTCCTCTTTTCAGGTAATTTGCCAACAGGGCCGGCCAAACACGTACTGCAGGCAGCTGAGGCCTGTCAATGTCCAGTGCACCGTAAGTCTGTCCCAAAAGGAAGATTCCTTTGGCGGTGTAATAGGTAATTTCCTCTCCTGAAAACGTATGATTTGCCAGCGTGCAGTGGGTGACGGCGGTAATGTGGTCACCCGGGCGAAGCTCAGCCCCCTGCTCGTCGGTATAGATCACCGCCCGCACTCCGGTTACATCCTCTGCGCTGCCGCGAACCAGAACAGAATATCCATAGTCCGTCTGCTGCGGGTACTCCTCCACCATCCCCTGAAGGAGCACGGTCTTGTCATCCAATGTTTGAACGGGCCGGAAGAAGAGGGCTGTGTAGGCAGCTGTCCAAACAAAGCCCGCGGATAATCCCCATAGGGCCAGCACTACAGCCATCCGCCGCCGGACCATCCCCCTCATAACAAAACAACAAAAGACGGCCAACCCAGCGAAAAGGGCGCCCACAGGGACCAGCACTGTCTCCCTCACAGGGCCATTGGCTGCGAATACGGCAACAGAGAAGGAAAACGCCACGATCGCCAGCTTACGCACAGCGCCTCTCTCCTTCCCTGCAGCAGTTATAAACAGTTTACCGTGTTTAAAGAAAAATTGCAAGGGCCCAGAAAGGCCCTCTCCTTCCGCCACCCTTCGACCCCGTCCTGTCTGTTCCACACTTCTTTTCCCGAACTGTGGCGAGAGGGTGGGAAACTTGCGATCGGTTTTTCTTCCCTCTTGTTACAACATACTATATAATGTGGTCATAAACCGTCAATACAAGAGAGGGGCACAAGATAATGGAACTTGAATTGGCCAGTCGGCAATGGGTTGACCAGCGTGGGGACAGGCGTAGTTTCCACTATTACCTGGTGGTAGACCAGGTAGAAACTCCGGGATTTTGCTGTGAAAATTATGGTGTCCGCATTGCGGAAGAGGGCGGTGAAAGTACCAAAATTCCCGCTATTACCACCAGCGCCATGCGCATTGATGAATTGATGACATTGTTGACAGAAAACCTAGTTGGACCTGCCGGACTGGCAGATGTGATCGCTGACTGGCTGTGATAGCTATCTCTCCCTGAGAAAAGGGCCCCGCGGATACCGCGGGGCCCTTTTCTCCATTTTGCAGTCAACACCAGACCAGGTCAGCTCTTATGGTTTCGGTTGTCAAATTTCTGCAGCAGCATCACCAAAAGCGCAATGATTCCCAGCACTACAAAAATGCCCAGCATTCCCTGGCCCATCATTTCCAATGCCTGCATTATATGATCCATATTCATTTCACTGCCTCCTTAACCGCCGATCAGGTGGACGGCACAATATTGAAGGACCACTCCGCCCGCTACCACGGAGGCAATCTGTCCGGAGACATTTGCCGCTACTGCATGCATCAGAAGATGGTTTTGCGGATCTGCCTCCTGGCCCAACCGCTCAATGACCCGGGACGACATAGGAAAAGCGGAGATACCCGCAGCCCCTACCATAGGATTTATCTTGTGGTTGGGGGTGAATAGGTTCAGTACCTTTACAAAAAGCACACCAACGACAGAGTCCAGAACGAAAGCTACCAGGCCCAGGGCCATGATCATCAGAGTTTCCAGCTTGACAAATTGCTCTGCCCGCATGGAAAAAGAAATGGTAATTCCAAGAAGCAGGGTAATTAGGTTGGCCAGTTCATTCTGCGCCGTTTGAGATAACGTGGAGAGTACCCCACATTCACGGATAAGGTTTCCAAACATTAAAAATCCAACCAGGGCCACAGAGGAGGGGGCAACCAGGCCGGCAATCACGGAAACAATAATGGGAAACAGAATCCGTAGTCGGCGGGAAACTCCCTGGGCCTTGTAAGGCATGCGCATGGCCCGGTCTTTTTTGGTGGTGACCAGCTTAATGGCAAAGGGCTGGATAATGGGAACAAGTGCCATATAGGAGTAGGCCGCCACCGCAATAGCCCCTACATAATTGGATCTGAGAATCTGGGATACGAGAAGTGAGGTGGGGCCATCAGCCGCTCCGATAATTCCAATGGATGCGGCATCCTTCATGTCAAATCCAAGGGCGGCGGCAATCAGGATGGTCAGGAAAATTCCCGCCTGGGCCGCTGCCCCGCACAAAAACAACCTTGGATTTGCTAACAGAGGTCCAAAATCAATCATAGCCCCGATACCAATAAACAGCAAAATTGGCATGGCCTCACTGGCTTCAATTCCTACTTCAAACAACCACTGTATAATACCTGGTGTTTCCCCAATGCCCTGGGTCATCTGGTTTACTACCCCGGACATGGGCAGGTTAACCAGGATAGCGCCAAACCCCATTGGCATCAACAGGGATGGCTCGAGCCCCTTTGCAATAGCAAGCCAGATCAACAGGCCCCCTACCAGATACATGACCGCCTGCTGCCATGTGACGGATAGCAGTCCTTCCCACAGAAATGCCATACCCACATCTCCTTTTCTGCATGTTCTCTTTCGTTGGTTCCTTCTGGTTCAGTTTGCCCGATTCACAATGAAAAAAGACCTGCGTTCCCTACAGGAACGCAGGTCTTGTCATTTCAGGCACGGCCAGAAGGAATCTACCTTCAGGGTTGTTGACACGTACCGCGCGAACATTCCGCGCTGACTACTCCCCTTTGTTGTGGGGTGATCATATCACGCCCCACCGCCATTGTCAAGAAAAATCTGCCATCCTTGCTTTACAGGGCGGCTACAGCTGCCTCGATGGCGCCCTCCTCGCTCTGCATAGCTTTAAGGGTCAGCTCAAGCAGGCGATCTAATTCCCAGCCCAGCAGCTCGGCCCCGGACAGAATGACCTCCCGAGAGCAGCCGGCGGCAAACTTTTTGTCTTTAAATTTCTTTTTCAAAGACTTCAGTTCCATGTCCGCCACGCTCTTGGAGGGGCGCATCAAAGCGGCCGCCCCAATTAGCCCGGTCAGTTCATCGGTGGCATAGAGCACCTTCTCCATCTCATGTTCCGGCTTAATATCCACGCAAAGCCCCCAGCCATGGCAGGCGGTAGAGCGAATGATGCGCTCCTCTACCCCGGCCTGCCGCATCAGCTCCTGGGACTTTTTGCAGTGTTCCTCCGGCCACTGCTCAAAATCCAAATCGTGAAGCAGCCCCACCAGAGACCAGTACTCCGCCTCATCCCCATATCCCAGTTCCCGAGCGTACCACCCCATCACATGTTCCACCGTGATAGCGTGGCGCAGATGAAACGGCTCTTTGTTGTAAGTGGTGAGCAGTTGCCAAGCTTCTTCCCTTGTCATTGTTTCCAACCAGCTTTCTTTTGTTTATCCATAGGCCATTACCACACCGCCGTCGTTGGCATAGACCGTGGTAATTCCCCCAGCTTCCAGTAAAAGAATTTGGGCAAATTTGCACCGTTCCTCCGCCATGCGCTTCACTAGGAAAGCCCGCTCCAGGCAGTTGCAGTGGCAGATAGCCAACGTGCGCCCTGCGTGAGCAGGATCTGCCGCCATACGATCCACCAACTTTGACAAGGCCTGCTTCATAGACAGGGCCTGCCCAAGCTTACAGATTTCTCCCTCAGGGGTGGCTGCCATCACGAGTTTAATGCGCAGCGCCCCAGTGACTACCGCCTGCATCTTGGTCAAGCGGCCGTTCTTGCGCAGGTTTTCCAGGGATTCCAGCACAAACAGTGTCTGCATTTGATAGATGAACTGCTCTACCTCCCGAACCACGTGTTTAAACGGCATCCCTGTACTGGCCAACTCCCGAATCTTCAGGGCCACCAGCACCTCCCCAGATGCGGCGGAACAGGAATTGAACACATGCACATTTACCTCAGGGTGATCCTCTTCCAGCATCAGTCTGGCCTGTTCTGCGCTGTTGTGGGAACCGCTGAGCAGCGCAGACAAGGTAACCACATAAATGTCATCAGGACTGTCCTGGCTATAGGCATCCAAATATACCTGGGGCGAGGGGCATGCTGTGGAGGGAGCCTGCTCACTTTGCTTCATGGACCACAGCAAATCTGCCTGATCAAATGTCTCATCGTCCACAAAGGTACTTCCATTGGAGTATATGGTCAACGGAGCTTTGACAAAGCAAGGATCTTTGAGCATTTGAGGCGTCAGATCACAGCAGCTGTCCACAACAATTTTAAAGCTCATATCGCTCATCTCCAAATGTGATTTTTAAAATCAGATTGAACGAATTAAGTCTAACACAACTGACTCTTAGATGCAACCCTTTACTCTCCCTTTTTCTCGCCCATCTTCTCCTGTTCCAGTTCAGAGAGCAGCTGCTGGTCTTCTTTGGCGGATAAGTCCAGCTTCTCATACAGATCCGGCCTTCGCTCACGGGTTCGGAGAATAGACTGCTTGCGCCGCCACCGCGCTACATTCACATGGTGGCCAGACAGAAGAATAGGAGGCACTGCCCTCCCGTGCCATACCTCCGGCCTAGAGTACTGGGGGGCCTCCAGCATACCGTTCCAGTGACTCTCATTCTCATAGCACGCGGGATCGGACAGCACCCCCGGCACCAGGCGGCACACCGCATCGGCCACCGCCATAGCCGGGATCTCCCCGCCAGTCATTACAAAGTCGCCCATGGAGATTTCCTCGTCCACACACTCCTCAATAAACCGCTCGTCAATCCCCTCGTAATGTCCGCACACCAGAATCAGGCGGTTGTACTTCTCTTTCAGCCGCTTGGCGTCCTCCTGGCAGAAGGTCTTTCCTGCCGGGGACATATAGATGGTGTGGATGCGCTCCCCCGCCTCATCACAGATGTGCTTCCAGCACCGGTAGAGGGGATCGGCCTGCATCACCGCTCCCCGGCCTCCGCCATAGGGGTAATCATCCACCTGCCGCTGCTTGTTGATGGTGTAATCCCGAATCTGATGGCATTCAATGCGAATATAACCCCGCTCCTGACCCCGGCCCAGCACGGATTCACACAGCATATCCCCTACTGCATCGGGAAATAATGTCATAATGTCAATGCGATACATTTATTTACGCTCCTTGGGCCAATAGGGCCCTTCTTCACTTCTAGCTCAGGCAGACATCATTATACGAAATTTTTTCTCCTATTTCAACGCGCTTTTGGGTTTATCTTCCGAAATTAAAATAAAAAATGGTTTTTGCTATCTATTTCTCCTCTGTTGTGATATGATAACCATGCGTTAATCTCACTTCTTGACAAAAGAGAGGTTTTTCTATGTATTGTATTCGAAACGTCACAGAAGATCTGTTGTGGATTGGGGCCAACAACCGGCAGCACCCCACCTTTGAGGCCACATATCCCGTTCCAAAAGGGATGTCCTTTAATTCTTACCTGCTGCTGGATGAAAAGACCGTACTTTTTGACACGGTAGATCGCTCAGTTCAATCACAGTTTTTTGAAAATCTGGAACATGGGTTGGCCGGACGGCCGCTGGACTACATTGTAATCCATCACATGGAACCTGACCACGCCGCCACCTTAGGCGATCTGATGATCCGACACCCGGAGGCTAAGCTTGTCTGCAACGGAAAAATTATCAATCTGATTCGCCAATTTCACTCCACCGACCCCCAGGGTGCCCTCTTAATGGGAGAGGGGGATACCCTCAACACCGGGCGGCACTGCCTCACCTTTATCAATGCTCCTATGGTGCATTGGCCGGAGGTAATGGTCAGTTATGACTCTACTGACAAAATCCTCTTTTCCGCCGATGCATTTGGTACGTTCGGCGCCCTCAACGGTATTCTATTTGCTGACGAGGTGGATTTTGACAGGGACTGGCTGGATGAAGCCCGCCGTTACTACACCAACATTGTGGGCAAATATGGCGCCCAGGTGACCGCCATGCTGAATAAAGCGGCAAAACTGGATATCCAAATCATCTGCTCCCTTCACGGCCCGGTGTGGCGCAAAAATATATCGTATATCCTGGACAAATATGCCGGATGGGCCGCCTATCGACCTGAGGTGCAGGGAGTGGTAATTCCCTTCGCCTCGGTGTACGGAGGCACGGAAACCGCTGCCAACATCCTGGCTTGCCGCCTAGCGGAACGCGGAATACCTGTGGAACTGTACGACGTGTCGGTAACTGATGTGTCCTATGTGCTGTCCGCGTGCTTCAAATACAGCCACATCGTCTTTGCCTCCACCACCTACAACAACGGTATTTTTGTCACCATGGAAAACCTTCTCCACGATTTGTCCCATCATGCACTGAAGGGACGGAAGGTTGCGCTTATTCAAAACGGCTCCTGGGCGCCTGCCAGCGGAAAGCTGATGGGCCAGATTTTGGATGGGATGAAGGAAATGGAAATCCTGGGGGCCCCTGTCACCTTGAAGTCTGCCCTGGCCCCCGGCCAGGAGGCGGAGCTGGATGCTCTGGCACAGACTCTGGCTGACTCCGTCCATGGCAAACAATCTGCTTCTGCTGCCTCTCAGGAAACTGCCAAGCCCAGAGGCTTTGTGTGTAAAATCTGTGGATTTATCTACGAGGGAGCCCAGCTGCCTAACGATTTTGTCTGTCCCATCTGCCGCCGTCCTGCTAGCGATTTTGAACCGCTGAATTGAGTATAGTGCCGGTTAACCGATAAAAAAGCAGCCCGCCGCGAGTCTTCGCGGCGGGCTGCTTTTCCATTGTTTTATTGGCTGAGCACTTTGTCCCGGCAGAGGGCCTGGGGAGCAATATTGCGGGTATGACGGATCTCCTCCCAGACGGTTGTCTTTTTCACGAAGCTACCCAGGGTAATGGGGAGCCAGGAGAGCAGAAACAGCCAGTATAGGGCTACGCTTTTGACCATTCTTTTGTTCCACTTCCCCTCTACAGTCAGTACAAGGCAGGCAGCTAGGGTAGAGCCCAGGGCTGTCAGTGCCAGATTTAGCACAGCTGCGGACAAAAAAGCGGCAGGAACCTGTGAGAGCTTATAGCAGTCCAAACAGGCCGTCAAAGAGGCTGCGATCAGATTGACCAGCGCCGCTACCTGATAGGCGGGAATCAACAACGTAGCCCCCAGATCAGCCAGGGAGAGGGTCCTCCTTTCTGCCAACGCCCCCCCTATTGTTCCCAAATAGCTCCGGGCTACCTGCAGCGTTCCGCTGGTCCAACGGCGCCGCTGTTTTACGGACTGGGCATAGTCCAGAGGCTGTTCATCATATGTGACGGCCTTGGGTACCCAGTGGATTTTCTCCCCGGCCAGAACACATTGGGCAGTAATCTCCAGATCCTCGCTGATTGTCTGGGTGTGCCATCCCCCCAGCTGCTGCAGCGTCTGGGACGAAATCATAAACCCCGTCCCGTTTATCATAGCGGACAGGCCCAGCCCAGCCTTTCCCCCGTTATGAAACCGGTCCATCATCCAGTAATAGATGGAGTAACAGCCTGAGACCGAAGTATCGTAGGGGTTCTTGCTGTCCCGGTACCCCTGGGCCACCTTGGCCCCGGCCATATAGGCATTATTCATCTCTGCCAGAAAACGGCTGTGTACCAAATTATCCGCATCAAAAACGCAGTAAGCATCGTACTTACGATCTTTCAGGTACTGGTACGCAAACCGCAGCACCTCCCCCTTGCTTTTGACCGGGATGGTACACTCCATCACATTGGCTCCAAAATTTCGGGCAGCCAGGGCTGTATTATCCGTACAGTTATTGGGGATTACCCAGATGTCATACATCTCAGGAGGGTAGTCCTGCTGCAGAAGACTGTTAATCAGAGGCCCAATGACCAACTCCTCATTCCTGGCTGCAATCAAAACGGCAAACCGGGTATAGGCAGGATGCTGGCCGTAATCCAATGGTCGCTTCCAGGACATCAATCCAGTCAGCAGATAGTAACCACCCCAAAGAGTCACCAGAATCCAAATAAGATGAGATATTATAGCCGCTCCAGATAGGATCTGTTCCACCATTGTCCCGACCTCCTTTTCCTTTGAGCTTATCCTACCAAAGCTTTGTTAAGGATAAGAAGGCAGAATGATTAAGATTTGATAAAGAGTTCCTTAAGCTTCCTGTCTTGCCTGAAATCGCCGCCTATTCCATCCTATTCCTCAAAAACAAAACTTCCCTCATCCCTTAGGAGGTCATAGGACACGCTCCTACCCTCATATGCTGGACAAAGAAGCCGTATTCTCATATCGGGAGGAATTGTTGATGGAAACACGAATTGCCCAACTTCGCTGTAAGGAAGTTATCAGTGTGGCGGATGGAAGCAGATTTGGCTATGTGGGAGACATGGAGGTAGATCTGGACAGCGGACAGGTGCGTGCCCTGGTTGTCCCCGGTCGGCGCAGACTGTTCGGTCTGCTGGGCCGGGAGGAAGACCATTGTATCCCATGGTCCAGCGTAAAACGTTTTGGGGAGGACATTATTCTGGTGGAGGATCACCAGCGCCGCATTCCAAGGAGAAAATAGCGCTCTGAAACTATAGTTCAAAGGGGGTATCCGTGGCAAAAAACCACAGCACGTTCCGCTTCACCGGGCGCTTCATAATTCTGGACAACGCCTTGCTGTAGGCCTGGATCTGGGCCCTGTGCCGCTCTGCGGCAGCTGCCTCTCCCCCCGGAGAAATTCTGTCGCTTTTAAAATCAAGGACAGTGATTCCGTCCTCCTCTGCAAACCAGGCGTCAATGACACCCTGCAAAAGGATTTCTTCCTCCTCCGCCTGGGGAAAGTAGTCCTTGGCGGGAACCAAAATAGAAAACTTAAACTCCCGCCCCCGCTCCCGGGCACGGGCCAGAGACAGGCCCAATTGGCTGTCAAAAAAAGCTGACAACCTCTGTGGAGAAATAGATTGCTGCTGCTGCCGGGTCAAAAAGCCGCCCTTCGCCAGCTCTTCCAGCTGACGCGCTATGCTCTCCGGGTCGTGATCTCCCTCCAAAGGCAGATACTGCATAGCCAGATGTAGGGCGGTTCCCCGCTGGGCGGGGGTCATCCCCCGGTTTCCGGTTATAAAATCGGGACGATACAACTCTCGTTCCGCCGGCTTGGAATGCTGGGTGTCCTCCGCTGCCTCCTGATCCAGGGTACGCCCCTTGATTTGGGTGGCAGTCAGTTTGGAGGGCAGCTGAACAGCCTGGATATGGGGATAACTCCAGGTCAGCACCTGAATTAGGCCCTGTTCCTCCCCGCTGTCCTCCTCAACTGCGTCCCCACAGGTCTCTGTGCCCTCTTTCCCATTGGCCAGAGACTGGCCCTGAATCCAGCATATATCCCACGCCGGCCCCAAAGAACCACAGGTCTGTCCCGGTGGCAGTCCGGCCAGCTCCCGCAAAGGGGCCGCTTCCGGCCGGGCAAGGGCATGGAGCAGTATCCACTGTCCTGTACTCTGCTGGCTTTCCAGGGCCATGGGAGATACCGGACAAGCAGCCTCCTCTCCCAACCGCTCCAGACTCTTTGTTCCATCGGAGAGCGCCATGGACAAAATCAGTTTTTCTTTCGCCCTGGTCATGGCCACATACAACAAACGAAGCTCCTCAGACATCATTTCCCGCTCCAACTGCCGGGCCACTGCCCGTCGGGCCAATGTGGGATACTCCACCATTCGCTCCCGGTCCAGTCCTTTGGGGCCTACCCCCAAAACAGAATGGAACAGTACAGGCCTCATCAAGTCGTCCCGGTTCAACCTGCGATTTAAACCACATACTAAAACCACCGGTTTTTCCAGCCCTTTTGCCCGGTGAATGGACAGGATGGACACACCGTCTCCCTTTCTCCCGGCACCTGAGGCAGACAACCGCACTCCTGTTTCCCGCATCCGGTCCAGCCGCAGCAGAAACTGAAATAGAGAGCGGCAGCCGGACTCCTCCAACTGACCGGCCAGGGCATAGAGGGCAAGCAGGTTGTCCTGTCGCTCCCGTCCCCGGTCCATAGCGCCGAACAATCCCAGCAGATTGGTCTGCTCATAGATATGCCAGATGAGTTGACGGCAAGTTTTATCTCCTGCGCCAAAGCGCAGTCGCTCCAACTCATCCAGAAAGTTCTTACATACCTCGTCTCCCTTCTGAGCCGCCTGGGTCAGGGTGGAATAAAAATCCCCCTCTGACTCAGCCCGCAGCAAGGCCAGTTTATCCCCGGTAAACCCATATACCGGTGAACGCAAGGCAGAAATAAGGGGGATGTCCTGTCTGGGATTATCCACAATCCGCAGAATGGACAGGGCCACATTTACCTCTGTGGAGTCCAAAAAGTCCTGGCCCCCCTCTGCCACCCAGGGGATCCCCTCCTCTCCAAGCGCCCGTAGATAGTGTCGAAGAAGTGAGCCGGGGCTGCGCAGAAGAATCATAACATCCGATGGACAAACTGGTCTGCGCTCCTCTCCCTGCCCCACCATCAAAGAGGATGAGAGCAGCTGGCGGATACGACGGGCGGCAAATCGGGCCTCCAAAAAATCTTTATTCTCCCGCTCCCCCTCCTGCTCCCCCAAAAAAGACAAATCCAGTAGGTCTAATTCCAGCTGGTAGCCCTCCCCTTCCGGAAAGGCTGCTCCCGGTACCAGGGCCTGATCCGGAGTGTAGTCCAGCTCTCCAAATTCAGTTGACATAATGTTTTCAAACAGGTCGTTGCAACCTAACAGCACCTGAGGCCGAGAGCGAAAGTTTTGAGAGAGAATACGCTTTCTGGGTTCCCCCTCCGTTGCTTTCTCCCCCGGTGTAAAGCGGCGATACTTATCCAGGAAAATGGTGGGGTCAGCCAGTCGAAAACGGTAGATGGACTGCTTCACGTCCCCTACCTCAAACAGCCTTTGTCCCCCCCTGGAAATGGCAAAAAAGATAGCGTTTTGTACCTGGTTTGTGTCCTGGTACTCGTCCACCAGAACCTCCTCAAAGCGGCCGGCCCAGCTCTCAGCCAAGGCAGTTGGATGCCCTGAATCGTCCAGCAGCAACTTCACCGCAAAATGCTCCAGGTCGGAGAAGTCCATCACCCCGCGCCGCCGCTTCTCCTTTGCGTAGGCATGCTGAAAGTCCAGAACCAGATCCATCAGTTCCTGAACCGCAGGTCGGGACAATTCCAATTCCTCCAACAAGGAGGCGCTGTCTCCCTCCATCAGGGACGATGTCTTTTCCAACTGCTTCTTTACCTGAGTACGTATGGCCTTTACCCGCCTGGCAGCTTGTTCGGCCCGTTTCTGTGCCCCCGGGGAAAGTTCTGCCGCCCGCTTTTTCTTCCGTCCTACCTCAGGGAACGGGACAGGCAGGCAGGCCTGCACCTCATCCCAACTGGAAGCGGCCAGCAGCTTCTCCAACCCCTGCAAAGAGTTGGAAATGGATGGGGCATAATTGACCTGAAGCAGCTCATCCTCTCTGGTTAAAGCCATGGCCTGCTCCAGCCGGTCCCGACACCGGGCTGCCTGTCGGCGGGCCTCCTCCAACAGAAGCCGGCCCCATTGGGTTTCGCTCACATCAGATATACCGTCCAGTTCCCAGGCCCGTCTCTGCTCTGTAAGCCATTGTTCCGGGTCTGGGTGACTTTGTACCCGCTGGGAGATGTCCAGCACAATTTGTACCAGGCGGCTGTCATCCCGGCCAGCGCCCAGGGTATCGGCCAGCTGGGCAAAGGGGCTGTCCGGTGTCAGCCCCTCGTAGCGGCAGTTCAACACCTGCTCCAACGTGTGAACCATAAGCACTTGCCCCTCACCCTCATCGCACAGCCGGACATCCGGATCCAAATCCAGGAGATGTCCACTCTCCCGCAGCAGGGCGGCACAAAAGGCATGGATGGTGGAAATCTGTGCCTTATAGACTAAGGTTGCCTGCCGTCTCAAGTGTCTGTCACCAGGCTGGTCAGCCAGCCGCTCTGACAGTTCCTGGGCCACACGGGTGCGCAGCTCTGCCGCCGCCGCCTTGGTGTAAGTAATCACCAGGAAACGGTCAATGTCGGCCCCGTCTTTCATAACCCTATCCAACAGACGCTCCACTAGCACACGGGTCTTTCCAGAGCCAGCAGCGGCAGACACCAACAGCTCTCCGCCCCGGTCGTCTACAATACTTCGCTGCTCCTCTGTCAAGGGAAACGCCACAATACCGCCTCCTCTCTATGTTAAGGCATCTGACTCTCCACTAGCCGCCGTATCAGGGCTCACTCCTTAAGCAGTCCCAGGAACTTTTCAATCCGAATCCCCTTGTTCTTCTCAATCTCGTCCTGTTCCAGGAAAATCAGCCGCTCCAGAATATCCATGGCCCGCTCCACAGATGGGCGCAGAGGTTTTCCTGCCAGCAGGTCACCTACCAATACGGCGGAAAATATATCCCCTGTGCCGGGAAAATGGACATGAATAAAGCGGTACGGGAGGGTAAAATAGGCTTTGTTACTATGATCGTAGCCCCAAACTACGTGCCGTCCTGTCTCCTCCTCCATCCCGCTGGTCACCACCACCGAACGGGGGCCAAAGGCCAACAGGCCATCTACTACCTGGCGGGCCTCACTCTGGGAAAGGGCCGGCTTACCTCGGCACACCCCAGTGAGAAACTCTGCCTCCGTCAGGTTTGGGACAATCACATCAGCTACCCCAATCAGCCGGCGCATATTGTCCACCGTCTCCTCCGTCACCCCGTTATACAGTTTGCCGTCATCCCCCATAATAGGGTCTGTCATAACCAGCAGGCCCTCTTTCTTCTGCCGGTCAATAAAGGTTCGGATAATGTCCACTTGTGCCGCCGAGGCCAAAAATCCGGTGGTAATGCAGTCAAATTGGAACCCCAGTTCCTTCCATGCGGCGATTGCCTTTTCCATATAGTCAGTCGTATCAAGGATAGTAAACTTCCCATAGTCCAGCGTATTGGAAACCAGAGCGGTGGGCAAATTGTAGACACTGTGGCCCATATTGGATAAAACGGGCAGCATAGCTGCCAAAGCTACCTTTCCGTAGCCGGGCATGTCATTTATAATAAGAATATTTTTTCCATTTACCATAGTTGATCTCTCCTCCTTTCGGCCGGACAGACAGGTCACGCCTCCCCATCTCCCACAACCTGCTCCCAGAACTCCCGGGCCCCCACCGTGGGCAACCAGCGGCGACAATCCTCTCCCCGCCCCTCTTCAAAGTGGCAGGCAGCGGCATATTCACAGTAGCGGCAGGCATTTTTCTCCGGCCCCCTCCAAAAGGGATCCGCAGCAATACTGCCCCGGGCCAATTCAGCGCAAATCTCCTGCAGCACCTTTTCAATATGTCGCCCCAGCCTGCCCAGCTGCTCGGCGCTGGCCAGCGCCTCTCCGGTAACGGCCCCAGTGGTTTTAGAGACCTTTAAAGGCAAAAATCGATAGCCCCCTGCCCCAGGCTCCTCCATAGCCTTTAACACC
>CALWYD010000002.1 GCA_944385675.1 uncultured Oscillospiraceae bacterium
GATGTGCTCACGGCACTCCGGATCCAGCTCTACCACGTACCCGTTCCGCGCTACGTTGACTACGTCCTCAATCTTCAGGTCTTTCCCGTTCAGTATTACCTTGTTCATTTCTGTGTTTGCTCCTTCCAAATCAGATTGCCTTCTATGGCAAAAAGCTGTAGCAATAATGGTTACGACCGTTGGGGCCAACTAACAAAGTGTTAGTTGGCCCCAACAAATTTTTGTTACGGCTGCTCGTATCTGAAGAAAGCACCCAGCTGGTGGGGGAAGGAATGGTAGGACCAAGCCGTCAGCTTGTTGACAAACATCAGGTAGGTCTTGTAGAACTCAATGAAGTCCTCCTTAGTCTCAAAGGTATCCAGCATACCAATGAACTCCTGGTCATACTGCCACCAATGCAGATAGTTGGAGTATCTCATGTAGTCGATGTAGCTGGGGTGGACATTAGCGACCAGAACCTTGCAGGCTTCCAGAGTGAAGACAGGATTCATAAAGGAAACCAGGATCTTATACATATTGTTGGCGAAGTCACGAATCATGCCGTTGGCGTGGTCAATGGTGGAGAAATACTGGCCATAGGAACCAGCGCGGTTCTCCAGCTTGCCCTGATGAATGTCAGCGAGCTCCTTAGGCTCGACCAGCCACATCTCCTGGGTGTAATCGGCAATTTCCTTCTGAAGTTCTTTCCAAGTCTTACTCATGGTTACTCTTCTCCCTTCTCAAACACCACTCTGTAGATTTTCTTGTCCATGTAATAGTTGTTCCAGATAGCCAGACCAACCTTCTTCAGGTCACCATGATACTTCTCGGGAACCAGACCCAGCACGGGAGCAGCGCAGTCTTCGCTGCAGGGGCCGTACTTGACAATAACCTTATTGCCGGTGCCCTGGGAATAAGACACGCGTCCAACAGGAGCCTCAGTGTGAAGCTGAGCAAAAGCGACCTTGGCAAAGCTCAGCATGTTGACCCAGCTGTAAATAATCTCACCGGTGACGACGCCATGTTCCTGAACGGCTACGAGGGGAAGGGCGTTCCAGAACTCGTCACACAGCTCCTTATTCAGATTGTCCTCCAGATCGAATGTCACTGAAGTTTCCAGCTCGGGCCATGTCATTTTCACTTGTCTCATTACAGCAACCTCCATATAATTTTAAATATAACAGCGTGCGCTGCTGTTATTCATACAAACCGGTCTCGTCGACGATACCGTAGTCGTAGAACTCGCCCTGCTCATCGACAGCAATAACATCCACCTGCCACTGAGCCACGTCGCCATTCTCATCAATGGAGTACTCGTCGCACATGTTGAGACCCTTCAGAGTAAAGGTGTAATCATCATGCAGGCCGGGATAGTTCTTAATCCACTGGGCCAGGTTCTCCTTGGTAGCGCCCTCTTCCAGAGCCTGAGCAATGATATACACGCAGTCATAGTTCAGCAGAGCAGGGGTAGTGGGGATGATGTCCTGGCCATACTCCTCGCGGAAGGCATCCAGGAAGGCCTGCTTGGACTCGGTGCCACCGAAGGGAGAGGGGCAGACGGTGCAGTACAGGTTCTGGGCAGCCTCGACGCCAGCCAGCTCAATGGTGGAAGTGTAGGTCAGCCAGCTAAGGGAGACAACGGGGATATCCAGGCCCAGGTCATGCATCTGGCGCAGGAAGGCGCCGCCATCGGAGTAGTTGGCCTGATAGAACAGCACTTCTGCATCAGAGTTCATGATCTTGGTGATGATGCTGGAGAAGTCGGACTCGGTGCCGGCGTTGTAGGTCTCGCTGACCAGAATCTCCACGCCCAGCTTGGGAGCGGTCTCGTTCACGGCGGTGGCCATAGTGGCACCGTTATCAGTGGTGGAAACAACCATGGCGCCCTTGGTGAGGCCCAGATTGTTCTTAGCAAAAGCCACGGTGTAGGGAACCAGAGTGTCATTGCTGACGATGTTTCTCAGCCAATACTCATAACCATAAGTAGAGAGCTTAGAGTTACTGGAGCAAGAAGAGATGTTGCACAAGCCGGCCTCTTCAAAGATGGGCTGGGTGATAGCAGTCAGGGTGCTGGCGCTGTGGGCGATAACAGCGACTACGCTCTCATCGTCACAGAACTGCTGGGCCACGATAGCGGCCTGGGTTACGTCTTCGGCATCGTCCAGAGCCTTGATTTCGATCATACGGCCGTTGATGCCGCCGGCAGCGTTGATTTCATCGGCTGCATACTCAGAAGCCCACAGCTGATAGTTGCCGCCTACAGCAGCAGAACCGGTAAGGGGTACGGATACGCCGATTACGTAAGGGTCGCCCGACGCCTCAGAAGAAACGTCGCCGCCCCCCTGGCTACTGTCTTGGCTGCCGCCGCCGCTCTGGCTGCTGCTACTGCTGTTGCCACAGGCGGAGAGGAGCAGTGTGAGGATCATAAGTGCGCTAATGAGCCCAGACAGCTTACTGCGTTTTTTCATTTTTACATCCTCCTAAAATTAATTATTGGAAAAATGACTGTTCCATTTCCAACCTAGATAAAATACGACCATTACACGCCCATATACAGGCTTCTGATCTCGTCGTTAGACAAGAGTTCCTCGCTGGTGCCCTCTGTACCAATAGTGCCAGTCACCAAAACGTATCCACGGTCGGCTACGCTCAAAGCAGTGTTGGCGTTCTGTTCCACCAGCAAAATGGACGTGCCGGTCTTTTTGATTTTCGCGATGGTTTCGTACACATCTTCTACAACGACTGGGGCAAGACCTAAGGAAGGTTCATCCAGCATGAGCAGCTTGGGGTTGGACATGAGAGAGCGGGCAATTGCCAGCATCTGCTGTTCGCCGCCGCTCATTAAGCCGGCCTTCTGCTTACGTCTGACCTTTAAGATAGGGAAGAGGTCGTAACACTTTTCGATGTCATCTTTAATTCCTTGCTTGTCGGAACGGATATAAGCACCACCGATAAGGTTTTCATAGACCGTTGAATCGGGAAATACCTGACGGCCCTCAGGAGTCTGGGCAATCCCCAGTTTTACCACATGGGCCGGATTCATTTCATTGATCAGTTTCCCATTGAAATACATTGCGCCGGTCACGCCCTTGACCACGCCGGAGATGGCTCGAAGGATAGAAGATTTTCCTGCGCCGTTATTACCAATGATAGTAACAACCTCGCCTTCTTCCACATGGAAATCAACGCCATGAACAGCCTCAACTCTTCCGTAGAAGACCTTCAAGTTCTTAACTTTAAGAAGCATGGCGTCCTACCCCCTTACCCAGATATGCAGAGATAACCAGTTCATTCTGCTGGATTTCAGCAGGAAGGCCTTCCGCAATCTTTTTCCCGGAATCCAGCACAATAATATGATCCGACGAGGACATCATGACCTTCATATTGTGCTCAATCATAGTCACGGTGAGGTGACGTTTCTCCTTAACCTCCATAACGCTATGGATTAACTCAGAGGCCTCACTTAAATTCAAACCGGCGGTAGGCTCATCCAGCATCAGCAGCTTGGGGTCGGTAATCAGAGCTCGGCACAACTCAACACGCTTTTGCAGGCCGTAGGGCAAACTGCCCACATATTCATTAGCCTTGTCCTCCAAGTGAACCAACTCCAGAACTTCCCGGGCCCGCTCCTTTGTTTCCTTCCAATATTTTTTAAACTTGGGGGTATGGAAGAGAGCATCAACAAAACCCGACCGGTCATTGGAGTAGTTACCCATCATAACATTTTCCAGCACAGTCATGCCGCGGTAGTGGCGAAGGTTCTGAAACGTTCTGGCGATGCCATAGCGAACCATGGAATACATAGGTTTTCCGGTAATGTCTTTCCCGTCAAACATAACCTGGCCGGAGGTGGGGGTATATACGCCGGTCAGAGCGTTATACACAGTGGTTTTTCCAGAGCCGTTTGGCCCGATGATACCAAGAAGCGAGCCTTCCTCAACGGAAAAAGACACCCCATCCACTGCTTTTACGCCGGAAAAGTGCATTTTAAGATCCGTAACAGTTAGCAAATTACTCACGGTGCCCCTCCTAACATTTAAATTGAGCAGATTATACTTCTAACTCTGTGGCAGCAACTTTTTTCTGTTCCCGTTTCAACCGCCACTGGCGAATGCGGTCGGCGATGGAGAAGTCGGCAGCAAAGGCCTTGGAGCCAGAAATACCCTGGGGCCGGATTACCATCAAAATCACCATGACCAGTCCGCCTACGCCCAAGCGGTAGACAGCCAGACTCCGGAATACTTCGGGGAGGAAGGTGACAAAGACAGTACCCACAACAGCGCCGCTCAAAGTACCAAGACCGCCAATTACGCACATCTGGACGAAGGTGGTGGAAATTGCAAAGACAAAGTTGTCCGGCGTAATAGCGCTGATGTAGTAGGCATAGAGAGAACCGGCTACACCGCCCACGAAGGAGCCCAAGGTAAAGGTCAAAAGCTTCATTTGACGGGACTTGACACCTACGGCAATGGTGCCGATTTCGTTGTCGCGAATACCCTTCATGCAAAGCCCGATCTTGGAATTGAGTACGTTGCGGATCAGTAAGTACACAATAACTGCCATAACCAGCATCAGGTAGTAATATTCTTCCTTGCTTTTGAATTCATGGCCGAAGATTACAGGGTGGGGGATTCCCACGATGCCGGAAGCGCCGTTGGTAACATCGGTCCAGGCACGTACGATAGCCAAGAAGATGTTCAGCAGGGCAGTACTCAGCAGGCCTACAAAGTCTGCAGACAGGCGCAGAGAAGGCACACAAATAATAAAGCCTACAACACCAGCCACGATGCCGGAGCAAATTAAAGTGATGAAGAAGTTGGTTCCATAGCGAGTTGCCAGTATGGCCGTTACATATGCTCCCGTGCCATAGAAGGCAGCGAAACCGGTACAAAACATTCCGGTAAAGCCGAAAATCAGCATCAGGCCCAGGGCGGTAAGGGAGTAAATAAATACTGTCGTCAAAAGGCGTACCATAGAGGCATTGACCAAGAACGGAAGTGCAAGAACAATAAGTCCCAGTATGATAAGAATCGGGAGCTTGTACTTTTGGAACAGCTGTTGAACTCGATTGACTACTGTCATACCTTACAATCATTCCTTTCTGCCTGCGTTGTATGGATTGCGTGAAATCTGATGCTACCTGTGGCAATGTGAAGAATTAGACCTTTTCCGCCTTTGCCTTGCCAAACAGGCCGTAGGGGCGAATCATCAGCACTGCAATGATTACAATGTAGCCCACTGCGTCTCTCGCCGCGTTGAAGAAGTAGGAACTGGCCATAGCTTCGGACCAGCCCAGAATCACGCCGCCCACCAGGCATCCCACCAAGCTGCCGGGACCGCCCAGAGTAACGACAGCCCATGCTTTGATGGTACCGAGAATACCGATGTCGATGCTGATAAGGGAATAGTAGGAGGAGTACAGAACCCCGCCCAAGGTTCCCAAGAAGCCACCCAAGGCGTAGATAGCGGGAACCACAAAGTTAACATTTACACCCACCAAGCTGGCGGTGGTAATATCCTGCATAATAAAGCGAGTGCCACGACCGAATTTAGTGTACCGGACAATTAACATCATGGCCGCAATGATTATTACGGAAAAAGCAACCACCCAAATGCAGCGCTCGTACAGCACGATATCTCCCAGCATGATTTTGCCGTCGGGGAGGAAAGAGGGAAAAGCCTTGGATTCCGGACCCCAGATAACCTGAGAAATGGTTTTCAACAGTGCGGAAATACCCAATGCACTTACCATAGAGATGTTTCTACTTCCGCTTCTGATGGGGCGGTAAGCAAAACGTTCTGTCAAGATACCCACAAAGCCTGCAACACAGGCACCGATTAAACAGCTAACCAGGGGAGAAAAGAACCCCTGAGACCCGAAAACTGTCATACAGGAGAAGACGACAAATGTGCCCAGTACGTACAAATCGCCGTGTGCGAAGTTAATCAAATACAGCAGGCCGTAAACCATGCTGTAGCCCACTGCAATCATTGCATAAATTGCGCCGACTGAGATGCCATTTACCGTCTGCTGTAGAAAATACGTCATATTTGCCCCTCCTAAATTTGCCCTGAAGTAATGGGTTTATTTTGCGGCGAATCTTTTCCACTGTTCTGAAGAAGACAAACGCCGGGTAAAGATCACGTGAAGTAACAGTAAGCGGAATCTGCCGTGCGTTCTTTCAACCCCCTTTTATAATTCATGTGTAGAATATTAACGCGTTAAAAAATTAATTCACTGAATAAAAAAGCAAAAAATAAAAATGGCCAGGCCCATTACGCTATTTTGCTTATTTAAAACGTCGGTGGTCAACAATTGCACTTGCCTTTCTTTTGTAGAAATTGTATATTATTTTCAGAGAGAAGGCAAATTAGAAGAGTGCATGCTGGTCATATAAAACTTTAATGTAAGCGCAGAAGTGAGGAATTTACAATGATACCACAGAAATATCAGGCTCTTTTAGCCGCATTAAAACACAAAAGTATTACCAAGGCGGCCAATGAATTGGGGTATACCCAGCCCAATGTCAGCCAGATGATTTCCTCATTGGAACAGGAACTGAACGTCCCACTGCTGGTGCGGACAAAGAAGGGAGTTCTGCCCACAATTGAGGCGCGGCAGCTGTTGCCTTTGATGCAACAGATTGTCTATATGGAGAAATCTCTGTTGGAATCTGCCTGCCGTCTGCGGGGCAGTGAAATTGGTTGTCTGCGGGTAGGGACTCTGTTAAGTGTCTCCACCCAGTGGCTGCCGAGCATCGTGTCCTCCTATTTGGAAAAACACCCCAATATTGAACTGCAGTTCCTGGTGGGAACAAATGAGGAGATACGAAAGTGGTTTATGGAGGGGGAAATTGACATCTCCATTATGTCTGACCTGCTGCCGGATAACTGCAAGTTTTTTCCCCTTTTGGAAGACCCCATTTTGGCCATTGTATCAAAAGAGAACCCGCTGTCCCAGCAGGAGACCGTTAGTCTGGAAGATTTAGTGCGGTATCCGTTTATTATTCCTCACGAATCCTCGGACAAAAAGATAGAGCACATTTTATTATATGAACAGCTGACCCCTCAAATTCGTTTCCGGATTCAGGGTGGAGTAGCAACCTTTGCCATGGTGAATCAAAATCTTGGTGTAACGCTGACCCACAAATTGGCGGCAATGGGTGAAATTCAGTCCTACCCCAATGTGGCGGCTGTCCCGCTGGATCGGCACTATGCCCGTACCATTGGAATCTGTGCGCAAAATCATAAACATACATCCTTTGTGGAGCAATCCTTTATTGAAGAAACGCAGGAATTTATTGCGAAGCTGAGTTAGTTTGTTCCTACAGGGTTTTAAGGTTCGTGTGGGCAAGAAAAAGGGCCCCTGTCCGGGTATGCTCTCGGTCAGGGGTCCTTTCCCAATGAAAGACAAACAGTCAGGACAGCTCCCACATGCCATGATAGAGCTGATAATACTCTCCACGCTGCGCTAGAAGTTCCTGGTGGTTTCCACGCTCCACCACCTGACCGTGCTCCAATACCAGAATCACGTTAGCGTTGCGCACAGTAGATAGGCGGTGGGCAATCACAAAAACGGTCCGACCCTCCATCAGTTGATCCATGCCCTTTTCGATGAGTGCCTCGGTTCGGGTATCAATGGAAGAGGTGGCCTCATCCAGAATGAGCACAGGCGGGTTGGCCACGGCAGCCCTGGCAATGGCAAGCAGCTGCCTCTGTCCTTGGGAGAGGTTGGCGCCGTCCCCGGTGACCAGTGTATCATAGCCCTGAGGCAGGCGTTGAATAAAGGAATGGGCGTTGGCAATGCGGGCAGCCTGCTCCACTTCCTCCTGGGTTGCGTCCAGTTTTCCAAAGCGGATGTTGTCAGCTACCGTACCGGTAAACAGGTGGGTATCCTGAAGGACAATACCCAGGGAACGGCGCAGGGCGTCTTTCCCGATGGAGCGCACATCGATGCCGTCGTAGGTAATAAAGCCGCCGGTGACATCATAAAAACGATTAATCAGGTTTGTAACAGTGGTTTTGCCTGCGCCTGTGGAGCCCACAAAGGCCACCTTCTGTCCTGGTTTTGCATACAGGCTGATATCTTGAAGCACAGTCTGTCCCGGCTGGTATCCGAAAGTGACGTGATGAAAGCGTACGTCTCCCCGCAAGGGGATCAGAGGGGACTGGGGGCGGGCACTGTCCCGCCAAGCCCAAAGGCCTGTCTGTTGGGGGCAGGGAGCGAGGGAGCCGTCCTCCTGCTGCTGGACATTGACCAACTCCACTGTCCCCTGATCTTCCTCGGGGGCCTCCTCCATGGTCTGAAAAATTCGTTCTGCGCCTGCCATGGCTGCAAGGAGAAAATTTCCCTGCTGAGTAAACTGATTAATGGGGGGAGTAGCCTGGCGGACAAAAACCAGGTAGCTGGCCAAACTGCCCACGTCCGAGCGGCCGCGGAGTACCAGAATGGCCCCCAGAACGGCAATTACAGCGTAGTTAATATAAGAGATAGCCACCACCGCAGGAATCATGGTGCCGGCGTAGCTCTGGGCGTTGGTACCCGCCTCCTGGAGGGCCTGGTTGCGCAGGAGAAAGCCATCCAGATTGGCCTGTTCGTGACCGAATACTTTGATGACCTTCTGTCCTGCTACCATCTCTTCAATGTAGCCGTCCAACTCCCCCAGATGCTCCTGCTGTTTATTATAATAAAATTTGCTCCGACGCCCGCTGGAACGAATATACCAGAACATGGCCCCGTAGCCAATTAGCACCAGAAAGGACAGTTGCCAATTAAGGAGAAACAGGAGAACAAACGTTCCTACCATCTGAACTAGGCTCTGAATGACTACGGCGAAGCTGTTGTTCAGGGCATCGGAAATGGTATCCACGTCGTTGGTAAACAGACTCATCAGATCTCCCTTTCGCTGTCTGTCAAAAAAGCTCAGGGGAAGGGACTGGAGGTGGCGGTACAAGTCGGAGCGGATGTCCAGCAGTACTTTCTGGGCAGCCCGAACCATGAGCTGGGTGTAGCCCAGCGTACACAAGGTGCCCGCCGCGTAGATACCCGCTGTTACAGACACCCCGAACATCAGCCCCTGCATATCCCCGCGACCTACGTATTGGTTCACAATGGGTTTAATCATATAGGTGCCCAGCAGATTGGCACAGGCGCTCAGGGCAGCCAGTACAGCCACCAGGGCCAGTATGAAGCGATGGCGGCCCAGGTATCGGACAAAGGTAGACAAAGTTTGGCGCAGATTTTTGGGCCGTTTTCCGTTATACAGTCTGGGCATTGTCTGCCTCCTCCTTTCTCTGAGAGTGGTAGATCTCCTGATAAATGGGGTCATGTTCCAGCAGTTGAGCATGGGTACCCACAGCATGGATTTTTCCGTCTTCCAAAATGATAATTTTATCCGCATCCTGCACGGAGGTAAGACGCTGGGCGATAATCAGTTTGGTCACGTCCCTTCGCCGCGCCAGGGCGCTTCTAATTTTGGCCTCTGTAGCAGTATCCACTGCGCTGGTAGAGTCGTCAAAAATGAGGATCTTAGCCCCCTGGAGCAGAGTGCGGGCGATACAAAGCCGCTGCTTTTGTCCGCCGGAGACGTTGACGCCCCCCTGTCCCAGATCGCTGTCCAGCCCTTTGGGCATGCGCAGGAGAAACTCATCCGCACAGGCGTCCCGGCAGGCGGCCCACAGGGCCTGATCATCTGCCTCCGGGTTGCCCCAGCGCAGGTTGTCCCGGACAGTACCGGAAAACAGCACATTTTTCTGCAGGACAATTCCTACAGCTTTCCGCAGGGTAGTCAGGTCGTACTCTCGTACATCACGTCCCCCCACCCGTATGCAGCCCTCGCTGACATCATAGAGCCGGGGAATGAGCTGTACCAGCGTACTTTTTGCTGAGCCCGTCCCTCCGATGATGCCCACCGTCTCTCCGGATCGGATATGCAGATCCACATCCCGAAGGGCGTATTTTTGAGATGACGTCTGGTAGCGGAAAGAGACGTGGTCAAAATCGATACTGCCGTCAGATATCTGGAACTGAGGATTCTGGGGCTGTTCCAGGTCAGGCGTCTCCTCCAGCACCTGCCGGATACGCCGGGCGCTGGTGAGGGAGCGGGTGAGCAGCAGAAAAATGTTGGACATCATCATGACAGAGTTCATGACCTGCAGTACGTAGCTGAGAAAGCCGGTCAGTTCTCCCACCCTCATCTGGCCGGCCATGATAAAGTTGCCCCCAAACCACATAATCAGCACAATAGAGGTATACATGACCAGTTGAAAGGCGGGCAAATTGAGCACTGCGTTTTGAAAGGTGGACAGGCTGGCACTGGTCAGCTCCCGGCTCACTTGGTCAAAGCGCTCTTCTTCGTAGCGGCCGCGGACAAAGGCTTTAATGGCTCGAATACCGGTCAAGCTCTCCTGCAGTTGGCGGTTGAGTAAATCCACAGCCTGCTGCTGCCGGCTGTAGAGGGGGCCCACCTTGTGGACGATAAGAGCCAATATAACCGCTAAAACAGGAGTGCAGATCACAAAGACCAGCGCAAGCTGAGCGTTCATCCAAAAGGACAGGCCGATTCCCATGACCAGCATCACCGGGCTGCGCACCATCGGCCGCAGCCCTCCGTTAACTGCGTTTTGCATCACGGTCACGTCTGTGGTCATCCGCGTGACCAGGGAAGAGGTGGAAAACCGGTCCAGATTGGAAAAAGCAAAATGCTGAATCTTCCGGTACTCCGCCCTACGCAGTTCTGCGCCGAAGCCATAGGCGGCTCGGGCTGCAAAGCGGGAATACAGAAGACCCGACAACAGTGCCAGAACGGCACAAGCCACCATTTTTCCACCTTGTGTGAGGATAGCTTGGATATTCCCTTGGGCCACACCCACGTCAATAATTTGGGACATCAGAAGGGGAATGGTCAGCTCAAAACAGCATTCCAGAAACAACAGCGCAATTGCGATCAAAAACTGCCGCCGGCAGGGAGCCAGATATCGGGCAATATATTTTAAATCTTTCATTCCGATTCTTCCTCCAAAAACCGTCCGCCTACGTTTCGGTAGGCTCGCTCTAAAAACAGAGCCAGCTGCTGCCGCTCCTGGGGTGTAAATCCACTGAGCATCTGCCGCTCTATAACCATACATTGCGCCTCCCACAGTTCCAGCGTCCGGCGTCCCTTCTCCGTCAATTCCACCCGGTCGCTGCGGCGATCGGTCTCCGAGGGCCTGCGCACCAGAAATCCGCTGCGCTCCATGCCCTCCAGGGTGCGGCAGATGGCGGCGGGGTCTACCCCGCAGTAATCCGCCAGCGCCCGCTGACTGCTGGGCCCCAGGGCGTCTAGATAGCGCAGCACCTTGGGCTGTCCGGTTGTCAGCCCCAGCTCTTTTAAGTGGGGCCGGAGGAAATTCTGCTGGGCGTGGGCTGTACGAACCAGCAGAGAGTGAATGGCGTACCGCATATGGAAGTATCCTCCTCTTTACAAACTGGCCAAATAATTGATATATCAATAAAATAGACACACTTATTGTAGTCAGTCAGGACGTCCCTGTCAAGGCCGGTTCTCCGGAGCAAGAAAATGAATGCGGCTGCACCCATATTGGGGTGCAGCCGCAGTATCTCATAGGGCGGGGAGGGGGGTTACGGGGTGATGGCCCAGACCCGGGCGGGCAATCCGGTGGCGCCGGAGATTCGGGGGTAGGACACCAAAGCCACGGCGCCGGCGGGGGCCACTTGGTCCAGATTGCACAGCAGCTCCACTTGAAGCTTTCCCTTTCCAAGCACATACCGCTCACAGGCCAGATCTCCCGCTTGGGCGGCCAGGGCGGAGGCATCGGTGTCCATGGTCTCATGGCCGTTGGCGGCCGCGCTCCTGGTTTCGTACAGGTAGCGCAGGGCCTCCAGAGACCAGCCGGGAAAGTGTTCGCCGCCCTGCTGGTCAAAGTTGGACAGGGCATCCATACTGGGCCAGCGCCGGCTCCAGTCGGTACGCAGAGCCACGAAGGCGCCCTGAGGAATGGGGCCAAAGGCGGCTTCATAGTCCAGAATGTCCTGGACAGAAACGGCATAATGGACGTCCTGTTTCACCTTTTCGCTTACGTCAATGACGCACAGGGGAAATACCAGCTGTTGTACTCCGTAGGCCTCTGAAAGCAGCCCGCCCGGAATGAAGTGGCCGGGGAAATCAATGTGGGTGCCGAATTGCCCAGGGAATTTAAAGGTCTGGATCAGACAGTCCAGCATTTCGTTGCCCCAGTCATACACCGTCTTGGCCAGCTCTACTGAGCCATCTGGAATACCAGCCCAATAGGGGCTGCTGTTGTCCAGGGGATGGGACAGCTCCACCCACCGGTACCGCCGGGCCTTTTCCAGTGCCGTCCATAGCTCGTACATGCCCTTATCCTCCTTTTATCATATAAATATGCAGATTCCGGCCGCATTTCTATATGCTTATCATACCATCTCCCGCCTTGTGACGCAAGGGCGGACTGGATTACTATGTCCAGCTCAAGAGAAAAAAGTCGGCAGAATTTGACGATAGGATGTTTTTCCGCTACAATAACCGCGTACAAAGGAGGGGGACTATGGAGCAAAGGGTAACCACTGAGGGCCTGTTCAATAGGTTGCAGGGAGAGGAGGATACAGACACGCTGCGGGAACTGCTGTGCATGGGTATTCAGCGGCCGCCCGATTTTGCAGCCCGCTTGAAGGGCGAGATAGACAAGCGGGGATTGGCGGCTTCCCAGGTCATGAAGCGGGCTGATGTGAGCAAGACCTATTTCTATCAACTCCTCCGGGGAGAGCGGCGGCCGGGACGGGATGTAGTTTTGCGGCTGGCCCTGGCTCTGGAGCTGGGAGTGGAGGAGACCCAGCGGCTGTTGGCTCTGTCCGGAAACGGTGCCCTCTATCCCCGCCTGCGCAGGGATGCGGCGGTGATTTTTGCCCTGAGCCGGGGCATGTCCCTTTTGGAAACCGAGGAGCTGCTGGCCAGCCTGCCTGAACCTCCCCTGTGTGGGGAAGTGAAGTAATGTGAGGAAGGAAAATCTCCTGACGGTGCGCAGAATGCGCACCATCTGACCTGAGGAATATGGTATACTCCGGTTATCTTAATTGGAAATAGGGAGGAAATTGAAATGAATGTACGCCGTACTCTGACATTGACTATGGCTGCCGTGCTGGCTCTGGCACTGCTGGCCGGGTGCAGCAGCTCTTCCGGAGAGGATAAAGGAAATGAGAGCACCGGGAGCAGTACAAATGAAGACCAACAGACTCTGGAGACATATGTGGTGGAGGGAATTGGCAGCTTTACTTTGCCTGAGGGTGCCGAGATCCATATGCAGGAGGATGGCGGCCTGGGTGTCCATGCTTGGACGGAGATTGGAGACGTACAGGTACTTATGGGCCGGTTTGGTACGGAGGACTACGAGCAGGCCGGGGTGTCCCTGCCTGAGAGCCTGGAGGAGTTTTCCACGCGCTCTGGTGTAAAGGACAGCGTTCCCGAGGGCACTCAGTTTGGAGAGGACCAACTGGGCAACTACTGTGCCCAGTTCACTCAGGATGGGAGCGATTGCTACTATGTGCTACTCCAGAAAGAGGAATCCTACGGTTCCCTTGTGATTAGCGCCCCAGAGGGAGAACTGGATGCCCAGGCCGCGGCTTTGTGGGCCAGCGGGTCGATACTGGACTAACAGGGCAACCACAGAAAAAGCCGCCTTTCAAGCAGGCGGCTTTTTTGATCTCCAGGGTGGGGGCTGGCACAGGAGGAAAAGGAGAAAATCTGGCTGAAATTTGACTTTGGCCGGGAGAGACAGAAGGAGCGGAAGGTTGGCATGCTCCCACCGTCGGTAGATTCTGGCAACAACCTTAAAAATACCGCCCATTCCCGGCAAAATTGAGGGGATGGGCGGTATTTTCAGATATTTTGGGGCAAAGCTTACATGGCCAAAAGCTCGATCTTCTCTCCTGGGGCCAGTGCCTTGAGTTGGGTGATGGGGTTCTGGTAGCTCTGAATCAGGCGCAGGGCAATGGCATCCTCCAATTCCTTCTGAATTAGGCGGCGCAAATTTCGAGCGCCATAGGCTGCAGAGTAGGATTTTTTCACCAGATAATCCATCAAAGATTCTTCCCAGGTAAAGGCAATCCCCTTCTCGCCCAGGGTGTCGGCCAGCTCCTGGAGCATCAAAGAGGCAATGGCCCGGAAGTTTTCCTCGGTAAGTTGGTTGAAATAGACGATCTCGTCCACTCGGTTAATAAACTCCGGCCTGAGAAAATCGTTGAGCGCCTTCAAAGCCCGCTCCTTGCCCTGTTCGTTGGCGGTGCGGCCAAAGCCTACCGCTCCCACCTTTGTGTTGCTGCCGGCATTGGTGGTCATGACGATAACTGTGTTTTCGAAATTTACAGTGCGGCCGTGGGCGTCGGTGATGCGCCCGTCGTCTAAAATTTGCAAAAGAATATTCAGCACATCCGGATGGGCTTTCTCAATCTCGTCGAAGAGAACGACAGAATAAGGCTTGCGCCGGATTTTTTCTGTCAGTTGGCCCGCTTCGTCATAGCCCACATAACCCGGAGGGGAGCCGATAATCCGGGAGACCGCGTGTTTTTCCATAAACTCGGACATATCCAGGCGGATGAGGGATTCCGGGGTATCAAACAGGTCGGCGGCCAGGCGCTTGACCAGCTCTGTCTTGCCCACGCCGGTGGAGCCCCCAAAGATAAAGGAGACAGGCTTGTGCTTGGGGGAGATACCCACCCGGCCCCGGCGAATCGCTGCGGCAACAGCGCGCACAGCTTCGTCCTGGCCGATGATGTGCTGCTTCAGCCGCTCCTCCAACCGCGACAGGCGCTGATACTCCTGCTCCTGGATACGGCTGGCGGGGATGTTGGTCCACAGCTCAATGACGTTGGCCAGATGTTCCTGGGTCAGGGCGGGGCGGCTGTTCTCCTCCAGATTTTGACGTTCCTCCTCCAGCCGCAGCTCTGTGCTTTTGATGGTGGCCAGCCGGCGGTAGGCGTCCTCGGTGGCGGCGGCCATCATCACCTCCCGTTCCTTGGCCAGGTCAGCCAACTCCTTATTAATGGCGTTGACCCGGGCCAGAGACTGGTTGTGAAGGTTGACATTGGAACAGGCCTCGTCGATAAGGTCGATAGCCTTGTCGGGAAGGTAGCGGTCAGTAATGTACCGCTCACTCATGGTCACAGCCAGACGGCACATCTCCGGGGAGACGGATACCTGGTGGTAGGCTTCATAGTAGGGGGCAATACCCTCAAGAATCTTGACACTGTCCTCAATGGAGGGTTCCTCTACAATGACAGGCTGAAAGCGCCGCTCCAGAGCAGTATCCTTCTCAATATGCTTACGGTACTCGTTGAGGGTGGTGGCGCCGATCACCTGCAATTCCCCTCGGGAGAGGGCAGGCTTAAGAATGTTGGCGGCATTCATGGAGCCCTCCGCGTCCCCGGCGCCTACAATATTGTGTACTTCGTCAATGACCAGAATAATATTGCCCAGTTTGCGGATCTCCTCAATCAAGCCCTTCATGCGGCTTTCAAACTGGCCGCGGAACTGGGTGCCAGCTACAAGAGCGGTGAGATCCAAGAGATAAACCTCTTTATCCAATAGCTTATATGGCACATCGCCCCGGACAATTTTCTGGGCCAGCCCCTCGGCAATGGCAGTTTTGCCCACACCGGGCTCGCCAATAAGACAGGGGTTGTTTTTCTGACGGCGGTTGAGGATTTGGGTCACCCGTTCCACTTCTCTGTCCCGGCCGATGAGCTTATCCAGTTTGCCCTCCTTGGCCCGCTGGGTCAGGGAGATGCAGTAGCTGTCCAAAAACTTCCGCTTGGGCTGTTTGGGGGCGTTGGCTTTGTCCGCGCGGGGCTGTCCGGCATCGGGGGCGGGCTGCTGAGAGGCGGGGGAACTACCCCCAAAGAGCTGATTGAGGAAGGGAAAGGTGGCGGTGCGGCCATCATCCTCGCCGTCCTCCTCCTTGGGCTGGTTCATCAGGCCCTCCATCCCTTCTGCGCCCCCGAAAGCGGACATCATCTCCGAGGTGAGGCTGTCCAAATCTTCGTCGGTAATGCCCATTTTCTTCATCATATCGTCAATGGGCTTGATGCCCAGTTCTCTGGCGCACTTGAGGCACAGCCCTTCGTTTTTTGTAGTTCCGTTTTCCAGCTTGGTAATAAAGATGACCGCCACATTTTTGCCGCAGCGGCTGCACATGGTTGGCTGCATAGCGTAATACTCCTTTCAGGAGAAGACATTTCCTTTGGTGGTGATAATACATCACAATTATGAACTGGTCATGAATACTTCGGATACAAAACCAGGAGATTTAAGGGAGAAGAGACATGGGGCTGGCAATACAGAAAAAACGGAGTAAATATGTGCTGTGAATGGCCTGTTGGGAAAGGAAACTGCCCTTAAGCAGCCAGCAGGCCACAAATATCAACATGCCTCCCTTAGCAAGCCCCAGCCCGGCCCCGCCCAGACGGTTTAGTGTAGATAAAACAGGGAGACGAAAAGCCAGATCCAAAGTATGGCTAATAAAGAACCAGATAACTAAAATAATCACAAAGGATACCACGAACAGCACAATTCTGGCCAGATGTGCTGCAATGTATTCCGAAATTACCAGGGTAGCATTGGCGGTGGCTGCTACCATGCCCTCATCTACCGCTTCTTGAAGAGCATTGGCAAAGCCACGATATAGAGGAGACTGTTTTAGAAAGTCCAAAATTTCCTGCAGCGGGGTGCCGTCAAGGTCGGGCTGCTGGGAGGGATCCTGAGTTTCTGACAATGTACCCTCGCCCCCGGCCGAGGCGTCAGAGGACTGGAACTTATCCGCCACAGCCTGCTGAATGCTGGACTGCACGATGGGGCTGATGGCGTGACTGACGGGCTGAGCCAAGGCATTGGACACCAGGGAAGCCCCAATCAGGGCCACAAAAATGGCCAAAAAACCGCAGAACGTGAGAATGAAGCCTCTGCGGTACCCGCGAACAACAGCTAAAAGCAGCAGGCCGGCAATTACCACATCAAAAAACAAATATTTCATGAAAGACCTCCTTGGAGCAGGTTCACAGACAGATCAGTTTGGGATAAACAGCCAAGCCTGCTGACTGTCTGCCAGCAGGGCGGAGCCGTTGGAAGACAGGGCAGTGTAACGGGCCCCTTGAGTGGACTCCAGCAGGGCGTATTCCCGAAACTCCGGGGTGTAGACAGCCAGCTGACTGCCGGTAAGCAGAGCACAGTAATTTCCTGCGCAGTCAAAATCCAACACCTGGCCAGATAAATCCAGATCGGCCATTACCTGACCGGAGGAGTCAATCGTCAGCGCCTGGGTTGCGCTGCCGGCCCGGTATCGGCCCAGCAGCAAAAGCGCGAAGCCGTCGCCCCCCAGGGAACACCCCTTGAGGTAAAAGCGCCCGAAGGAATAGCTATGCAGCTCCTCACCGTCTTGGGAAACGGTGACCAGTCTATCCTCGCCCAGGACCCAAAGCAGTCCGTTTTCATAGTCCAAATCAAGCACAGTCATTCCATCCAAGGAAGCCTGGGCACTGGGCTGCTCCTGGTCCACGGGATAAAACAGGACATGACTTTGGAAGACCCCGCCCTCCTGGCCAATGGTAATTATGGCCACAGTACGGCAGTCCGGAGAGAGAATGGCGTCAACCACAAAGGTGGAGGAGAGGCCGATCTGGATGACCTCTTTTCCAGAGGCATTGTAGACAGTGACCACGCCCTTGTAGCCGCTCTGCTGGGCGGTGACGGTCAGCCAGCCGCTGTCGTTCACTCGGGCGGAGAGCAGATCGCTCCCGCCGCTCAGGGACAGGTGAAAGGTCTGCTGTCCGTTGCGGAACAAAAACAGTTCTTGCCCTCCTGCGTCATAGATGACGCCCACGGCGTCACAGGCGGACAAGGTGGGGTTCTCCATAGCCAGCACCTGGGAGGCATAGCTTTCCCCGGAAAAGGAGTAATAGTGGGCGCCGGCAGCGGAGGAGAGAAGAATCCCACTGTCCAGATAGGCAAAGGACAGCCGGTCACCTCCGGCATGGGTAAAGGGGGCAGCCTGGCCGGTGTCACTGGTATCCAGGGAACGGTAGGCCAGCCACCGCTTCACCGCGTCCAGATTGAGCCGATCCCGGTAGACCACCAGGAGCATGGCCCCCGCCACCAGAGCGGCGGTGAGCAGCAAAATCAGCAGACGGATTACAATATTTGATTTTTTCGGCTTTTTGGCCGGAGCTTTTCCGTTCATAGTGTCCTCGCAAAAGCCTCAGCGGCCGCCGGGGCAGCGATCTGCCGGGCGGGACGCAGGTTATAAGACGTCCTGGTCATACCAGAGTTTTGTCATGTAAAGCCCCCCGGGAGGGACAGTGGGGCCGGCCAGAGTGCGGTTGCCGGAGTCCAGAATAGCGGGGATATCCTCCGGGGCAAGTTTTCCCTCGGCGGCGTAAACCACAGTGCCAACCATAGCCCGAACCATGTTATAGAGAAAGCCGTTAGCGCACACCTTACACTCTATCAAATCTCCCCGGCGGGAAACGTCGAAGTAATATACAGTACGTACCGTGGTTTTGGTCTGGGTTCCCACCGAGCGCACTGCACGAAAGTCGTGGGTGCCCACAAACTGGCTGGCTGCCCGCTGCATAACCTCCTCATCCAGATGCCGGGGATAGAACCAGGCCCTGTCCACATAGAAGGGGTTGCCCAGACGGGAGTTGTAGATGCGGTAGGTGTACTCCTTTTTCCGGCAGGAGCCGATGGCATTGAAGGACATAGGCACCTGGGTGGCCTTGACCACCACAATGTCTTTGGGCAGACGGGTGTTGACGGCCAGGGGCAGACGGTCGCAGGGAATTGAGGAGGTGGTGCGGAAATTAGCCAGGTAGACCTGGGCGTGTACCCCCGCGTCGGTACGGCCGGCTCCGGTACACTTGACAGGATGTCCCACCACACTTGCCAGGGCCTGCTCCAGGGTCTCAGCCACGGACAGGGCGTTCTTCTGTACCTGCCAGCCGTGGTAGGCCGTGCCGTTATACATCATTTTCAGCGCAATGTTTCGTTCCATGGCGGGTCCTTTCCTTAAAGCCCCATATGTCCCAGGATTCCCACCAACACGGTGAGGGCCAGAAGGAAGGCCAGAACCAGGTAATCCCGCCCCTGGTAGCGCAGCTGTCTCAGGCGGGTGCGCCCCTGGCCGCCGTGGTAGCAGCGGCACTCCATGGCCACCGCCAGTTCGTCGGCCCGGCGGAAAGCGGAGATGAACAGAGGAACCAGCAGGGGAATCAAGGCCTTGGCCCGCTGGATAAGGTTCCCGCTTTCAAAATCTGCCCCCCTTGCCCGTTGGGCGGACATGATTTTATCGGTCTCTTCAATCAGCGTAGGAATAAAGCGCAGAGCGATAGACATCATCATAGACAGCTCATGGACGGGCACCCGGATTTTTTTCAGCGGCCCCATTAGGGACTCCAGCCCGTCGGTGAGCAGGATAGGAGAGGTGGTGTAGGTGATCAGGAAAGTGCCGGCGATAAGCATCATAATGCGCACCACCATAAAGAAGGCGTTGAACACCCCGCCCAGAGTGATGGTGATAATCCAGAACTGAACCAAAACCGGCCCCTCTGAGGTATAAAACAGATTCAGCAGGGCGGTGAAAACAGCAATAAAAACGATTGGCTTCATGCCCCGCAGGATGGAGCGCAGCGGAACCCGGGATACAGCGATGGCCAGGCAGAGCAGGGCAAACATGATGGCGTAGGTGAGAAAAAAGTCTGCCAGGAACAGCGCCACGATATACAGGGCCACTGCTATCAGCTTAGTGCGGGGATCCAGGCGGTGGATCAGGGAGTTGCCGGGAAAATACTGCCCCAGGGTGATGTCCTTCAAAGCCACTTACACCGCCCCCTTTCCCAGCTTGGCCAAAATGGCCTCCCGGGCCTGGTCAATGGTGTAGACTGACGGGTCAATGTCCACGCCCAGCTCCCGCAGGCGGTGGAATACCCGGGTCATCTGGGGTACGCCCAGGCCCATGGCCTCCAGCTCGGCCCCATGGCGGAATACCTCCCGGGGGGTGCCCCGGAAGGGAATTTTTCCGTCGTTTACCACCACCAGCCGATCCACTGTCCGGGCCACTTCCTCCATGGAATGGGAGACCAGAATGATGGTGGCGTTGTGAACCCGATGGTAATCCCGAATATTGCCCAAAATGGACTCTACCCCCACCGGATCCAGCCCGGCCGTGGGCTCGTCCAGAATCAGCACTTTCGGTTCCATGGCAATGACTCCGGCGATGGCCACCCGGCGCTTTTGTCCACCGGACAGCGCACAGGGGGACTTGTCCAGCTGGTCATCCCGCAGCCCTACAAAATACGCAGCCTCATGAACCCGGCGGTCAATTTCCCCCTCATCCAGCCCCATATTTTTAGGGCCGAAGGCGATGTCCTTATAGACCGTCTCCTCAAAAAGCTGGTACTCCGGGTACTGAAATACCAGCCCAACCTGAAACCGGGTCAGGCGCGTGCGCTTGGGGTCGGACCAGATGTCCTCTCCCTGGAACAGCACCTGGCCGGAGGTGGGTTTCAAAAGGCCGTTAAGATGTTGGATCAGGGTGGATTTCCCTGAGCCGGTGTGGCCGATGATACCAAGATACTCCCCCTTGTAGGCGGAGAAATCCACATCCAGCAGAGCCGAGCGCTCGAAGGGGGTGCCGGCAGAGTAGGTGTGGGTGAGGTGTTTGGTTTCCAGAATTGCTTCCATGGAAATTCCGTCCTTATGGTAAAGTGGTACACGCCGTTTAAAGGTCGCGCCCAGAGAATGGAACCTTGAGAACCGGAGGCTCCAACAGGTGCCCACCGGGCATACAGAAGAGATGGATGGGGGCAACGGGGCCTTCAGTTCTCACACAGCGAGTCAGATTGTTTCTTGAAAAAAGAGAGCTGCTGCTCCAGTTTTTTCAGGCGCTGATGCAGGGAGAAAAGGAAGGCCCCGGTTCCTCCGGCAATCAGGGCAAACAGCAAAACGGCGCCTTTCTCCAGATAGAGTCCAAACACGCCGCCCAGGGGGCCGATAAGAATTCCCAGGCACAAAGCTACAATAATGCCCACGCCCACGCAGTCCAGCCAGGCCGGATTTCTGACATCATTCATGACAGTTCACTCCCAAATCTTAAGTTTTTTTAAGAGAGCAGATGCTTTAAGGCCAGGGCACACTCCTCGTCGCTCAAGGCGTCCAGGGGCACATCCAGGCCTTCCTGGCGCAGTTGCCACAAAAGCTGGGTGGTCTGAGGGACGGTGAGGCCCACGGATTGCAGCCGCTCCACCTGCTGGAAGACCTCTTTTGGGGTGCCGTCAGCCACCACACGGCCCTTGGCCATGACAATCAGGCGGTCGGCCTGGGCGGCCTCATCCATATGGTGGGTGATGAGAACCACGGTGACCCCCCGCTCCCGGTTCAGGGCCTTAATGGTGCGCAGTACATCGGCCCGGCCGATGGGGTCCAGCATGGCGGTGGGCTCGTCCAGGACAATACACCTGGGCTCCATGGCGATGACCCCAGCGATGGCCACCCGCTGCTTTTGACCGCCGGAAAGCAGGTGGGGGGCGTGTTCCCGGAACTCGTACATGCCTACTGCCTTTAGGGCGTCATCCACCCGGCGGCGGATCTCCTGGGGAGGGACGCCCAGATTCTCCGGGGCAAAGGCTACGTCCTCCTCCACCACATTGGCGACAATCTGGTTGTCTGGATTCTGAAAGACCATGCCAACCGTGCGGCGGATGTCCAAAAGCCGATTTTCATCTGTGGTGTCCATGCCGTCCACATATACCGTGCCCCCCGAGGGAAGGAGAATGGCGTTCATATGCTTTGCTAGGGTGGATTTGCCGGAGCCATTATGCCCCAGCACTGCTACGAAGGAACCCTCGGCAATATCCAGGCTCACTCCATCCAGCACCACGGGGGCCACGCCCTCCGGGGTGGTGTAGGAGAAGCGGAGGTTTTCAGTTTGGATAATTGATCTGCTCATAGTGCTACCCCGCTGTTGGAGATATCAGTTTGGTGTGATTACCCTTATCCGCAGTTTGTCCACCGCCCTGCTGCGCCGCAGGGGAGGGCCAAGCCGCTCTCAGTGACGGGAAGGCCCAGTTCGTCAGAGATGGTGTGTCCGCCGAAACGTTTGGAAATGACACTCTCCAGCACATAGGTCACCACGCTGGGGGCCAGACCGGTGGTATAGGAATTGAGGATAATAAATAAGGGGTGGTCGGACAGCACGCCGGAGACCAGCTCCACAAAGGGGTAGAGGTTCTCCTCCAGCTTCCATACCTCTCCCGTGGGCCCCCGTCCATAGGAGGGAGGATCCATGATAGCGGCGTCGTACCGCCGTCCCCGCCGGATTTCCCGTTCCACAAACTTGGCACAGTCATCCACAATCCAGCGGATGGGGGCCTGTTCCAGACCGGAACTCTTGGCGTTTTCCCTGGCCCACTGAACCATGCCCCGGGCCGCATCCACATGGCACACCGAGGCGCCTGCTGCAGCGCAGGCCACGGTAGCGCCTCCCGTGTAGGCGAACAGATTGAGTACGCTCACCGGCCGCCCGGCGTTTTGAATTTGTTCCCGGGCGAAATCCCAGTTGGCTGCCTGCTCCGGAAATAGGCCCGTATGCTTGAAATTCATGGGCTTAACATTAAAGGTGAGATCTCGGTAAGAGATAGTCCAGCGCTCCGGCATGGACTTGTTTTGCCACTGGCCGCCCCCGGTGGAGGAACGGGCGTAGCGCCCTGCG
>CALWYD010000003.1 GCA_944385675.1 uncultured Oscillospiraceae bacterium
CCTGAGGCAGGATGGAGGCAATGGTCTGTTGGGAAATGTAAAAATTGTCGGTTTGAATAACAGCTTTTTTCAAGGCATTCTTCAACTGAGAGACCTGGGTCAGGGATGGAAGTCGCTGCAGATAGGCCAGGGCCTCCGGGGATAGGCTGATCACCCGTTTGCCGTACTCCTGATTAATTTCACTAATGTAGATATTGGAAATTTCCGTCATGTCCTCCGAATGCTCCTGCAAAGAAGGAACGGGCAAAACTGCAAAGCCGCTGAGCGCCTCGGAAAGCGGAGGCATCTCCCGGCAGCAAAAGGAGATAAAGGTGCAGATTCGCCGCTGGGCAGTGGTTTCCTGCAAAAAGGAAATCAGCCGCTCCTGCCACTGGTTGCTCACCCCGTCGGCGTTGTGGAGATAAAGGGCAATATCCAGCCGGTACAGAGGAGAATTTGTGCTCTCCAACAGAAAATCCCACTGCCGATTGTTCACGGCCCCGCAGTCAATGCACACAAAGGGTACCTGCTTGGAGGCACACTGCTGGTACAAAAAGGCAGCCAACTCCATGCTATCCTCTTTCCCTGCCCCCAACAGTAAAATGGGATAAGCTGCCGCCGCGTATTTTCGGGCCGAGTTCAAAAATTGGGTAATAGGCTGACTGTTGCCCCAGTTCAAATTTCCATAGGTGCGGAACAGTTCCTCGCTGCTGTAAAAGTGAATGGCGCTGTCGGCGGCGGATTGGGGCATGGTATCTGCCACCTGGAACAGAGTGCACAGGCTGCCCTCCACGGGAAAAGTGCGCAGCTTCACGTGGTGGCCGGAAATTTGTATGGTCCGATCCCTGACCTTGTTTTTTCTGATGATGTCGGGCAGCTGGTCCCGGAATTTTGGAATTAACAATTCATCCTCGGGAGGAAGGGAGGAAAATATACAGGCACCGCTGGAGTCAAAAAGAACAATTTTTCCCGACTGGGCCGCCAAAACCTGCTGAAACAGCGCCACGTTTTTTCTTAGCTTGTTGCTGTAGTTGCAAAATAAAACAGCCTGAGTAATGGCGTCCTGGATGCTGTCAATCCCTGATGCAATCAGAATGGCCCGCATTCCCATACTCTGGGCGCTGGTAACGGTGATGCGGTCCCCCACGATGAGATCATAGCCCTGGCACTTCAAATCCGCAAGCTGCTGGTTCAGGTGGTTGATGTCGTCAAAAAGGAGAACAATTGCCTGATTATACTGCAATGACTCGCAAATATGAGGGCGGTGCCGAAATTGCGGTCATCATCGGCCGGGACTGCCTGAACGTGGATCGCGGACAAGTGCGCCGCTACATCCTGGGATACGCAGTTCACAACGATTTGTGTGAAAATGAAATCTGCAAACGCTATCACCAGCCCATGTATGGGAAAAGCCTGGATGGTATGGCCCCCGTAGGACCCTGGATTGTGACTGCAGACGAGTTTGAGGAGGGCCATTCCTTTCTCATCCAGATGTCTATTGCCGGGCAGCTGCGGGCCGAGGACACCTCCGACCACATGAGCTTTGATATCCCATACATGGTCAGCCAGCTCTCCACCCATATGACCCTCAAGGCGGGGACAGTCATTGCCAGCGGTTCCCCGGGGGAGATCGGGGAGCGCTACTACCCCGTTGCCGGGGAAAACTTTGTGTGCGAAATCCAAGGGATCGGCCGTATTGAGCAGAAGCTGGTGCAGGCTGAGCCGCCCACCCCTTACGCGGACAAAGTGATGTGACGGGCTACAGGAGGGAATCCAATGAAACTGCTTACATACCAGTACCGGGATCAGACCTGTATTGGGGCGCTCAGCCCCGACATGTCCATGGTCTATCCCCTGTCCTCCTTTGGAGTGACAGCCAAGACCATGGAAGAGTTGATTATTCAGAGCGACCGGGCTGCGCTGAATGCGCTGCGCAGTCGAGTGGAGGCAGGGTGCTCAGACCCAATTCCTCTGGCGGATGTAGAGCTTCTCCCCCCCATTCCGGAGGCGCGTCAGGCGGTCATCTGTCTGGAAAACAACTACTTCGCCTCTCAGGAGGAAAAGCAACAGGCACTTGCAGAAGGGGCTCCCCCCCAGTGGCCTGCCATCTACTACAAGAAGGCCACCTGTGCAAACCGTCCCGGAGGGGAGGTTCCCTCCTATCCGGAGTACGCGGGGCAGCTGGACTTTGAGCCTGGCCTGGCCCTCATCACCGCCGCAGACATCAGGGCCATCCCTGAGGAGGAGGCCGGAAAATATATCTTCGGGTATACCATCATTACCAACATGATTTCCCGGCAATTGGTGGAGAAGTACCGAAGGCCTGTGGTGGCCACCTCTCTGGACGGATTCCTGCCCATGGGACCGTGGATTGTGACCGCAGACGAGTTTGAAGAAAACCCCACCTTCCAGCTCACGGTGTCCAGAAACGAACAGCCGGTGCTGTCCTGTTCCACGAACCTGATGAAATTCACGCAGAACCATATTGTCAGCGACCTGTGCCGCTATTGCACCCTGAAGGCGGCCTCCATCATTTGGCTGGGAACCCCCCGGGGCTGTATTCAAGATCAGCCCAATCCCCGCTATCTCACCGCTGGGGAGACCATTTCCTGCACCATTTCAGAGATTGGAACCTTGAAAAACATCATTGTTTAGGGATTTGTCTGCCGTGGCAGATAAATACCATGCGGCAGATAACAATAAAAAGGGAATGAAAGAAAGGGGAAACGTTATGAAAAAGACTCTTGCAATGCTCCTTGCCGCTTTGATGCTTTTAAGTACAGCTGCATGCGGCTCAAACTCCGACCCTGGAAGCGCCTCCTCCGGCGGAGGCGGTGGAACCGCAGTGGATGCCAAGTGGTATGACGAGGATGGAAACATCCATGTCTATGCCTCCTCCACCCAGACCATCACCTCTCTGGACTGGATGGACTGTAACGACGGCCAGGCCTTTCAGATTATCTACTACATGACCCACACTCCCCTCATTGGTACCGACCATATGGGCAATTACGGCAGCGAGTACGGTGTGGGCGCCGCAGAGAGCTATGAGTTTTCTGAGGACGGCAAAGAGTGGACGTTCCACATCCGCAAGGGCATGACCTTCAACAACGGCGAGGTCTGTGACGCCAACGATGTGGCGGCCACCCTCCAGCGTTGCCTGGACTACAAGGGCCAGAAGGCAAACCTGGGCGGCGTGTGGACGTATCTGGAGTGGGTAGAGCTAATTGACGACTACACCGTTAAGGCCTATTTCTCCGAGACCTATGCTACCCCCCTGCAGAATTTCTCCCACATGTTTATTCTCTCCGATACTGACTACGCTGAGCTGGGTGACGACTATTTCTATAAGGGATATCTGTACGGCACCGGCCCCTGGCAGTATGAGGACTACATGGATGGTCAATTTATTACCCTCAGCCGCCGGGACGACTATTGGGGCGAGTGCAACTCCAACGTAGACAAGTTCACCCTCTACTTCATTACTGAGGACAACGCTATTGTCAACGGCCTGACCTCCGGCACTCTGGATCTTGCCCCCCGTCTGTCCATGGATCTGATGTCCCTGGTGGAAGCTGACCCCGACCTGTATCATGATTCCGGCGATACCCACTGGTCCTATGCCCTGGTTGGCCTGCAGTGCGGTGAGCAGTCCGCCTTCCACGACCTCAACCTCCGCAAGGCCTTTGCCTACTGCATTGACCGGCAGACCATTGCCGATACCATCATGGGCGGCGGCGTCGCGCTGCAGTCCTGGCTTCCGGAGGGCACGGTAGGTTACGATCCCGCCCTGGTTCCCGTATATGATGTGGAACTGGCCAAAGAGTACGTAGAAAAATCCGACTATGACGGCCGTGAAATTGTCCTGCTGGCAAACAGCCCTGTTACCAACGCGGAAAACATTGCCACCGCCCTGTGCGACTATGCCCGCAACGTGGGTATTAACATGAGCGTTCGTGTCACCGAGCAGGCCTACACCACGGAGGTGCGCAAGACCGGTGAGTACGATGCCTATCTGGTCACCAATTCCTCCACCGGAGACGAGGGCGCATACACTATCAGCCGCATGGAAGACCCCGGTGCAAACCACAACTTCCGGGATGCCCGTATGGACGAGCTGCTGCCCATCCTGGAGACTACAGTTGACCCCGTAAAGAGAGACACCATCCTGAAGGAAATCAACAAGATCATTTACGATAACTGCGTACTGGTCTCTCTGTTTACCATGGACTATCAATACGCCGCCAGGAAGGGGCTGGAGGGCTTCTACATTGCCCCGTCCGGATACTGCTTCACCTCTGATATCCGGGTTTCCTGAGTTTCCTGCCGGCTGCCGGTTGCTATTATCCGTTGTGGTCTGCGCAGCAGTTCACTGCGAGAAAACATGATTTGGAGGAGACATGCTTAAGTATATTTTACGCAGATTGCTGGCATCTATCGTCGTCATGTTCTGCGTGGTTGTCGTGGTATTTGTGTTGCTTCGTGTTGCCACAGGCAATCCGGCGTTGATGCTGCTGCCGGACGGCGCAACTGACGAAGAAATTGCCATGATGGAGGAATCCCTGGGGCTGAATAGGCCGTATATCGTGCAGTTCTGGGATTATTTCTCCGGTATTTTAAGAGGGGACTTTGGTACCTCTCTGACCTATAAAATTCCCTGTATTGACGTCATCCTGGGCCGTTTCCCCAGGACTCTGGAGCTGGCCTTGGCAGGGGCGCTGGTAGCGACCCTGCTGGCCATCCCCATCGGTATTGTGGCCGGCGTGCACCAGGGCACGGGGCTGGACCTTGGGGCCATGGGATTTGCCCTAATCTTCCAGTCCATGTCCACCATCTGGCTGGCGGTTCTTCTGGTGCTGATCTTCTCGGTAAACCTCAAGTGGCTTCCGTCCATGGGCACGGCCGGATGTACCAGTATCATTCTGCC
>CALWYD010000004.1 GCA_944385675.1 uncultured Oscillospiraceae bacterium
TATGCTGAGTAGCCATCAAAAGGACAAGGCTCCCTCTCTTATAACGATAGAGGGAGCCTTGCTTTTGTCCATATTCACCAAGTGATTTCAATTTCCCTTGAAATCACTACTTTCCTTAAAAAGGGAGCCCCGTCTACCCCTCTTGAGCCATATCGGCGCCAGTTCTTCCTCTATTCGATCTGGAATGACAAAAACACACCCCGAAAAGGGATACGAGGCAAACGTATGCACCGGAGGTTGTCTTTCTGGTCCAAATGGCCATCGTTCCCTCCATCCTCTCTGCTCTCTCTTCCCTGCAAAAACCCCCAGCGCGAACAGCGCCGGGGGTTTAGCTCACTTATTGCTGACACCGGACAAGATGGCGTTGAGCAATTCCTCTCGTCCTGTTCCCTTCTCTGCAGAAAACGGAATGACACATACTTCCTCCGCCAGTTCCAAAACATTCCGAATCTGCTGCAGACTCGCCTCCCATTCGCTTCTTTTTAGCTTGTCCAATTTGTTGGCCACTACTACTAAGGGGCGGCCTGTCTCCTTGAACCAGTCAGCCATCGTGCAGTCATCAGCCGTTGGTTTATGTCGGGCATCTACGATTAGAACTCCCAGGGTCATCAGTTCCGGATGGGCAAAATACCGCTCCATCAGCCTTCCCCAGCGATCTCGCTCACTTTTTGACACCCGGGCATAACCATAACCAGGCAAATCTACCAGATAAAATGCACCATCAATCTTAAAATAATTGATATGGACGGTTTTCCCCGGCACAGCTCCTACCCGGGCAAAGTTCTTTCGGTTTAATAAGCGGTTAATCGCGGAAGATTTTCCTACATTGGACCGCCCTGCAAAAGCCACCTGCGGCAGGCCGTCCCGCAAAAAGCTTTCCTCCGAGGCAGCCGAAAGAATAAACTCCGCTCGGTTGACATTGACAGCCATTTTGTCACCTCACTGACGCACTCGAGCAGCTGGATGCCCCTCCACCGGAGGTAGGGCCGGTACACAGGAGTCTGCCTGTTCGGAAGGAGGTACAGTATGGGGAAGCAAAGCCGCAGAGAGAACCTGATCTGCTCGCTCCACCAGCACAAATTGAAGGGCTTTGCGAACTGTCTGGTCAATTTCCTCCAAATCTTTCCCATTGTCCGCCGGGATAATTACGGTCTTAATTCCATTTCGAAATGCGGCCATTGTCTTTTCTTTGAGCCCTCCTATGGGCAACACCCGTCCCCGCAGAGTAACCTCGCCTGTCATGGCCAGCCCCCGGCGCACCGGAGTACCAGTCAGTGCCGAAGCCATGGCAGTTGTAATAGCAATTCCAGCGGAAGGGCCATCCTTGGGCACTGCTCCCTCCGGGAAGTGGACATGGATATCCTTTTCTTTGTAAAAGTTAGCCACAATCCCAAGTCGATCCGCCTGGCTGCGGATATAGGTCAATGCGGCCTGGGCCGATTCCTTCATCACATCTCCCAAGTTCCCAGTCAGTTCCACCTTTCCGGAGCCGGGGAGAACATTGACCTCTACTTCTAGCAGCTCGCCGCCTACCGAGGTCCAGGCCAGACCGTTCACCACTCCCACACGTTCCTCCAACGCCTGCCGCTCAGGATAGTATCGGGGAACACCAAGGTACTCCTGAAGGTCTTTTTCTGTAATGTGAATTTGCTTTACATCATTCGAGACCACTTTCATGGCAGTTTTTCGACAGATAGCTGCCAACTTACGTTCCAAGATACGAACACCAGATTCCCGGGTATAAGAGGCTACGATTTCCCGGATGGCCCCATCGGATACCTTCAACTGTTGCCGTGTCAGGCCGTGCCGCTGCAGCTGTTTAGGAAGCAGGTGTCGCTTTGCAATCTGCAGCTTCTCCTCATCGGTATAGCTGGACAGCTCAATGACCTCCATCCGGTCCAACAGGGGCCGTGGAATCGTCTCTGTGGTATTGGCAGTAGTGATAAACAGCACCTGTGACAGATCAAATGGCACTTCCAGGAAATTATCCCGGAAGGTAGCGTTCTGCTCTCCGTCCAGTACCTCTAATAGAGCAGATGCCGGATCACCCCGGTGGTCATGCCCCAATTTATCAATCTCATCCAACAATATCAGTGGATTGCAGCTTCCTGCCTGGTTGATAGCGGTAATAATACGTCCCGGCATCGCCCCCACATAGGTCTTGCGATGGCCGCGAATTTCTGCCTCGTCACTTACACCACCCAGAGACAGACGGGCCAGCTTCCGGTTCATAGCCCGGGCCATGGACATGGCTACTGAGGTCTTGCCTACGCCAGGAGGGCCGACAAGGCAAATTACTTGTCCCTTTAACTCGGGTGCCAGTTGCTTGACCGCTACAAATTCCAGCAGCCGCTGCTTCACCTTTTCAAGTCCAAAATGGTCGTGGTCCAGCGCCTTACGCACGGCAGACACACTGATCTTTTCTTTTGTAGTCTTTCCCCAAGGTAGCTCCAGACACACATCCAGATAGCTGCGCAGCACGGTAGCCTCTGAGGAACCAAAAGGCTGCTTGCTCAGGCGCTCCAGTTCTTTATTGAGTTTTTTTCGCACGGGGTCGGGTAGAGCCGTTTCAGCAATTTTCTTGCGGTACTCCCCAATCTCGTCGTCGGAATCCCCTTCTCCCAACTCATTCTGAATGGCCTTCATTTGCTCCCGCAGGTAATAGTCGCGCTGGTGATCTGAAATCTGTTCCCTGGCCTTGTTTTGAATTTCCATGTCGAGGGAGAGAATTTCCACTTCCCGCTCCAGCAGACGATGTAACTTTTCCAAGCGGCGCACCGGGCGCAGTTCCTCCAAAACTGACTGCTTATCGCCATTACGCATGGCAATATTTTGAGCAATATAATCTGCAATGTATCCTGGATCCTGGCTGGCCAGCACATGAACCAACAGGTCGGGAGAGATTTTGGGAGCCAGCTCTGTGTAGCGCTGAAACAGTTCATAGGTGGAGCGCATCAAAGCCTCTACTCTGGGGGTATTCCGGACAGCTGTCTTCTTGTCAATCTCCTGTACTTCCGCTTCCAGATAGGGTTCTGTCCGCAAAATTCGAAGAAGGCGGCCTCGCTTCTGGCCCTCTACCATTACCCGTACATTATCTCCGGGCATCCGGAGAATTTGACGAATATTGGAGATAGTGCCCACGGTATAGAGGTCCTTCTGTTCCGGCACCTCTAGTGAGATGTCCTTTTGCCCCACCAGGAACACGGAGCTACCGGCAGTAATAGCCTCCTCTAAAGCCTTAACTGAGGCATCTCTGGCCACCTCAAAATGAATTAGGACATTTGGAAACACCGTGAGGCCCCGCAGGGCAATCACAGGCATGGTATTAATCTGGGTAAAATCCCACTCTTTGCTCATAAAATTCACTTCCTCTCGGGATAAACGGCATAGACGCCCCACAGCCCGCCGTTTGGGGGCACCGCGGGGCGTCCACAGATTTTTTATATTCAGCCTGCGTTTGTGCCGGGCAGACCGCCCCGCTCCGCTCGTAAGGCCGCCTTTCCCAGGCGTGGCCGCAATCGACGTTCCGGATCCCGGGTTAATTCCGGCTTGGCATGCTGAGTGACACATGGTCCCGTAATTGCTACCTTGGTGATGGTGGGATCAGAGGGCACATCATACATCACTTCGGTCATGACTTCCTCCAATATTGCCCGCAGTCCCCGGGCTCCGATGCCCCGTTCCACTGCTCGGTCAGCTACCGCCTCCAAGGCATCCTGACTGAACTCCAGGGAGACTTCGTCATACTCCATTAATTTTTGATACTGCTTCACCAAAGCGTTCTTCGGTTCAGTAAGAATCTTTACCATCTGATTTCGGTCCAGGGATTCCAGCGTAGTGATGATCGGCAGACGGCCCACCAACTCAGGAATGATACCAAACTTCAGCAGATCCTGAGGCTGGATCTCCGCCATCAGCTGGCCAACATTGCGTTCTTTACGGCTTTGTACTTCCGCTCCAAAACCCATAGAGCGTTTGTCTAACCGATTTTCAATAATTTTATCGATACCGTCAAAGGCGCCGCCACAGATAAAGAGAATGTTCTTTGTATCAATTTGGATAAATTCCTGGTGGGGATGCTTTCTCCCTCCCTGGGGGGGTACATTGGCTACTGTGCCCTCCAGTATCTTCAGCAGAGCCTGCTGTACTCCCTCCCCGGACACGTCCCTCGTAATGGACGTATTCTCACTCTTGCGGGCAATTTTATCCATCCCGTCAATGTAGATGATGCCCCGCTCCGCTAAGTCAATGTCATAATCGGCAGCCTGTACCAGGCGCAGCAGGATGTTTTCCACATCATCACCCACATAGCCAGCCTCTGTTAAGGTAGTGGCATCGGCAATGGCAAACGGTACCTTCAATACTCTAGCCAAGGTCTGGGCAAACAAAGTTTTCCCACATCCTGTGGGACCCATGAGCAGGATGTTGCTCTTTTGCAGCTCCACATCCTCTCCACCGCCAAAATAGATGCGCTTATAGTGATTATAGACGGCCACAGATAAGGCTACCTTAGCTTTCTCCTGGCCGATAATATACTGATCCAGTACGGCATGGATCTCTCGGGGCGTAGGAATGACATCTGGTATGCTGCCCCCGGTGTTTTCCTCCACCGGATCGTATCCCTCGTCCAAAATCCCCATACACAGCTGCACACACTCATTGCAGATATAGGCTCCCGGTCCGGCAATTAGCCGACGCACCTGATCCTGGTGTTTGCCGCAAAAGGAACAGCGAATGCTTTTCTTATCGTCATTACGTGCCATGAATACACCTCATAGAATTACCTTGTCAAAAGCGCAGGCTCAACGTTTTTCAATCACCCGGTCAATCAGCCCGTACTCCACAGCCTCCTGAGCAGTCATAAAGTTATCCCGCTCGCAGTCTGCGGTAACCACTTCAATAGACTTACCGGTATTCTCAGACAGAATACGGTTCATGCGCTTCTTTACAATTTCCAGCCGTCTGAGATGGATGGCCATATCAGTGATCTGTCCCTGCGTCCCCGCAGAGGGCTGGTGAATCATAATCTCCGCATTGGGCAGGGCAAACCGCTTACCCTTGGCTCCGGAGGAAAGAAGAAATGCACCCATGGAGGCGGCCAGCCCGATGCAGATTGTGGACACGTCACACTTGACATACTGCATGGTATCATAAATTGCCATACCGGCAGTAACAGAGCCTCCGGGACTGTTGATGTAGAACTGAATGTCCTTATCCGGATCTTGGGCCTCCAGATACAAAAGCTGGGCCACCACCAGGGAAGCTGTGGTGTCATTGACCTCCTCAGACAGCATAACAATGCGGTCATTCAAAAGGCGGGAGAAAATATCATAGGAACGCTCGCCCCGATTGGTCTGCTCTACTACATAAGGAACTAAACTCATGATTCATACTCCTTTATTAGACGGTGATACCAAATTATACCCGAGCCGTCAAAAAAAATTCCTTCCTTCGGACAAGAGGCCAGGGTTTCTCCCACTCCTTCAAGATGCACACGCCCGGGGCGGCGGAAGCCGCCCCGGGTCGTGATGAAATTACTCGGCTTTGGGTTCCTCAGCGGGTTCCTCTTTCTTCTTACGGGAAGCGGCTTTTTTGGCTGTCTCTTCCCCTTCCGGCTCCTCGCCCTTTGCCTTTTTGGCTGTAGCCTTCTTTGCCTTGCCCACCTTAGCCTGGGCAATTACCAGGTCGCCTGCCTTTTTCAGGCGCAGATCCCGCTTAAGTGTCTCCTCTGGAATAGCGGTCTTTACCTGTTCCTCGGAAACACTGTACTGTTCTGCCAACTGCTTAATCTGGGCGTCCACATCTTCCTGGGTAACCTCCACATTCTCAGCATCGGCCACCGCAGTGAGCGCCAGTTCCATCTGAACCTGACGCAGTGCAGAGGGCCGAGCAGACGCCCGAACCATATCGGCGTTCATATTCATCATCTTCATGTAGTCATCCATGGAGATACCCTGGCTCTGCATCCGCATGGCGTAATCTTCCATCAGCTTGTCCAGCTGGACATCTACCATGCCGTCCGGAATCTCACACTCCATATTGCCTACCAACTGCTCCATGACTGCGTTCTCAAAATCGGCCTGGGCCTGCTTGCTGCGGCGCTCAGCCAGCTTCTCCCCCAAGTCCTTGCGGAAGGCTTCCAAAGTTTCAAACTCAGATACATCCTTAGCAAACTCGTCATCCACCTGAGGAGCTTGAGGTTCCTTGACCTCCTTCACATTCACGTGGAAGACCACAGCTTTACCTGCCAGATCAGCATGGTAGTCCTCGGGGAAGGTAATGTCCAGATCCTTCTCCTCTCCGGCCTTCATCCCAATCACCTGTTCCTCAAACCCGGGAACAAAGGTTCCGGAACCAAGCTTCAACTCATAGTTCTCGCCTTTGCCGCCCTCGAAGGGAGTTCCGTTGTCAAAGCCCTCAAAATCAATAATGGCAGTGTCGCCCTTCTTGGCCTTGCGCTTAACGCTTACCAGACGGGTAGCCCGGTCAATATAGGGCTTAAGCTCATTATCAATATCCTTTTCTGTGACCTTGGCCTCCTCCTTGGGGGCGGTCAGGCCCTTATAGGCACCCAGCTTGACCTCAGGGCGGACAGAGACCAGAGCCTTGAAGGTAAAGCCCTCCTTGCCGGCCTCCACAATCTCCATCTTGGGGTAGCCCACATCGTCCAGATTCTGCTCTTTAACGGCCTGCTCATAGGCGCCGGGGGTCACGGCATTGATGGCATCTTCGTAAAATACACCGGCACCGTACATCCCCTCGATGATCTTTCGGGGGGCCTTACCTTTGCGGAAGCCGGGAACCGAAATACGGCCGCGGTTCTTCAGATAGGCCTTTTGGACGGCAGCCTCAAACTCCTCGGCTCCGATCTGGATAGTGAGCTCGACCGTGCTCTTTTCTTTCTTCTCAACACTGGTGACCTTCATTTGTTAACTTCCTCCTGTGGGTGCGGCCTCGGCCTTACTCTGACACGGCAAGCACCGCTCCTTTTTACTTCGCCACGATATTTTATCAGATATATGCCCGTTTGACCAGAGCAATTTTAAGAAAATTCTATGAATTTTTCCTTAGGGCAGAATTTTTTCCGGCTGAAATCCCAAAAAGTCCGCAGAGACCAGACGGTACTCCACACCATCCCGCTGTCCCAGCACCGCCAAGCGGTGGCTTCCTCCGTGAAGATGGCCGTAGTAACAGCGGCTCACCCCATACTGAACCAGCAGGTCAATGATCTCTTGACAACGGTACCCCTGATACAGGGGCGGGTAGTGGAGAAAACAGTACTTCTCCCCCATTCCACCCGCCTTCAAAGACGCCTCCAGCCGGATAAGTTCCCGCCGAAAAATTTTTGTGCTGTGCTCCCCCCGATCCTCCTCATAAAACCATCCCCGGGTTCCGCACAGAGCCACGCCGTTATAGAAATGGCAATTGTTATGCAGCAGTTCCAAGGTAGAAAAACCGTTCTCCTGAAAAAACTGCCGCATCTTCTGGGCTGTGGTCCACCAGTAGTCGTGATTTCCTTTCATCAACAGCTTTCGGCCCGGGAGCGCGTTTAAAAATGCAAAATCCTCTCTGGCCTGGGCCAAACTCATACCCCAGGAGATGTCCCCGCACAGTACCACCGTGTCCTCAGGCTTCACCGCTTCAAATCCTTGGCGCAGCTTTTCCACATATCCCGTCCAGCCACCCCCAAAGACATCCATGGGCTTATCACTTCCCAGGGACAGGTGGGTATCCCCAATGGCATACAAAGCCATAGGCTCACCCCAGCATGGACAGCACTGCCTCTTCCATACGCCCCTTTTCCACCTGCTGCGTAAACCGGATCGATTTATTCCGCAAGCTGGCCAGGGGCGCGGGGGCAGACAGGCCGGTCCGCTGGGACAGCTGATCCAGCGCGTCCAGCCCAGAGGCCACTTCCTGTTCTCCCAGGGCAGCGAGCACACTATCACAGAATTTAAAGGGGCTGGCCGTAGACACCACCACACAGGGGGTGCTGTCCCCCGTCTGCTCACGATACTGCTCCAGGGCAGACATGGCTACTGCGGTATGGGGATCAATGAGGTATTCAAACTGTTTATACATCTTTCCAATGACCTGCTTGGTCTTCTCATCATCGCAACAATAGCCCCAAAACAGCTTCTGGAGCTTATCCAGAACGGCATCCCTGACCTGGTAACGCCCTGAGGTATTCAACTGGCGCATGTACCCCTCTACCTCCTTCGTATCCTGGGTCAGCGCGAGAAGCAGCCGCTCCAGGTTGGAAGAAATCAGGATGTCCATAGAGGGAGAAATGGTATTATAAAAGGTACGATTGCGGTCATAAACACCGGTACGAATGAAGTCTGTAAGAACATTGTTACTGTTGGAGGCACAAATCAGCTTTTCAATGGGCACTCCCATTTCCCGGGCATAGTAGGCCGCTAGGATATTCCCGAAATTTCCTGTGGGGACGCAGACATGGATGCCCTGTCCCTGAGCAATTTTCCCATCCCGTACCAAATCGCAGTAAGCGGAAACATAATAAACCAGCTGAGGCAGCACCCGACCCCAGTTAATTGAGTTGGCCGAAGAGAAGAAATACCCCTTCTCCCCAAGGATCTGACACAATTGCTTATCAGAAAACAGCCGCTTAACTCCCGTCTGGGCGTCATCGAAGTTGCCCTGAACTGCAGCAACCCCCACGTTTTCCCCTTCTTGGGTGACCATTTGCAGCTGCTGCACCTGAGAGACGCCATCCTTGGGATAGAATACAAGAATTTTTGTTCCAGGTACGTCTTTAAAGCCCTCCAAAGCTCCCTTTCCTGTGTCGCCGGAGGTGGCTACCAGGATAAAAGCTGTCTTGGTCTCCTCCGTCTTGGTCAGAGAAGCGGTAAGCAGGTGGGGAAGCATCTGCAGCGCCATATCCTTAAAGGCACAAGTTGGGCCGTGCCACAGCTCCAGACAGTATATATTTTGATCCAAGGTCCGAACAGGAGCCACCGCCGGAGTATCAAACTTCTCCGGCCCGTAGGCGGCTCCGGCAAAGTCAGTCAGCTCCTTAACGGAAAATTCCTCTAAAAATTGCTTCATCACATAGACAGCCCGCTGTTGATAGGACATCTCCTTTAAATCCTCCAGAGCTTTACCAGGAAGCCTGGGGATATAACAGGGGGTAAGCAGGCCTCCGTCCGGAGCCAGTCCCTGGGCAATGGCCTGGGAAGCGGTATAACGGGCCGTCATATCTCTTGTGCTGATATATTGCATCTCAATCCTTCCCATCTGTGTAAAAGTAAAGCCGCTTGAGCAGCAAATTGTTCCGGTCTTCTATTATGCCAGCTTCCGTACAGAAGGTCAAGGGATTCCCCTGAAAAACCATCCAGCTTAAAAGGCGTTCTTCCAGTGAAAAATCCTGGGCTTTTCATCCATGCGGCCCCGGAGCGGATAGACCTCCACCACATCAAAACGCATGGGGCACTCCTGAGGATGTTTGGCTAAATAAGACTGGGCCGCCAGAGTCAAGCGCTGCCGCTTGCGTCCGTCCACCTGTTCTGCCGCCCGGCCGTAGCGGTCATTTCTGCGCAGCTTTACCTCCACAAAGCACAGCATCCCCCCATCCCGGGCCACAATATCCAATTCTCCAAACCGGCAGCGCCAGTTGCAGGCTAAAATGGCATATCCCCGCTCCCGCAGATAGGCCGCCGCCTGCTCCTCCCCCCACCGGCCCAACAGACGGCTCATCTCCCCACTCATAAATGCTTTAAAAAGGTCCGGCGGTGGATTGGACTGGGGCCATAGGTACGCAGTAACTCATAGTGAAGCTTCGTCCCATAGCCCTTGTGACGCTCAAAGGAGTACTGGGGATACTGCTCAGCCATCTCCACCATACAGCGATCCCTACTCACCTTTGCCAAAATAGAAGCGGCAGCTATAGAGGCTGACAAGCTATCTCCCTTTACAATACAGATATGTTCTGTGGAAATGGCCGCTGTTTTCCCCCGATCCCGGTTTCCATCAATGAGAGCCAGTTCCGGTTTCTGCGCCAATCCGTCTATGGCCAGCTGCATGGCTTTTATCCTTGCGCTGAGAATATCTGTACGGTCAATCTCCTCCGCCGATACGCTGGCCACCGACCAGCACAGCGCTTTTTGTTGGATGACGGAAAACAACTGCTCTCGTTTTTTCTCAGTAAGCTTTTTGGAATCGTTCAGCCCCGGAACCTCCGCTCCAACAGGCAATATCACAGCCGCGGCATACACCGGGCCGGCCAGAGGGCCCGCTCCCGCCTCATCGCAGCCGCAAACCAGTTTTTTCCCCCGGGCGGCCGCCTCCCGCTCATACTGCCAGAAATCCATCTCTCCGCCTCCCTACTGCTTCTGAGGCACCTCAAGGGTGAACCGTCCCAGCTTCCCTCCGCGGTACTCGTCCAGCAGAGTTCGGGCCATCCGCTGGGTGTCCCACTCTCCACCGGAAATCCGCATCCCCCGTTTTTGCGCACAGGCCTCCAGTAGACGGTAGCCATAAGAAATGTCGTTTTCCTCCCCCTCCCGGCCAGGCAATTGGGAGAGCTTATAGCTCTCCATCAGGGCCTGGGGATAGCGGAGGGCCAAAAGGGACATCAGATGGCACCCCAGGGTCTCCACGTCCATAATTTCATCCTTTACTGCCCCTGTAAAGGCCAAATACATGCCGATTCTATCATCCTCAAACTTTGGCCACAGGATACCGGGAGTGTCCAGGAGATCCAAACCGCCATCCACATTCACCCACTGCTTTCCCCGAGTGACACCCGGCCTATCTCCCGCTTTGGCAGACTTTTTTCGGGCCACCTTGTTAATAAAGGTAGACTTGCCCACATTGGGTACCCCCACCACCATGGCCCGCACAGGGCGCCCCACCTGACCTTTTTCCCTCCAACGGGCAATTTGCTCCCCCAGGGCCTGGCGCACCATAGAGGAAAACTGTTGAATCCCCCGCCCGCTTTTGGCGTCTGTCTCCAATACAGCGTAGCCCAAAGACCGAAATTTGTCCGCCCAAAGGCGATTCATGGCGGGATCCGCCTGATCCGCCCGGTTGAGTACAATCAGTCGAGGCTTCCCCACACACAGCGTATCAATATCCGGATTGCGGCTGGACACCGGAATTCGGGCATCTACAATCTCCGCTACAAGATCTACGTTTTTCAAATCGGCCTCAATCTGCCGTCGGGTCTTGGTCATATGGCCAGGATACCACTGAATATTCATGCATGCCCCTCCTCTTCCATTCCTACGAAAAAAGGAGCGGTAAACACCGCTCCCTTTCCTGTGGATTACAGGGCCTCTTTGACCTTGGCCGCCTTGCCTACGCGGTTGCGCAGATAATACAGCTTGGCGCGGCGAACCTTACCATGGCGCACAACCTCAATCTTCTCAATGGAGGGAGCATGGACAGGAAACACCTTTTCCACCCCAATCCCGTAGGAGATACGGCGGACAGTGAAAGTCTCCTCAATTCCGCCATGCTTTTTGGCAATGACGGTTCCCTCAAAGATCTGGATACGCTCACGGTTTCCTTCTTTTACCCGCAGGTGGACACGGATGGTGTCGCCCACTTCCACTACGGGCGGCTCAGCCTTTTTGTACTTCTCAGTAAACGCCTGCATCAAATCCATTTTCTTTTCCTCCTGTTATATAGGCGTTCATGCCGGCTTGTCCCGCCTTTCTCAATCAAAGGCACCGCAGAGGACCGCCCGTTCTCAGACTATGGTATCATACCATAGCTGCAGTGGAATTGCAAGGTTTTTTTCCCTTTTTATCCTGCCAATTGCTCTGCCAGGCGGAAATAGCCGCAGCTATCTTTTTCCTCCCATATTTTTCCTATATAGGTCCCATCCTCATAGCATACCGCATACTCCTTCTCTTGTGTTTGTTCCACAAGGACAGGGAAAATACTTTGCCCATCATAATAATACAGGGCGTCAAAACTTTCCACCCGGTTGCTCTGTGCGTTCCATGCGCGGTACATGGGATCAGAAGGCAGCGGTGTAACAGACGGCAGCGCAGCTTCCTTATTCATAAATACCAGCAGTCCTGTAAACGCCCAGTCGCTCTCTGTGCAGCCGTGAATGTGTTCATGCCAATAGAAATTCTGATTTGGCAGGCGTGAGGGTTCCATCCCCAATATGCCCACCCGCACACCGGTGGTACTCTTCAGGGTGGAAAAGTCCTCTTTCAGCGCCTGTAGAACCGCTCGGCCAGCCTGCTGGTCATTATACCAAGTGTCCCGATAGTCCCCAATCTCTGATGCTCCCGCCAAGCAAAACACCAGGGCCGTTAAGGCCGACAGTACCGCAGGACCGGCCCGTTTTGTGGGCAGTCTCTCCCAAAGCAGTAAAATTAGTCGATCGCACACCAGAGCTATCCCCGGGAAAGAGGACACCGCCCCCCGTAGGGAAAACCACGGGTTTTCCAGAATCAAAAAAGGGGTAACCGGGGCTACCGCCAAAAGAAGTCCGGCCAGCAGGGTCAAGGCGCTGCCCCGTCCCCTCTGCTGCTCCCGGGGCAGTCCCCAGCGCCATGCCACCCAACCGTACAGGGCGCACAGGGTCGCAGTGATAAAAAACCACACCACTAATTCCCCTGACAATACCAGCCGTGCCCCTCTGACAAACCCTTTTACCAAGGTATAAAAAGTTCCCTGGGTAAACACCTCCTTAATCTGGCCCAAAATGTCAGGAAGGAACGTGTTCCAATAGTAATCTGAACCTGGCAGCATCAACTTGGCGCGGCTTCCATATACCCCAGCAGCAGACAGGAGCGTGGTTGCCTTCAGATAAAGCCCCGCTGCCGGGAGACACCATAGGGCCAACAATGCCCTCCCTCTTCTATGCCGTATCTCCAAACACCCCATGCCCAGAACCAGGGTCATGGCCAGCACCCCGGACTGCTCATAAAACCCGAAAGGTAAAATTACGGCGACCGCAAACAGCCCTCCCCGGTACCAGCCGCCCCTGTCCAGCCACCATCCAAAGCACCACCCGGCCAGACAGGCACACAGCAACCCCACCACCACACGAGTAGCCGCGGACATCCAGTAGGTACCCTCAACCCCCAGCGGCAGCAGCGCCATCACCACGGGAAAAACAGGGCCCAGGGCAAAATAGCGGGACAACAACCTGAGCATCAATACCACGGAGACCGCGTACATTCCGCAAATAAGGGCCACTCCCACAATCATGTGGTCAAACATGGGGCTCCACACAAAGTAATCCGCCACCCCTGCCAAGGGACGGGATGCCAGAATTCCCACTGTCTCCGCCAGGGTTGCAAAGTCAAACTTAGACGCATAGTTGTGATACTGGATATAGTCATCCAACTGCGGCCAGTACTGTATCCCAAAGGCGCAGGCCCGGGTCAATAGCAGCAGGAATACTGTACCTCCCACTGCCCAGTCCCTTCGGATAACCCGCGTCTGCTCAGACACCGGCGTACACCTCCCGGTGGCATGCGGACACTTCCACCCGCACTCCAGGCAGTCTGGCGCGTAAGTACTCAGCCAGCGGACCCACTACCACATTCTCTGTGGCAAAATGGCCCGCATCTATCAGGGTCACTCCCAATGCCCTGGCCTCCAGGTATTGATCGTATTTTACATCAGCGGTGACGAAGGTGTCGCACCCCTTCTCCACAGCATCGCGGAGCATAGAACCACAAGCTCCTCCTCCCACCGCCACCTGCTGTACCAGATGTCCTCCATCCGCCACCCGCACCGATGCAGCTCCCAACTGCCCCTTCACATAAGATGCATACTCGGCCGCCGTGAGCCCCATCTGGTGCACACGCCCTACCCGGCCAATTCCATAGGGGCGGCCCTGGCAGTCAACCCCGTCCTGGTGCAGCTGCTCAATCTCTTCAAGGCCCAGAACCCGCGCCAAGCAGTCATTAACTCCGCCCTGGGCCGCATCTAGGTTGGTATGGGCACAGATCGCCCCAATCCCTCGCTCCGCCAGTAAAAGCACTTTCTCCCCTGTCACATCCCTGTCCGTCACAGACTTAAGGGGATGGAAAATGACCGGGTGGTGGGATACGATGAGGGTACAGCTCAGAGATGCGGCCTCTAAAATAACTTCCCTCGTAATATCCAGAGCCACTAAAATGCCCTCCGCCTCTTTGTCCTCCCGTCCCACCAACAGGCCGGCGTTGTCAAAATCCATCTGAGTGTCAAAAGGTGCCCATTGGTCCAGCAGCTGGCGCACCTGAAGCAACGTTACTGCCACTTATCCCACTCCTCCTTCATATGCCCCAAGTCATTTAGGATCTCTTTTAATTCCTCCCGGTGCCTTGCCGCACTCTCCTGAGAAGACCGTTCCAGGCCCTCCAGGGCCCGCCTTAGTTTCCTCATCCACCCCTCTAACCAGACCCCTCGCAGAGGATGAGGTGTATTCTTCCCCGCCCACAGTTCCGCCATTGAACGGTAACCCATTTCCCCTGCCCGGACGCTCCATGCAGTGTAAAGTGAATCTCCTTCCTGGGCCAATTCTTCGGTGACAATACGGTAACCATGCTCTGCCAGCCACTGACGCAGGTCGCTCATGGAGGACATGGGTTGGAGCACCAGCGGTACATTTTGCTCTCGCGTCCAAGGCGCTGCAGAGAGAATACCGGCAATGGTTTCCCCGCCCATTCCTGCAATCACTACTCCGTCCGTCTCGTCAGGGCGGATCCCTTTCAGTCCGTCGCATAACCGAAAGGTAATCTGCGGGGTTACGCCGTATTCTCGGGCTGTCTGGCGCGCCCGTTCCAGCGGGCCCTGTCGCAGATCAGCGGCAATGGCATGGGGAATATGCCCCGACAAAATCAGTGCTGTGGGCAGATAGGCGTGGTCGGTCCCAATATCCGCCAACCTGGCCCCCCGGGGCACCAGACCGGCCACCATGGCCAGACGGGGAGACAACTCTATCGTTGTGCGCATAGCTCCTCCATAATTACGTGCGTTCTATCGCTCCAGCTACAGCTTCCGCTACGTTCCTCCATAAAAAACGGGGGCGGAAATCCGCCCCCGTTTTTTTCTTACTCTCCAGCGGCGATCATGGCGTTCACTTTCGCCAGCAGATCTTCAACCTCTACGCCGTGGACCATGCATGCCTGTTCCACTGTTTCACCCCGGGAAGCAGGGCAGCCCAGGCAGTGCATCCCGATACCCATAAACAGCGGGGCGGTCTGGGGAGCGATGGTCAGAATATCACCGATAATGGTGTCTTTTGTAATCGTCATAGCAGGATTCCTCCATTTTTCTTGGGATGGGGATAGTATATCCTATCCCGCGCTCTTTTTCAATATAAAATCTTAAAAATCCCCTCCTGTGTCCTGCCTCTGATAGAGGTAACCTTCCCAGCAAGGTACAAAAAGGAGCGCACCCCATAAAGGCGCGCCCCCTTTGGGGAGGGATATAATTTTGTGGCGTCCCACTGAACTATATGACAAGTCAGTCCAGCGGCTTCATTGTGGGGAACAAAATGACCTCACGAATGGAATCAGAGTTGGTCAGCAGCATGACACACCGGTCAATGCCGATACCCAAGCCGCCTGTGGGAGGCATGCCGTACTCCAAGGCAGTGAGGAAATCCTCATCCATCATGCCGGCCTCGTCATCTCCCTTGTCTCGCAGTTCCACCTGCTTTTGGAAGCGCTGGCGCTGGTCAATGGGGTCGTTGAGTTCGGAAAAGGCGTTGCCCATCTCGCTGTGGCAGATAAACAGCTCAAACCGCTCAGTGAGGCGGGGATCCTTAGGCGAGCGCTTGGCCAGAGGAGAGACATCCACTGGGTGCATCGTAATAAAGGTAGGCTGAATCAGCTTTTCCTCCACCCGTTGGTCAAAGACCTCATACAAGGCGTTGCCCCAGGTCTTGTCTGCCGTCTCAGGCAGTTCCACTCCAATGGATTTGGCGGCAGCCACAGCCTCCTCATCCCCCGGGATGGCCATAAAGTCAATCCCCGTGTATTGCTTGACTGCTTCATGCATGGGCAAACGCGGCCAGCCCGGTGTCAGGTCAATCTTTTCTCCCTGCCACTCCACCTCATAGGTACCCAAAATCTTCTTAGCAGCGGAGGAAAGCAGATCCTCAAAGAGATCCATCATGTCATTGAAATCAGCATATGCCTGGTAAAGTTCAATGGTGGTAAATTCCGGGTTATGCTTTGGATCCATGCCCTCATTGCGGAAAATACGCCCAATTTCGTATACCCGATCCATCCCGCCCACAATCAGCCGCTTCAGGGGCAGCTCAGTGGCAATACGCATATACATATCGATGTCCAGGGTGTTGTGGTGGGTGATAAAGGGCCGGGCAGTGGCGCCGCCGGAAATGGTGTTTAAGACAGGGGTCTCCACTTCCATAAACCCCCGACCATCCATAAACTCCCGAACGTGCTTAATAAACTGGGAGCGAATTATAAAATTCCGCTTTACCTCCGGGTTAACGATCAGATCCACATACCGCTGCCGATAACGCAGTTCCGTGTTGGTCAGACCGTGGAACTTCTCCGGCAGGGGCAGAAGGGATTTGGACAGCAGGGTCACCTGCTCCACCCGTACAGACATCTCGCCCCGCTGGGTACGGAAGACCACGCCCTTTACCCCGACAATATCACCGATATCATATTTCTTAAAGCGGGCATACTCTTCCTCATCCATCTCATCCCGGCGGGCATAGAGCTGGATACGGCCTGTCTTATCCTGTAAATCGCAGAAAGATACCTTGCCCATCCCCCGCTTGGACATCAGTCGGCCTGCCAGAGAGACATGACTGCCCTCCATGGCATCGAAGTTCTCCTTAATGGCGGCGGAGTCGCTATCGGCCTGATAGCGTGTAATCTGAAAAGGATCCTTCCCGCTTTCCTGCAGTTCTCGCAGCTTGTCCCGCCGGATCTGAAGAAGCTGGGACAAATTAGGCTGCTCAGCAGCCTGCTGCTTGTTCTCGGCCATATTGACCACTCCTATCTGTATCGGCCCGAGGCCGTAATCTGTAGTTACCGCTCTACTTTGAGTACCTGATACTCCACTGGACCGGCGGGCGCATCCACAGTGACGTGATCCCCCTCCACTTTACCCAGCAGCGCCTTACCAAAGGGAGAATCCTCCGAAATCGCTCCATTCATGGGGTCGGCTTCCTGTGAACCTACAATTTTGTAGGTCTGTTCTTCATTGAATTCTTTATCCAGTACAGTGACTGTAGAACCCAGTCGGATATAGTCTCCCTCGTGCTCCTCTTCCTCAATGACCACGTAATTGGACAGGATATCCTCCAGTTCAGCCATACGGGAGTAAAGTTTTCCCTGCTCATTTTTTGCCTCATCGTACTCGCTGTTCTCTGACAGGTCGCCGAAAGAGCGGGCCTCCTTAATTAGTTCAGCCACTTCCTTCTCCCGCACCGTTTTCAAGTAGTTCATTTCCTCCTGCAGCTCCTTGAGCCGCTGGGGGCTTAACTTGTATTCCTTTGCCATAGTTGCCTGCACACCTTTCCAACAATATGCCCGGAATCTATCCGGGCTTATCAGCCATAAATATGTCACACACATGGCACCCTACGGGCAATTAAATTGCCCCGGGACAACGGGGAAAATTCCCTAAAAATCCGCATTTGAACAAAGCGAAACTGCCCTGAAAGGCATTTCTTTCAAGGCGGTCAGCTTTGTTCAGTACGAAATATTATATGTTTTTCTGTCTGATCTGTCAAGTAATTTTTAATCCACCTCTGGGCAACCGTCCCCCCTCCCACAATGCCGCCAGCAGAGGAAGGCGTTCTCTATCCTCCGGTTCCAGGGCAGGGGCAGTCAACGTCAGACCAGCCAAATCAGGCTGGGAACCATAAAGGCGAAGCGCCATTCCCTCCCTGCCCCGCTTTTCTGGAATATCTCCCGGCCCAAAACATACATCTACCGGAGTAAACTCCTCCTTTGGCAACACCGGAACACCGAACTCCTGCCGCAACCACTCTGCCAAGGCTTGCCCTCCCACCGGCGCATCAATGACCAACCTTCGTACCTGAGCACACAGCTCCACGGCTGTCCGAGCCAGCTCCTGGCCAGCGCGAGGCCCTCGGAGAGCCACTTCCGACCGGTCCGGCGCCAGCCCTTGGCGCTCCAGCGCCCCCAAGGCCAGCAAAGCCCCTTGAGAACGGAGAAAACCCATGGGATTTACCGGGGACAGACCACACTCAGACATCAGTTCCCACCCCTGAAATTCCTTCGGAGCCAATGTGCGCAGAACCCCGCCCTGCCGCAGCGTCCGACCTGCTCGCTTGAGCTTCCGCCGTGCTAACCACCCCTCCGGATCGGCCCGCACCTGAAGTACTCTCAACCCATACAGCTCTCCCAGTTCTGCTTTCCCTCCTCCTCCTCGTTCTAAAATCAACTGGCCCAGCAATTGGAAATCCCCCTTTCTAGACACTGCATCGCGCACACGCCTCTTGCGGCCACCTGTCTTTCCGTCCAAACTTATGCAGTGATTTCCCTTCTTATCTCTATAAAAAAGAGGATCCGGAATATCCCGGATCCTCTTTTAACTAAAATGGATGAAAAATTTACTTAGCGGCCTTCTTCTTCAGGAAGATGGTCTGGATACCCTCCCAAGCCAGTACCAGAGCCAGCACAAAGAGCAGCGTACCCAGAATTGCCTGGGCATAGGGGCCCCAGTCAAAGGCGCCAGCAGCGTCCACAGGAACCCCAGCAGCCTTAACAATGGTGCTTACCTTTCCGGTAACAGTCTGGAACAGAGAGGTCAGCGTAACCACCAGCATAAAGCCCATGGGGATGAAAAACATCTTATTGTTGCGGCCGATGTTGCCCAGCCAGGCGCACACGGTCAGCAGAGCCAGAGCAGCCAGTAACTGGTTAGCCGCACCAAACAGGGGCCAAATCTTGGAGTAGCCGGTCATGCCCAAGCCTACGCCCAGAACTACAGTAATGGCGGTAGCCACCACGGGGTTGGTAAGGAGCGCCTTGGCGCCGGTGGCATCCTTATAGGTCTCACCGGGCTTGAGCCAGAACTCCTGGAACATATAGCGGGCCAGACGGGTGGCGGTATCCAGAGAGGTCAGGCAGAACACAGATACTGTCAATACCAGCAGGGAGCTGATAGTGCTCTGGGCACCCTCCAGGCCGGGGATGGAAGCCACCATGCGGGAAATACCGGTGGCGAAGACCTGAGTGGGGGTGACAATCTCCTTGTTTGCATACTCAGTCCAGATAAAGGACACAGCACTCAGAGAGATGAGGGCAAGGGCACACTCAATCAGCATGCCGCCGTAGGCGATGGGCTTAGCATCCCGCTCGTGATCCAACTGCTTGGCGGTAGTACCGGAACCTACCAGAGAGTGGAAGCCAGAAATAGCGCCACAGGCAATGGTGACAAACAGGGCGGGGAACACGTAGCCCAGGGAGCTGCCGGTAGGAGCCAAGGTGTCGTACCAACCGGTGAAGGCAGGCATATCCATGTGGGCGGCGTCCGCACCGGTCAGGCCGGCGCCAATGACGCCAACAGCAGCGATGACCATCATGGCATACAGCAGGAAAGAGCTGAGATAGTCACGGGGCTGCAGCAGAATCCACACAGGAGCCACAGAGGCCACCAGGATGTATGCACCAATGACCCACATCCAGGTTGCGTTGCTCAAGTAGATGGGGTGCCACTTCAGACCCACCCACAGGCAGATGACAATACCGATGCAGCCCAGGGTGGTGGCCACAGACAGGGGAGCGCCCTTGCGGTAAACAAAGAATCCAAACAGGACTGCCATCACGACAAACAGCAAAGAGATCATGGCCACAGAGGCGTTGGTGTCAGCGGAAACCTGATTGACCAAGCCAGTGGCTTTGTCAATGGGGAACCCATCAAACGTGCTGGCCACGATGGAAGCAAAGGCCGCTACCACCAGCACCAGGGTCAGATACGAGAACACCAAAAACAGCTTCTTGGCCCGGTCGCCGATGTTCAGAGCGACCACCTCGCCCAGGGACTGGCCCTTGTGGCGGATGGAGGCAAACAAAGCCCCGTAGTCATGAACGGCACCGAAGAAGATACCGCCTACCAGCACCCACAGCACCACAGGCACCCAGCCGAAGACAGCGGCCTGAATGGGGCCGTTAATGGGGCCGGCGCCGGCGATGGAGGAAAAGTGGTGGCCCATCAGAACGGGGGCCTTGGCAGGCACGTAGTCCATGCCGTCCTCCAGCTCATGGGCGGGGGTGACCTTGGAGTCATCAACACCCCACTGCTTGGCAAGCCATCCGCCGTAGAAAATGTATCCTGCGACCAGAATAATAATGCCAACAATCACAACAAGCATTGCATTCATTGAGTTTTCTCCTCTCCTTTATGGTTGGAAATGATCCGATCCACTAATCGCCGCAGATCTTTTGCCATACGCTTTCCGCTGCGATTGACGGTCACCTCCCCTGTGGAACTGTCCACAGCCGCTATTCTAAACTCCATCCATCCATGGAGTGATAGCTTATATTCCCTGCGCTTTTTCAGTTTTTTCAGTCGTTCCAAGGTCTGCGGACAGGCATTGTCATACAACACCACTGCCGTCAAATAAGTATACATATGCTGGACGTGGGGTCGAACTCGCCCCTCCCCATCTTGCAACACATGGCCGAAAATTTCATCCAGCGCCCCATCATTCAAGGTATCCAAAGACCAGAGATACAGGTACTCATGGCTCTCCGCTGCCCATAGTTCCGCTTTTTTCATCAGTACATATTGGCTATCCCTTTGATGAAACGCACATAGGGCCTTGAGCGCTGTCCCATCCTCCACTGGCTGCACGTCATAGTAAACTGTGTAGACCTTTTTTAATTCCTCTTCCAGGGATCGGCGCAGCTGCGACATGGGACTACCTCTCTTTCTCTTAAATATCCCGGTTCCAGAGAAACGGGATGCAGTTCCATTTTAGTATTATTTATCAGTCTGAACTGGAAACGTTCCCGATAACAAGCGCATATTTATGAACAAACTATTAATGCCAGGGTTATCATAGCAGATCGATCTCTTTTTTGCAAGGGGAACTTCACCTGTAATTACCAAATTCCCCTGGGATTTTCTCAGTTATTTTATGCATTTCACATTAAATCCCCCATTCTCTTCTTTTAAATTGACAGTATAAAGGGGATGGGCTACAATGAAACACACACCGCCCTTTCCCCACATATGGAGGTCAACGATGAACCATCTCATCTCCGGGCCATATAAGTGCCTCTCCCTTGACCGCTGGCGCTGTCTGGCTGCCCCTTCTTTATTTTTTATTATTATAATCTACTATGAAGAGCTGATTCTCAAGCTCATCTGTTTTCGGGCGCTGACTGTCCCCGGCATTATCTTTACCTTTCTATTCTCTCTTCCCCCGGCTCTGCTGCTGGGGTTGTTGTGCGGCGGCCTCTCTCCCCAACGGGGAAGGATTCTGCTTCCCCTATGCACCACACTGCTCTCCTTGTGGCTATGCGCTCAGACTATTTACTATCGGCTGTTTAAAACTTTTTTGACCATTTTTTCCATCACCAAAATGACCATGGTCGCCGGGGCCTTTGGCGATATGGCCCTGTGGGAAATTGTACTCAACTGGTTCCCCATTGTTTTGATGGCCCTTCCTGTCCTGGCCTCTTTTACCCTGCGCCGAAGGATCATTTTCAATCGGCCGCAGGCCGCAAAAGGCCTGCGGCTGCGGTGGGCGGCCATGGCCGCCGCTGTTCAGCTTTTCAGCATTGGCATTGTGCTGCTATGCGGCGGTGGGGTCCTCTCTCTGCGTTACATCTATACCCAGGCTGCTGCTCCGGAATTGGAGACACAGAATTTTGGAATGCTCACCCAGACCCAAATGGAAATTCGCCGCGTGCTCTTTGGCATTACTCCAGACCGCCTCCAGGGGGAGGCATCCGGTTCTCTGGGAGAATGGACTGAGCCAGACCCCTCCCATTCCTCGGGCACCAGCTTCCACAAGATGGACATTGATTTCGATGCCCTTATTGCTGAGACAGATGACCCAGATCTCATTGAGATGCATACCTGGTTTTCTCAGCGGGAGGCCACTGCTGAAAATCAATGGACGGGATATTTTCAGGGGAAAAACCTGGTTTGGATTGTGGCCGAGGGATTTTCTACGCTGGCCATGGATCCTCAACGCACTCCAACCTTGTGGCAGCTCTCCCACCAGGGTTTTGTTTTTGAAAATTTCTACACCCCCTTGTGGGGAGTATCCACCTCCGACGGGGAATACGTTACCACTACCGGTCTTATTCCAAAGTCAGGAGTTTGGAGCTATTCTCAATCCGCCTCCAATTATATGCCCTTTGCTCTTGGAACCCAGTTTTCTCAGCTTGGCTATCGAACCATGGCCTTTCATGACTACCTGTATGAGTACTATGACCGCAACCTCTCCCACCCCAATATGGGCTATGAGTATATTGCCCTGGGACATGGTTTAGAGGAAAAAGACATTATCCCACCGGAAAATTTGGCTTCGGGCAACATATTTCCTCCCTCTGACCAAATGATGATGGAAAAAATTGTTCCTATGTTTGTCAACGAGGATAACTTTATGGTCTACTGTCTCACAGTCAGTGGCCACCTGAACTATACTCTGGAAGAAAACGCTATGTCCCGCCGCCATTGGGACGAAGTGAAGGACCTTCCTTACAGCGACACTGTGAAATGCTATCTGGCCTGTCAGATCGAACTAGAACTAGCAGTAGAAAGCCTGATGGAGCAGCTAGAGGCGGCGGGCAAGCTGGAGGATACCGTCATCGTCCTGTCTGCTGACCACTACCCTTACGGCCTGACGGACGAGGAATACAGTGAACTTCTGGGCCACCAAGTCGATCCGGTTTTTGAGTTGTATCACAACACTCTGATTCTCTGGAGCGCTGAGATGACCGAGCCGGTCTATGTGGACAAATATTGCTCCAGCCTGGACGTAATGCCTACCCTATCCAATTTATTTGGGCTGGAGTATGACTCCCGGCTTATTATGGGAGAGGATATCCTCTCTGATTCCGATGGGATGGTTATTTTTTCCAATTATAGTTTCATTACTCCCCGGGGCTTCTACAACTCTACGACCGACCAGTTTACCTGCTGGGACGGCAGTGAACCGGACTTTGATGCAGTAGCCGAGACGGTAGCTGAAGTACAAAATAGAGTGGCTTATTCTGCTGCAATTCTGGACCGGGATTACTACCGCATCGTTCTCAACGGGCCGCCCCGGGAGGAGGAGTCCCTTTTTCCCTTCCACCTCATTCCGCCCTGGGACAGCGGGAGCCGGCCGGAGAACAGCCTTATGCCCTGAGTTCAGGAGGATGCGTTCCCAACCCTCCCTCTCTCCAAACGAAAAACAGGGCCGCCAGACAGGCGGCCCCGTTTTTATCCTCTTTTTCCGTATTTGCTTCGCACATACCGGCGGCCAAGAAAGAACATGGCCAGGCCCAGCCCGATGGCAGCCAGAGGCACCAGGGCGTAAATCAGGAAAAAGAACAGGATCCTGACCGGCAGTCCTGCCCCTGTCATGGTCATAGTCATATTGGCCCTCCTAACGAATGAACATACAGACGGATACCAGGTTCGCCAGCAGATTCAGCAGCATATAGCAGCCCCAGGCTACCGGCAGCAGACCCAGCCAGTACCAATGCAGGGCAAACCAGCCCGGCTCCTTCCGGCAGGTCGCCTGTCCCTGCTGCTCTCCCCCGCTTTCCGCCCCGGTCATCTGCCCGCTGAGCAGCTGATCCACTGTAACGCCCAATGCCCGGGCCAGGGGCAGCAGCCGGTCGGTATCAGGCAGGGCGTCCCCCACCTCCCACTTGCTCACCGCCTGACGGGAAACCCCCACCAGTTCGGCCAACTGCTCCTGTGACAGCCCCAGCCGGCTGCGCCGGACTTGAATCAATTCTCCTGAAGTCACCAGTATTCTCCTCCTTTCGCCCTCTATTTTATCCCGGCAGGCAGCTACGGCGCCACCAACCCGTGTTTGCAGCTGCGCAACCTGCGGTTGCGCCCGTCCGCCGGGCTGTCGGGCACAGAAAAAGGGCGCCCCAAAGGGCGCCCCTTTTTTCCTGGCAAACTTAAATTGGCCCTAATTAGCCCTGCTGCTGTTCACGCATTTTGGCAAAGCAATCGCTGCAGTAAACAGGACGATCAGACTTGGGCTCAAAAGGCACCTTAGCCTCGCCGCCGCAAGCAGCACACACGGCGGTGAAGTACTCACGAGGGCCGCGGGCAGCGTTCTTGCGGGCATCACGGCAGGCCTTGCAACGCTGGGGCTCGTTCTGGAAGCCGCGCTCGGCATAGAACTCCTGCTCACCGGCGGTGAAGGTAAACTCCTTGCCACACTCTTTACATACCAGGATCTTGTCTTCGTACATGGATTTTCCCTCTCTTTGACTGTTGCCCAACCAAAAAACATGTTCGGGCGGAATATTTGCGATCAGCTCTCGCTGGATACGCCAGATGAAAATTGCTGCGCCACCTTGCGCCGAATCCGCTGGACCGCGTTGTCCACCGACTTTTGGGATCTGCCCACCTGACCTGCAATCTCTCTACAGGAGAGACCGCTGAGATAGAGGGGCAAAATGTTCGCCTCAAACTCAGATAATTGGCCCTTCAGAGCGTCAAGCCGCTCTTTCAGTTCCTCCCTGCCGATGATGACGTCCTCCGGGCTCTCCACACTGGAGAGCTGGTGCGCACTGCTTCCATCAAAAAGAGGGGGTTCAAAAGAGATGCTGCGATTTAAGGGGGAGTGTTTTCCGCCCTGGGCCGCCCGAATGGCGGTGAGCAGGCGGCTGCGGATACAAATCTCCGCATACGTGCGAAAAGCGGCATCACGTCCCGGATCAAATCCACGGATAGCTGTCAGCAGCCCTAGCATTCCCTCTTGAATCAGATCCTCGCTGTCTCCACCTGCCAAAAAAAGAGGGCGGGCACAGGCACGAACCAACTGACCGTATCGGCGCACCAACTCGGTTTCAGCCCGGGAATCGCTTTGAGCTACTCTGCCGCATAACTCCTCATCAGAGATATTTTCAAGCAAATTGGATTCCATATAGATGTTACAACTATCAGACATAATAAACAAAATGAACGGATTTGTCAAGGGGCTAGCTAAAAGATTTTGTTCATTTCTCCATATACTTCTAATTTTTCCCTGTTTTCCCGATTTTTCCGCTGCCCTGACTTCTGGTCAAGGGCTTCAACTGCAAAATCTTTTATGTTTTATAAATTCTTCTTCGCTTCCCGGTCTCTCATTTCAGTCCCGCAATTAAATCCGCCAGTCGTTGTGCTACCTCCTGGGCCATCATCTGTGTCTTTGCCTCCACCATGACGCGCATAAGCGCCTCAGTACCCGAGGGGCGTACCAGCACACGGCCATCATCGCTCAGAGCCGCTTCCTCCTGCTGAACAGCCTGAGCAAGCAACGGGCTGGCCATGACTGCTTTTTTCACATCGTTATCGGCCACGGGCACATTAATCAGCACCTGGGGATAGCGGGGACAGACACCGAAGAGCTGAGAGGCCTTTTTCCCGCTCTCCTTTACCAGGGCTAAAATTTGCAGGGCGGTCAACTGCCCGTCTCCGGTGGTGGCATAATCCAGGAAAATGGTATGTCCGGACTGTTCGCCACCAAGAACATAGCCCTTTTCTATCATGCGCTCCAACACATTCCGGTCGCCCACATCGGTACATTCCACCTTCAGCCCATTTTCTTTGGCGTAGACGTGGAAACCCAGATTGGACATTACCGTAGCTACTACAGATCCGCCGGGCAACTTACCCCGTGCCATGAGATCCAGGCCGCAGGCCGCCATCACCTGGTCGCCGTCAATGAGTGCCCCTGTCTCGTCCACAGCCAGGCACCGGTCTGCATCTCCGTCAAAGGCAATTCCCATGTCGTAGCCCCCTGCCTTGACCATAGCAGAAAGGGCATCAATATGGGTAGAGCCGCACTTATCGTTGATATTGACGCCGTCAGGATCGGCATTAATCACGTCAGTGCGCAGCTTAGGAAACTGGTCGAAGAGCCGGGCGGCAGTGGTGTAAGAAGCACCGTTTGCACAGTCCACCAGAATACGCAGACCGGCCAGATCACTGGTAATAGTGGACTGGAGGTGGTCGATATAGTCTGCCACCGCCTTTTCCGCCACATAGCTCACCTTGCCAATGTCCCCGTGGGTCTTGCGGGGGACGTTGTTGTGGTCAAAAAGGACAATGTCCTCAATCTTCTCCTCTAACTCATCGGAAAGCTTGAACCCCTGTCCGTTGAATATCTTAATCCCGTTATGCTCAAAAGGATTATGGCTGGCGGAGATCACAATGCCAGCATCTGCACCCTGGTCCACGGTGACCCAAGCCACCCCGGGGGTGGGGAGAGTACCCAGATCCAACACGTCGGCCCCCGCAGTACATAGGCCGGCAATCAGGGCGCCCTTGAGTAAATCACCGGAGATGCGGGTGTCCTTGCCGATGGTCACCACCGGCTTCTCCCCTTCCTTTTTCCCCTTGGCCAGCACCATGGCCGCCGCCAGGCCTACTTTGTAGGCCAAATCCGCATCCAAACCAGCATTGACCACACCCCGAATCCCGTCAGTTCCAAACAGTTTCCCCATATTTACTACCTCTTTCTTCCAAACTGGTCAAAATTTTGTTTTAACGCCCGTTCCACCGGGATAATTGTCCCGAGCATAACTAACATCTGAAGTATTACCGTCACTACGCACCATACTCCTACCTGAGTCACACCCTGCCCCAAAGAGGGCAGCATCAACACAAAAGAAACGGGAAGCATAACAATTCCTGTCCGAACCCATATTTTCCCGCAAGCTTCATGGGCAAAATCCCAGGTCTGCTGATTTTTCATGGAGCGATGGGTGCGGTAGCCATAGAAGGAGTTCATCCGCTTGGGGGGTTTTTTCAAAAAGCGCCATCCAAAATACATCATAATAAGAGGTACAAGCAAACACATTGCCGTACAGTAAATCCAAAAGGCCACCGAACCTGCCCCCTTCCTAAATTATGTTAGAGGGACAACTGATCCAGTCCCTCCTCTGCCCCGCCCGGGACAGGCAGTCCCAGATGTTGATATGCCTTCGGGGTAACACAGCGACCTCTGGGTGTGCGGGTGAGAAAGCCCAGCTGCATCAGATAAGGTTCATACACATCCTCCAGCGTAACGGCCTCCTCATTAATCGTGGCGGCCAGGGTCTCCAGCCCAACCGGTCCTCCCCGGTAGTTTTCTACAATACTCCGGAGCATCCGGTGGTCAATGGAGTCCAGTCCAAGCCGATCAATCTCCAGGGCAGTAAGGGCCTCATCTGCCACCCGCCTGGTAATGACCCCTCCTGCTCTTACCTGCGCAAAATCCCGCACCCGGCGCAGAAGCCGATTGGCGATACGAGGAGTGCCGCGGCTGCGGCGGGCAATTTCCACGGCCCCGTCCGGCTCAATTGGTACCTCCAGGATACCGGCGGAGCGCCGGATAATCAGTGCCAGCTCCTCCGGGGTGTAGAGCTCCAGACGCAGAGTAACTCCAAACCGGTCCCTCAAGGGGGCCGAGAGCTGACCGGCCCTGGTCGTGGCCCCAATCAGGGTGAACCTGGGCAAATCCAACCGGATTGAGTTAGCGGAAGGACCTTTGCCGATGATAATATCAATGGCGTAGTCCTCCATGGCTGGGTAGAGTATCTCCTCCACCTGGCGATTGAGCCGGTGTATTTCATCCACAAAGAGAATGTCATTCTCGTTGAGGTTGGTGAGCAAGGCGGCCAAGTCTCCCGCCTTCTCAATGGCCGGCCCAGAGGTAATACGTACGTTGACCCCCATCTCATTGGCAATAATGCCGCTGAGCGTGGTCTTGCCCAGGCCGGGCGGGCCATGGAGCAGCACATGATCCAGCGGTTCATGGCGCATCTTGGCTGCCTGAATAAATACTTCCAGGTTTCCCTTTGCTTTCTCCTGTCCGATATACTCCCTCAGGGTCCTTGGCCGCAGGGAATACTCATTCTCGTCCTCCCGCGTAAGGGAGGTGGTCACCAGGGGCTCCTCCAGCTCTCTGGGGTCAAACTCCGTATTAGAAAAGTCAATGCTCAAAGGATTCCATTCCTTTCGTAACCAGTGTCTCTGCTCACACAGCCTTCCAGCCGGGCACGAACGGCCGCTCTAACAATAACCTGCAAACCCGGTCGGACGGGAGTGGATTAAAGGCGCTGCACAAGCTCCCGGAACGTGTCCAGGAAGGCCGCTTCCCCCCAGGTATTTATCTTAAAAAACAGAGCCTGGCTGCCCCCGGAGGTAATGGCCGACAAAAACAGCTTCTCCCCATCCCCCACCAGGGTTAGGGTCATGGACAGGCGGTTTCCGCCGGCCATACTGTACCTCTCGTACACCCGCACGCAGCAGCGCACTCCTGCCCGCTGGCAGTAACTCTCATCCTCGTAACTGGCGGACATGCTGCCCTCCAGAATGCCTTTATGCAAATACTCCAGAGTTTGGTCAAAGTCTCCCTGAAGCTCACACTCAAATTTTGCCACAGCCCTTCCCCCTATTTTTCTTTCAAAAAACGGCCGCCTGTGTTGGCATAAATCACACCGCCTAAAATGACAACTACATATAATCCAAGACCCAGCCAGAGCAGCCACATCCAATCCAGCATAGCACCCACTGCCACCGGAACCCAGCACCCTGCCAGAGCAAACATGAGTTTCCCCATATAGCGGCACAGGGCCTTTTCGTCATACTCCTCCTTTTTCACCTTAGAGGCGGTGTTATACCCGGCAATAAGGAAAGCGCCCTTCCCCTTGGAAAACACTACGCCCAGCAGCACAAACAGAGCTATCACTCCAAGAAAGACAATCAGCATACGTTTCTCCCTTTAATACCGAAAGAGGTAATAGATTACGTACACCCAACTGAGCAGGCCATGAAAAATAGCCCACCCCACCGAGTGCCAATTTGTGTAGGAAATCACCATGGCCAGACAGGTACCAAAGGTAATGCCGCTTTTCACTGCAGTCTTTGCCGTTCTGTGATCCTCCACACTCCTCATCCCTTCATCATTCGCTTCAGAGCCTGTTTGATAATCTCCTCCAAGGTCAGGCTGTCCAGATCAATGCCCTTGAGGGCCAAATTGATCTCCCCCTGGGAGTAACCCAATACGGCCAACGCTGCACTGGCCTCGGAGAGCTTGTTCTCCGGGATGACCGTGACCCCGGTGCCGCCGTAGCGCTCCCCGGCGCCCCCTACAGTCTGGCCCTTTGCCAACTTATCCTTCAGCTCCAGAATTACCCGCTGGGCAATCTTCTTCCCCACACCCTGGGCACAGGTAAGGGCCTTCTCATCCCCGGTAATAATGGACAAGGCCAGATTGGCAGGGGTGCTGGCCGAGAGAATGGACAGCGCCGCTTTCGGCCCCACCCCAGAGACAGAGATAAGCTGCTGGAACAGATTCAGCTCTTCTTGCGTGGCAAACCCATAGAGTTCCATCGCATCTTCCCGAACATTCAGGTATGTAAAGAGTTTTCCCTTGTCGCCTTTTTTCAGGGCGGAGAGTGTATAACTGGTGGTGCGGCAGGCATAGCCCACGCCACCACAGTCTATGACGGCCAGATAGGGTTCCATGTGGGCTACTGTACCGGAGAGATAATAAAACATATTTGCTACCTCGTGTCATATTTCTTGGGGTTGAAAATCCGCTCGGTGTTTAACAGGGAGGTGGCCGCCCGGCTGTGACAGATAGCGATAGCCAAGGCGTCGGCGGCGTCATCTGGCCGTGGAACCTCCTTCATTCCCAAAAGCCGCTGGGTCATGAGCATGACCTGCCGCTTCTCCGCTCCTCCATAGCCCACTACCGCCTGTTTTACCTGCATGGGCGTGTATTCAAACACAGGCACCCCCAGTTTTTCTGCCGCCAGGAGGATCACTCCACGGCCGTGGGCTACCGCAATGCCGGTGGTAATATTTTTGGTAAAAAACAGCTCCTCCACTGCCATCTCGTCTGGATGGAAAGTGCGGATGAGCTGCTCCATATCATTGGATATCTGGAACAGGCGGCTGGACAAGGGGATACCCGGCGGAGTGGTGATAACCCCGTACTGAATAAGCCGGTTTTTGCCCCGAACCGCTTCCAGTACGCCAAATCCAATGGTGGCCACCCCCGGGTCAATACCTAGGATGATCATGGACGCCCTCCCCCGCCAAGTTTACATATGTGATTATTCTATCACGGTTTTATTAAAATGAAAAGAAGAATAAATTCCTCTTTTTTAGTAGCAATTTACCGGCCTTCTTTAAGTGCAAGGTAAAAGCGAATAAAATCTACGGGGATAACGCTGTTTATCTCCAAAAGGTCTTGGGAACAAGGAGCAGCCCCAAGACTCGGCCTTAAGAAAAATTGAAATTTATTGGTGACAATAGAAAAAGTAAGGCTCCCTTTCACATTTTTTGAGGGAGCCCTACTCTGATACTAGGTGTAATTACTTTCCACTTTTTTGTTTGCGGGCAAAGTCTCTTCTTTTGTTTGTTCAACGACACTGCCGGCTTAATTTACAGCTGTGCTTTTCTGGTGCCGCTCCACGATGATACCTATGACCATCGATGTGAAGAAAACTACACCCCAAATAGCCCAACCATAGTGACCCTGTCCCCATCCCGTACCTTCAGGATAGGGACCAAATACCATCCCGAGCAGTAGTCCAAGTGTAAATCCAGCCAGTACAGTGTAAGAAAACCTCTGCTTTCCGAAAAGTGCGGGGATGACAGACAGCACCGTGGCATACCAGAACAGATTGCTGCTGAGAAGCCATCCGTAAAGGTAACTGTGCTGGCCGGTTGGCGTTGCTGTAAAGAGCCATCCGACAAAATTACTCCACGATAGGTCGCACCAGACGACACGGCCAATGAAATAGAGGATGATATATCCACCAGCAATCAGCAGGGCAGTCAAAATATTTTTCTTTTGTCGCTGCCTTTTTTCGATCCTCCTTTTCTCTTCCTCCATTTTATATAGGTAGTAAATTTGTTCTGCCGGAGAGAGCCCGGTTTCCTGTGAGGGAAGCAGTAAGTCGACTGTTGTGCCAAATATCTGAGCCAACTTAAACAGGTTTTCTGTATTCGGGGCAGACTGGCCTGCTTCCCATTTTGTAACAGCTTGGCGGCTTACCCCCACTAATTCAGCAACCTTCTCTTGTGACATACCTGAGTCCTGCCGACAGCTCTTAATCCTTTCTCCCAATGTCATGACTTGCACCTCCTTTTCACTGTAGTCATACCGAAAATCTTCCTTCTTGGCTACCAACTATATGGCAACTATTAGTTGCCATATAAATTTTATTCTAATCCTATCATACCACACTGCTGCTTCCTGTTATATATGACACAACGTCTTCTCTTCTATCCTGACGTTGTTCTTCAAGTAGGTGCTACTATTACCGACAGATTTCCAACCACCACTGCTTGGGTTAACAAGGAACAGCCCCTTCCGCTTGACAATCTCTTCTCTGCGGACTACCATAGTGTTATCCTAATTCATTATCCAAAGGAGGTTGCTGTTTTATGGACGCTCAGGACTGCATTCTTACCCGACGCAGTGTACGCACGTTTACCAACCAGCCGGTATCCCACGCCCTGCTGGAGCAGGTCATCTCCCTGGCCGCTTATGCCCCCAGCTGGAAGAACACTCAAATCAGCCGCTACATTGCCATTGAAGATCCCGCCGTACAGCAAGCCATTATCGACCGCTTCTGTCTGTCCGGCTCCAACAACCCAAACATTATCGCCAGCGCCCCCCTGCTCATCGCCCAGACCTTTGTCAAAGGTCGCTGTGGCTTTGAGCGGGACGGTTCCTATACAACCGACCGAGGTGAGGGCTGGCAGTACTACGACTGCGGCATTGCTGCCCAAACTTTCTGCCTGGCCGCCCACGACCTGGGGCTTGGTACGGTCATTATGGGGGTATTTGACCGCAAGGGGCTGGAATCGTATCTGCAATTGCCTGAAGAGCAAGAACTGATGGCCCTCATTGCTGTGGGCTATCCAGACCCCCAACTTACTCTCTCTGCCCCCAAACGCAAAGAGGTAAATGAACTTCTCTCTTGGTGTTAAAATGTAATTCATATAAAAACACGCGCCTGACAGGCGCGTGTTTTTATATCCTTCAAATACGGTTGACCCCGGTGTCCCTGGCGGCCCGGGCCACGGCAGCGGCCACTGCCGGCCCTACCCGCTTGTCAAAGGCCTGGGGAATAATGTACTCCTCGCTCAACTCATCCTCGGAGATAAGTTCGGCCAGTGCCCGGGCAGCGGCCATTTTCATCTCTTCGTTGATATCACTGGCCCGCACATCAAAAGCGCCCCGGAACACCCCAGGGAATGCCAGCACATTGTTAATCTGGTTGGGATAGTCGCGGCGGCCGGTGGACACCACCCGGGCCCCTCCCGCCTTGGCCTCATCGGGGAAAATCTCCGGAGTCGGGTTGGCACAGGCAAAGACAATCGCGTCCTTGTTCATGGTTCTTACCATCTCGGTAGTCACGGTGCCGGGGGCGGACACGCCGATAAACACATCGGCTCCCACCAATATATCGGCCAGGGTACCGGCCTTCCTGTCCAAATTGGTGACCTGAGCCATCTCCTCTTTGATCCAGTTCAGCCCATCCCGGCCAGCATAGATGGCCCCCTTCCGGTCGCACATCGTAATATGTCTGTAGCCCGCGGACAGGAGCAGTTTCACAATGGAGATGGCAGCAGCCCCGGCGCCGGAGGTAACTACCTTCACTTCTTCCTTCCGCTTGCCTACCACCTTCAAGGCGTTGGTGAGACCGGCCAGGGTAATGATAGCAGTTCCGTGCTGATCGTCATGGAAAATAGGGATATCGCACATCTCTTTCAGCTTGCGTTCGATTTCAAAGCACCGGGGCGCGGAAATGTCCTCCAGGTTAATGCCTCCAAAGGAGCCGGAGATATTATAAACTGTACGGACAAATTCATCCACATCTTGGGTCTTGACACAAAGAGGGAAGGCGTCCACTCCTCCGAAGGTCTTAAACAGCACGCACTTGCCCTCCATGACTGGCATACCGGCCTCAGGGCCAATATCGCCCAAGCCCAGCACTGCGGAACCATCGGTAATGACAGCACACAGGTTATGTCTTCGAGTCAGCTCATAGCTCTTGCCGGGATCCTCCTGAATGGCAAGGCAAGGCTGAGCCACCCCAGGCGTATATGCCAGAGAGAGGGCATCCTTGCTGTCAGCAGGCACTGTGGCTACTACCTCGATTTTTCCCTTCCACTCCCCGTGAAGCCGAAGGCTTTCTTTTGCGTAATCCATTGCTACGACCTCCTCTTTTGTTGGTTTGACACCTTCCAACATTCCCCAACATTATAATATAGACCACATTTGGCTGCAAGCCCGCAGCAGAAGAAAGGGAAAAAAATCTTTCCCTGTTTCCCCATCCCCTCTATTTTCCCGTCTTCCGTTGACTTTTCTTCTATTTATCTGCTAGAATAATGGCTGTTCCGTATATTTTGGGGCATGGTATAAGGGAAACAGCCAACAGCGAAATAAGGAGGACTTTTTATGGAACACCACCACCGAGGACAGTGGGGCAGCAACCTGGGGTTCCTTTTGGCAACTGTGGGCGCTGCGGTGGGACTTGGTAATATCTGGGCCTTTCCCAATAAAATGGGGGGAAACGGCGGCTTCGCCTTTCTCGTTATCTATCTGATTCTGGCCGCTACCATCGGATTTGTTATCATGCTCTCTGAATTGGCCATCGGCCGCCGGGTTGGACGCAGCGTCCTGCTCAGCTATCAAAGCGTGTGCGGGCGCTGGGGGACTTTCATCGGCTGGTTAGCCATGCTCTCCCCCTTCCTCATTTTAAGTTTCTACACTGTGCTGGGAGGCTATTGCCTTCAGTATATGGTTCTTAATTTTTCAGAATTAATTGGAGTTTCTCGCATTTCTCATCTCTCCGGTGCCCAATCTTTCCACGATATGCTCACAAACCAACCTCTGTCCCTCCTGTTTACCCTCTTATTCATTGCTGCCTGCTACCTTATTATCAGGGGCGGTATCAAGGAGGGCATTGAACGTTTTAATAAAGTGGGGATGCCAGCCTTATTTCTTATGCTGGTTGTGGTCATTATCCGCTCTGTCACCCTGCCAGGAGCAGGACAGGGACTGCGATTCATGTTTACTCCAAATTTTACCCCCCTGCGTGAGAATTTCGTTGGGGTGCTTTCTGCCGCCGGCGGACAAATGTTCTTCTCCCTCTCTCTGGCCATGGGAATCACTGTCACTTACGGCTCCTATTTGAGCAAGAAGGAGAGCCTGGTCAAAAATGCTGTTCTGGTCATTGTCTCTGACACCCTGGTGGCTGTTATGGCCGGGATAGCAGTTCTCCCTGCCGCGTTTGCCCTTGGGGGAGCAGGGGCTGAGCTATCTGGTCCCAAGCTGCTGTTTATTACCCTTCAGGATGTATTTAACGCCATGGGGTCCCTGGGGCCGCTGTTTGGCATTTTGTTTTATCTACTGGTCTCTCTGGCTGCTATCACTTCCGCCATCGCCCTGGTTGAGGTGCTGGTCACCTTTTTCCTGGATCGAGCCGCCGTGAGGGGACACTATGGCAACCGGGGAAAAATTGTGGGACTTGTCTGCCTGGCTGTGATGGTGGAATCCGCTCTGGTGGCTCTGGACGGCCTGGGTTCCAACGGCCTGTGGATCCCCTTCCAGGGAACCGGGCTGAGTCTGTCGGCCACCTGGCTGGACTTTATGGATTTCATCTCCGAGGGTGTAGCCATGCCTCTGGGGGCTCTCATCATGTCTATCCTTGTGGGCTGGGTCATCGGTCCCAAACTGATTCAGGAAGAGGTCTGTGCTCAGGGCCATCGCTTTCAGGGCGGACTATACGCCTTCTTCTCCTTCTGTATCCGCTTTGTGGCCCCTGCAGGAATGCTGATGATCCTCATTGGCCAGTTGGTCACCTTCTTTACCCCGGCGGGATAAGCCATCCTCTGCACAGCTACAAAAAATCCGAAACCGGGTTCCCCGGTTCCGGATTTTTTCTTCTCAGTCCGCGTTGGGCAAGAAATAGGCCACCAGCAAATCCACACAGGCCCCGTAGGAACGCACACCCAGCTCCTGATCGTTGCCCTTCAAAAAAGAATCATACACCTGCTCAGCGGTATCCCCTACCGGTGAGGCAAAGGCAGCCCAGTAGGCGTTGTTATCCTCCCAGTCCGTGGACAGCTCCGGAGTAAAATATGTCTGCACAATATCCTGCCAACCTTCAGCATCCACCGGATAAAGGGCATTGCACAGCTGGATAAGGCCCATCAGATATCCGGAATATTGAAACACCACACTGTCACTGGTGACACAGGCGGCAATCCCTACGAAGTTTGCTTCCAGTTCGGAGGCTACCATACGCTGGTGTGCCATCTCATGAGCAATGGTAGCTGGGATCAGACATGCAGGAGCATCTACATTCACATTGGCCTCCCCGGTGAAGGGAAAGTAAACTCCTGTGAAGCCCAGAGCACTCTGCAGTTTGGAACAGAGCAGGGGCTTGGCACGGACAGAAGGGATGTCCAGACAAGGGAATTCCCTTGCCAGATTTTCATATATAGCGGGTCCGCCGGAAAAATATGTACCAAGCTCTCGGGCAAAGTGTCCCTCCTCATCCCGGCTCACCTGCCCAGACAGCTCTGCGGCCTGTCTGGCAAACCAGGCAGTCACAGCAGCCAGTTCCTCCGTGGAGTAGGGTGTGCTTTCCAATCCGCTGCGCTGTGCAAAGGTGTCTGCGTAATAGGCTGCATTCCAAAGCCAGCACAAGCCACACCACAACCACAGCCACACAGCTGCCAGCGCCAGCAGGCGCCGTACCCCTCTCTGCCAGTTTCTGCTCCTTATCCAGCCTACCCCAGACCAAATCAGCCATCCCAGGCTCCCTGCCAAGCTGATAGCCGCCAATACCTCTGCAACAGAGAAAGGGGCCCAGCTCCAAAGGTGCCCTAACGCCTGCTCCAAAGGAGCCATTACCCCAAACACCCAGGTGTTCATCAGTTCCCGGTTGTCTTGAAGCAGATAAAATAATCCTACGAGGGAAATTGGAACAACCAGCAGAACCGGTAACAGCCACCATATTATTGTTCTATTCTCTCTTTTCATATCCAGCTCCTGTCAGCCATGTGAGTCCGTCCTCTCCCAGGAAGACAGCCCCAGTCCTCCACTCCCTCCCTGGAATAGGGATGTGAGCCAGGCACAGATCGTAAAGGTCGGTGCATCGGGCCTCCAGATCCAGCAGACGGCGGCTGTCTTCACCCAGACGGCGGACACTGGCAGGCTTTGTGAGCATAGGAAGGCTGGCTCGTTACCGCATCTCGTTCAACACACCCTCTCCCCGCTGGCTGAAGCCCAGCACCCGCAGATATGGGGGGCGAGCAGGAATTTCCGAAATCGTCAGCCCTAACAAAGCCCACAGAGCCAGACGGCGCAGCCTGGCGTGGGTATACCGCTTGGTCTTGGCCAAAGCAAAAAATTCCTCCATGGAGCGGGCCTGTCTGCCTGCGCGCTCCAACCGGCGTGGCAGCCCCTCTGCCGCCCCACTGTCCGGCAGAGCCTCCCAATCCCCCAAGGACATGGTTCTTACCCGGGCCAGCATGGCCCGCTCCAGCCGCTCCAGGCTGGGGAGCTCTCCCCGACTTTCCAGCAGCCGCCGGCTCGCTGTGCCCAGATAATACTCCGCCTCCTCCCATCGTCCCTCCGTCAGCGCACGGCGCAACCAGGTAGCTGACACAAAGGGCGCAGAAGCTGTTCCTTCCGGGAGGTTCGGGCTGTTGTGTGCTGCTCCCTGCCGCAGCACAGTATAGGGCCGGATGTTTCTCCCTAAAGTGCTCAACGCGCGAATATACTCTACACCCAGGTTGTTGTTTGGCGTGGCAAGTATTTCCGCTTCCCTCCCTACAAGAGCCTGCACAGCAGTCTGCCGGGCCGAAGCATAAGGATGGCCAGAGGCCAAGTTTTGGAGCAGCTTCTGGGCGTAACGCGGGTGGTTCAGTCCCCCTGCCACACGTTCCAAAGCCTTCATATCTCCGCATTCGCTTCCAAAAGAAAGAACCTCTACCACACCGCTTCCGGCCAAAAGAGACACTGCGCCTCGGGCGAAGGACTCCGCGGAGGCTGTTGCCCAGACCGTGGGCAGCTCCAGGACCACATCCACCCCCCCAAGCAGCGCCAATGCAGCCCGCGTCCACTTGTCCGCCACAGCACAATTGGCCTGCTGAACCCAGTTTCCGCTCATCACCGCTACCACCGGGGATTCCTCCCCCATGGCCCGGCGTGTCTGGGCAATCTGGTAGGCATGGCCGGTATGAAACGGATTATATTCAGCCACGATCCCGATGGTTGGCAAGGGAACACCTCCTTAGGCAAGAAAAACTTGGGCTTTTTCGCAAAAAGCGGTTGTCCTTCCTGGGAAAAAGGATTAAAATAGAACCATATCTCACGATACTTGTTTTATTGTAATGCATCCCGGAGTACAAGGCAATCAAAACATGAGAAATTTGATTTGTGAAGGAGTTCGATTCCCCATGAACATTCTGGTCATTAATGCAGGCAGTTCTTCTTTGAAGTATCAGTTGCTCAACCCGGAAACCCAACAGGTATTGGCAAAGGGTCTTTGTGAGCGTATTGGGATTGATGGAAAGTTCACCTATAAGCCTGCGGACAAGGAGCCCATTAAAGCGGCTGATGTAGCTATGCCCACCCACTCCGAGGCAATTCAGGCGGTGCTTAATGCCCTGGTTGATCCAGACAGAGGGGTTATCTCCTCCATGAAGGAAATTGACGCTGTTGGCCACCGTGTGGTTCACGGTGGGGAGAAATTTGCCTCTTCTGTCCTCATCACCGACGAGGTGATGGAAGCTATCCAGGAGTGCAACCCTCTTGCCCCTCTCCACAACCCCGCCAACATTATCGGCATCCAGGCCTGTCAGTCTCTCATGCCCGGCACTCCCATGGTGGCTGTGTTCGACACCGCCTTCCACCAGACTATGCCCCCCGTGGCCTACACCTATGCCCTGCCCTATGAGTACTACACTGAGGACAAGGTGCGCCGCTACGGTTTCCACGGCACCTCTCACAAGTACGTTACCCAGCGGGCTGCCGCCATGCTGGGTAGGCCCATTGAGCAGCTCAAGCTCATCTCCTGCCACCTGGGCAACGGCTCCTCCATCACCGCTGTGGACGGCGGTAAGAGCGTGGACACTTCTATGGGCTTTACTCCCCTGGCAGGCCTGCCCATGGGCACCCGCTGCGGTGACATTGATGCCGGCATTCTGGAGTACCTGATGCACAAGCACGGCTGGGACATTGACCAGACCCTGAACATCCTGAACAAGAAGTCCGGTGTGCTGGGTATCTCCGGCGTGTCCTCCGACTTCCGCGATCTGGAGGCTGCCGCTCCCCAGGGCAACCAGCGGGCTCAGTTGGCACTGGATTCTTTCTGCTACAGTGTTAAGAAGTATATTGGCTCCTACGCCGCCGCTATGGGCGGAGTGGACGCCATCATCTTCACTGCTGGTGTAGGCGAGAATGGTCCTGAGACCCGTGCTGACAGTGTATCGGGTCTGGAGTACATGGGTGTTAAGTTGGATCCTGAAAAGAACAAGGTCCGCGGGCAAGAGGTAGACGTAGCTACTGATGACTCCAAGGTTCGGATTCTGGTCATCCCCACCAATGAGGAGCTGATGATTGCGGCTGACACTGCCGCCATCGTCAAGGGCTGATTTTTCCACCAGATACTTGTTGCATAGATACGGGCCCACTGCAGAACATTATGATTCTGTAGTGGGCCCATATTTTCTTGCCAGTGGATTCCATGCTGTTTGGCCTGGAACTCAAAACCGCTAAAACAACTGAACAAAAGGCCGAGTGGACATCCCTTTTAAAGGCTGCCCACTCGGTCTTTTTAAAAATCTAATTTTATATTACAGTTTTCAGGAAAAGGAGTCAGTCCATGCGCAGCACGGCCTTAATGCACTTACCTGCTCCAGACTCCTCAAATGCCCGGTTGATCTCCTCGAAGGGATAGAACTTTACCAGCTTGTCGAAGGGGAACATTCCCCTTTTATAGTACTCCAACAACTTTGGAATAAACAGCTTAGGAATAGAATCACCCTCAACAATTCCGATGAGGCTCTTGGCATCCCCCATCAGCTCAGCCTGGATATTAAAGGTCACGTCTCCTGTGGCACCCAGCACCACCGCAGTACCCATGAAGCGGCAACTGGCCAGAGCTTTCTTCACAAAGTCGGCCACGCCGGAAGTATCAATGGCGTAGTTCACACCGCCGGGAACAATTTCGTTCTTGATTTTCCCCACGATGTCGTCTACTTCCTTGCGGTTAATGGTATGGGTAGCCCCCAGCTCCTTGGCCAGTTCCAAACTCCTGGGGTTGCCGCCCACAGCAATAATTGTCTGGCAGCCAGCTATCTTGGCGGCCATGATGGCACTCATGCCCACAGTGCCACAGCCAAATACTGCGATAGAGGATCCGAACTCCGGGCGCAGACGGTTGAGCACAGCTCCTGCACCAGTCTGGATGCCGCATCCCATAGGGCCAATTAGCGCCAGATCAATGTCATCGTACTCAACCTTCACGGCACTAGGTCCACATTGTGTACCTATGGGGCTTAACCCTTATCGTCAGTCTCATCTCGGTTGCCGGGACGGTGCTGGGCACGGTATTGGGACAATGACAGACCTTCATACTGCTGAAACAGCTTTTACAAAACTCGGGAAGAAGTAAAGCCGATTTTTTCTGCAATGCTGTCTATGGAGTCATCGGTCTTACAGAGAAAATTCTTGGCGTAAGCAATGCGTAGCAGGTTGGCGTTGCGCATAAATGTGGTGGAAAACATAGCTTTATAAGCCCGGTTCAAGTGCCGCGGTGAGATATTCAATGCCTCCGAAGCGCTCTCCACCGACATGTTTTCTGGATAATGCTTGTGGATATACATGGACACCGACATAGCCAGGTTCTCCCGCCCGGCAAACTGTTGATCCCGCGCGTCTCCAATGTCTATCTGGCGCAGCGTCCTTATCACAAACTGATAGCACAGCAGCACAGCCTGCGTGTTCCAGCCCAGCCGTCTTTCAATCAGCTCCGACTGAATCAGCCTGACAATCCGTTCGGCGTCAGAACCACTTTGTAACATATGAAATCCCATGGCATTGACAGGACGGAGGGCCTGCTGGACATCGGAAAACTCCAGCGGCCCATCCGGCCCGTTCATAGACAAACGCTCACATGGAACAAGGTCGAATATCACGGCGAAATACTGTTTCGGTACATCCGGGTTATAGTACACATGGTGCTTAATGTCTTTAGCCAGTATACAGGCCTGGCCAGCCTCAATGGTATACTTCTGCCCGGCAATGTCGATGATGAGAGTTCCCTCCAGCACAAAATACACCTCATACATAGGGTGATTGTGAGGGAATTCCGCAATCCCCTGGTTGAGAAGTTCTGCATAATACAGAACAAACTTATAGCCAGAAAGAGGGAGCTCCACAATATTTTTCATATATCGCCGTTCGTTCAACATGTTACAGCAGAGAACCTCCTTCATGGTAAAGGTGACCAATGGCGTCCGCAGCCTTGTAGGCACCCAGTACCTTTTCATAAGTTACTTCAAAGGGCTGGTTATGGATGAACGCCTGATCCAAAGCCGCGCGGGTCATAATGTCAAACTCCTCATCCGTCAGGTCGCTCAAATGCATGTCGTCAAAGGTGATGGGAAGCCCTACATCCCGACAGAAGCGGTACACCTCATCCAACTGCTCATTGGAAGCGCCCTGCATAACCAGCTGACAGCAGGTAGAGAACGCCACCCCTTCGCCGTGGTATACATACTCCTCCCGATTTGGCAGCGCCAGGGTTCCGAAATAGAAGCTGTGATCGGAGGAAGAGCCATTGTTCTCAAAGCCCATTCCGCTCATCAGGATATTTACTTCTATTATAGCATTAAATGCATCGCTGATCGCCTTTTTTTCTGCGGCAAGCTTTGCCTGACGACCATACTGGAACAGCATGTCATAAGACAGCTTAGCAATGGCCAAAGCGCTGTGGGTACCCACCCCGCCGTGGTGGTTATTCAGATAGTTCTGCTGGCAGACCAAGCCACCCACATAGGTAGACAGGGCATCCCCCATACCGGAGACAAACTGACGCACCGGTGCATTGAGCAGAATCTCCGTGTCCACCAGAACCAAGTCTGGATTCTTGGGGGAGTTGATGGCCTCAATCATCATGTGGGTTTCCTCACCATAGATACAGGAAGCCGCACTGGTATAGGCATCGGTGGCAGCGATGGTAGGAATAATGACCTCGTTGAGCAGCCTACACTTGAACGCCGCAGCCTTGACAGAATCTACAACCTTTCCGCCGCCTATTCCGATCAGAGTCTCTGCGCCAAATTCCTTAAGACGAACCTTAACATCGTTATAGGCAATGTCAGTGTGAATCTGGTCCGCGGCACGCAGCGGTAAAAACGGGCCAAATATCTGGGAGAAAACCGTGCAGCCAGCCAGTGCCAAACCAGCAGACGCACCCACCTGATCGGGTTCGGCAATGCCGAAATTAAAGCAACGCTCGGGGAAATCCCGGAGCAGTTTACCAGCGGAGGAAGACGGAGCGACGTTGTCGCTGAAGGTAAACACAAAATCCTTACCCTCGCAGGCCATCTTATACAGCTCCTCGCCGTAGGCTTCGCGGGCGTTGGAAAGCATCATATCGAAATCATATGTGGTCTTTGCTGCCATACTTTATCACGCCTTTCTCATTTTCGCCACGTCGGCCAGAGCAATCTTCAGATCTTCCTCGCTGATGCCGCCGCCGTGCCACTTGTGATTGCCCTCCATGAAGCTGACACCCTTGCCCTTAACGGTGTTGGAGATGATAAAGGTGGGCTTGGCGCGCTTTGTGTAATCCCGCTCAGGTAGCTGATCCAGTGCGGCGCAGACCTGGGCCATGTCGTTGCCGTCCTCTACATTGATGACGTTCCAGCCAAAGGCACTGACTTTAGCTGCCACGTCGCCCAGATTCATCACCTGGTCGGTCTTTCCGGTCATCTGCAGTCCATTCTTATCTAGAATGCACACGAGATTGTTCAGCTGATAGTGGGCGCCGCTCATCAGAGCCTCCCAGTTCGTGCCCTCATCAAACTCACCGTCACCGATCATTACGATTACCCGGTAGTTCTCCTTGCGGTAACGAGCACCTAAGGCATACCCTACAGCAATGGGGAGACCGTGGCCCAGAGAGCCGGCAGAAACCTCAATCTGCGGGCACTTTTTCCGGTTGGAATGCATGCCGAACTTATACTGATCCAGGTTCTCAAAGTGCTCCACCATATAGTCCTGGGTGTAGGCACCCTGGTCGGAAAAGATAGTGTATAGGGTCTCGGAGCAGTGGCCCTTTGACAGGATAAAGCGGTCCCTCCCCTCCTTGTGGGGATCCAATACATCAAAGTTCAGATACTTGTAATACAGGGCCACAGTCATTTCAACAATGGACAGCTCCCCGCCCAGGTGACCCATTCCAATCCGGTAGATAAAGTTCAGCAGGTTACTGCGGATATCTACACACTTATTCTCCAACTCTGGAATGGTGGTAAGTTTATTTGCGCTCATCTATTATGACCTTCTTTCTTATTCGCCCTCAATTTGATTGCAGCGAATTACAATTTTGGGGTATTTCCCGCTGAGGTGCGCGGCAAAGGCCTGCTCGCAATCGTCAAGGTCAAAGATCTGCTCAGGGCCAATAAAAGCACTGAAATCCATGTCGCTGAGCATCAGCGCCGTGCGCTCAAAGTTGAAGTGTGTGCAGTAAGTACCGGAAATGGTGAGCTGACGGTTATAGCAGTAATTTATCTGTTCTCTAAGTAGAAAGCAAAAATTTCCGGACTGTCAAAAGGGGCAATCCTCCAGTCCTGTCCCCACCTTTATTTTTTATTTTTAAAAAATTTCAAAAATTAAAAGGGGCCGTTGCAGAATGAAAAATCCTGCAACGGCCCCTTTATTTACTTAGCGCTTAGCTAAAGGTCGTCACCCGACCACCTACATTTGTACTCGGTGGAACACCTTCTTACCCTTTTTCACCATCAGGCCTTCCCCCGCCAGGTCAGCGGCGGTATAACTGGCAGTAGCAGCAGTCACCTTCTCCCCGTTGACTTCCACGCCGCCTTGCTCCACCAGGCGACGTGCCTCTTTTTTTGAGGGGGCAAGCTTGCAGGCTACCATCATGTCCAGGATACCAATGACCCCATCTGTAAGCTGCTCCGAGGTGAGGGTTGTGGCAGGCACATTGCTCATGTCACCGCCCCCTACAAACAGAGCTTTGGCCGCCTCCTGGGCCTTGTCCGCTTCCTCCTGGCCATGGACCAGCTTGGTCAGCTCATAGGCCAGGATCTCTTTGGCGGCGTTCAACTGGCTTCCCTCCCACTTATCCATTTCGTCAATCTTCTCCAGGGGCAGGAAGGTAAGCATCCGCAGGCACTTGAGCACATCCCCGTCCCCTACATTGCGCCAGTACTGGTAAAACTCATAGGGGGAAGTCTTATTGGGATCCAGCCACACGGCACCCTTGGCTGTCTTTCCCATCTTCTTCCCCTCCGAGTTAAGCAGCAGGGTAATGGTCATAGCATGAGCATCCTTGCCCAGTTTACGGCGAATCAGCTCCGTTCCGCCCAGCATATTGGACCACTGGTCATCACCGCCAAACTGCATGTTGCAACCGTAATGCTGGAACAGGTAATAGAAGTCGTAGGACTGCATGATCATATAATTAAATTCCAGAAAGCTGAGCCCTTTTTCCATGCGCTGCTTGTAGCACTCGGCCCGCAGCATATTGTTCACGGAGAAGCAGGCTCCCACCTCTCTGAGCAGTTCAATATAATTCAGCCCCAGCAGCCAATCGGCATTGTTCACCATCTGGGCCTTGCCTTCGCCGAACTCAATAAAGCGCTCCATTTGCTTTTTAAAACAATTGCAGTTATGCTGGATATTCTCAGGGGTCATCATATTGCGCATGTCAGTGCGACCGGAGGGGTCCCCAATATAGCCAGTACCTCCGCCGATAAGGGCAATGGGACGGTTACCCGCCATTTGCAGCCTCTTCATCAGACACAGGGCCATAAAATGACCTACGTGGAGGGAATCTGCTGTAGGGTCGAAACCGATATAGAATACCGCTTTCCCCTCGTTAATCATTTTGGAGATTTCTTCCTCGTTGGTCACCTGAGCAATCAGGCCCCGGGCCTTCAGTTCCTCATAACAGGTCATAGCTCTCTACTCCTTTACCGAATAAATTTACAGTTTACAGCCAGGTTTTTCCTCGCATTCTCCCTCCTCCCCAGGCACGCATACTATAGGCTGCTATGCAGCCTGCAGCCGCAGGTACTCTAAAGTCGGAAAAATCAAAAGCCCTCTGTCCCGAACGGGACAGAGGGCAACTTATGCGGTACCACCTCTGGCTTACCCACTCCTCACGGAGAGGGTCTCATGGAGTGCTGGACTCCCACGCGGTAACGGGCGCTCCCGGCCTGTCCCCTACTACGCTGACATGCGGTTCAGGCGGCTGCTCCAAGGTGTATTCACCAAATTCCCTCTCCCCCATCTCACTCACCTGGGGGCTCTCTGGGCAGGGCTTCATCTGGCTACTCTTCCTTTTCCTCGCAGTGGTCACACATTACCATAGATTCACCCCATTGTCAACCACAATCTCTTGCTTTTATAAAATCTAAGCTTTTTTCACAAAAATCCAGCCCTGTGCACCAGAAGGCACACAGGGCCAAATGATTTGTTTTGGTTAAAATACGCTCAGGCCTTACCGTCACAACCCAGCACATAGACCAGCTTGTGCTTGACCAGTTCCTTGATGTTGGCACGGGCGGGCTTCAGATACTCCCGGGGGTCAAACTTGTCAGGATGTTCATTGAAGAACTGACGGATTGTCCCGGTCATAGCCAGACGCAGGTCGGAGTCAATATTGATCTTACACACGGCACCCTGGGCAGCCTTGCGCAGCTGCTCCTCAGGAATACCCACAGCATCAGGCATTTTGCCGCCGTTTTCGTTGATCATGCGCACAAACTTCTGGGGGACGGAGGAGGAGCCATGAAGCACAATGGGGAAGCCGGGCAGGCGCTTGACCACCTCATCCAGAATATCAAAGCGCAGGGGCGGGGGTACCAGTTCGCCTTTCTCGTTCCGGGTGCACTGGGCTGCAGTAAACTTATAAGCGCCATGGCTGGTTCCGATAGCGATGGCCAAAGAGTCACATCCGGTCTTAGATACAAACTCCTCTACTTCTTCGGGACGGGTATAGTGAGAATCTTCAGCGGACACATTAACCTCATCTTCTACGCCGGCCAGAGCGCCCAGCTCTGCCTCTACCACTACCCCGTGGTCGTGAGCGTACTCCACCACTTTCTTGGTAATTTCAATATTCTCTGCAAAGGGCTTGGAAGAAGCGTCAATCATAACGGAGGTAAAGCCTCCGTCCACACAGCTCTTGCACAGTTCAAAGCTGTCACCGTGATCCAGGTGCAGACAAATAGGCAGACCAGTCTCCTCAATAGCAGCTTCCACCAGCTTAATCAGATAGGTGTGGTTGGCATAGGCACGTGCCCCTTTAGAAACCTGGAGAATCAGAGGGGCATTTACCTCTTTGGCTGCTTCAGTGATTCCCTGGACAATCTCCATATTGTTGACGTTGAAAGCACCGATGGCGTAGCCGCCGTCGTAGGCTTTCTTAAACATCTCAGTAGTAGTAACCAATGGCATAATTACCATCTCCTTTTCTTATTTGGCGATTCTTATTGTACCATTAACAATTGATAAATACAAGTGTTTATGTTATCATTTAGTGGAGAAAATCTATATTAAATCCATTTTTCCCCATCTGATATTGATTAAGGAGGACACAAACATGGAGAAATTGACCGGCGCCTGTATTATTGGCCAGTCCGGAGGCCCCACCGCTGTAATTAACGCCAGCGCTCAGGGTGTAATCCAGACCGCTTTGAAGGCTGACTGCATCACCCGTGTGTTAGGCGCAGCCCACGGCATTAAGGGCGTCCTGGAGGACAAGCTCTACGACATGTCCCAGGAAGATCCCGCAGAACTGGAGCTGCTCAAGCATACCCCCTCCTCTGCTCTTGGCTCCTGCCGCTACAAGTTAGCGGATCCTGATGTAGATGATAGCGACTATAAGCGTATCCTGGAGATCTTCCAAAAGTATAATGTGCGTTACTTCTTCTACAACGGCGGCAACGACTCTATGGACACCTGCAACAAAATCTCCAAATATATGCAGAAAGTGGGCTATCAGTGCCGCATTATGGGTGTACCCAAGACCATTGACAACGACCTTAACGGTACTGACCACTGTCCCGGCTTTGCCTCCGCCGCCAAATATATTGCCACCTCCTGCGCCGAGGTATGGCAGGATGCCCACGTTTACGACACCGGCATGGTGACTGTAATTGAAATCATGGGCCGTCACGCCGGTTGGCTGGCCGGATCCGCCGCCCTGGCCAACCTTACAGGCTGCGGCCCCGACTTGGTCTACCTGCCTGAGGTGGACTTTGACATGGAACAGTTTATTGCCGACGTAACCGCCATCTACAACAAGACCGGCAAGTGCATGGTTGCCGTGTCTGAGGGCATTCACTACGCCGACGGCCGCTTCGTCTCTGAGGCGGAGACCTCTGCCACCGACGGCTTCGGCCATGCTCAGTTGGGCGGCCTTGCCGTTAAGCTGGCTGATATCATCAAGCAGAAGACGGGGGCCAAGGTGCGGGGAATTGAGCTGTCCCTACTGCAGCGCTGCGCCTCCCACTGCGCCTCTAAGACTGACATTGACGAGGCGTGGCTGGCCGGCTCCGCCGCCGTAGAGGCTGCTGTTTCCGGCGTCACAGATAAGATGGTGGCCTTCAAGTGCACCCGGGAGGGCGGTTACAAGTGCGAGACCTCTCTGGAGCCCCTGGACATCGTGGCCAACTTTGAAAAGAAGGTTCCACGGGAGTGGATTAACAAGGCCGGAAACGGCGTGGAGCAGCCCTTTATTGACTATGTACTCCCCCTAATCCAGGGTGAGTCCAACCAGCCTAAAGAGAACTCCCTGCCCCGCTTTGCCCGCCTGAAGAAAGTTTTGACCACCCAGATGTAACCTCCATTTCTGCGCAGAGCCCCCTGAAGCTTTTAGCTTCAGGGGGCTCTGTTTTTACAGAATAATACAGATAAGTCCGCCGGATCCCTCGTTGATAATGCGCTCCAAAGTCTCCCTCAGCTTGGCTCTGGCATCTTCCGGCATACGCTTTAGCTTGGTGTTTAAATCCTCTCCTACCAGTTCGTGAAGGGATTTTCCAAAGATGTTGGCCTCCCAGATTTTAGAGGTGTCCCCTTCAAATTCTTTCAGCAGATAAGAGACCATGTCCTCACTTTGTTTCTCCCCGCCTACAATGGGAGAGACTTCTGTCTCAATATCCGCCCGTATCATATGGATGGAAGGAGCACTGGCCCGCAGCCGCACTCCGTACCGGCCCCCCTGCTTGACAATCTCCGGTTCCTCCAGCACAAGAGAGTCAATAGAGGGCACCACGATGCCGTAACCCGTCTGCTCCACTTGCTTTAGGGCATCGGCCACCTTATCGTAAGAGGCCTTTACTTGTGCTAACTGGGTGAGCAGTTCCATCAAGTCCCCGTCATCCCCAATGTGGAATCCAGACTGCTGGGACAGCGTATCGTAAAACAGCCCCCTTGGCAGCTCCAGAGTGGCCGCGGAGATACCGGTTCCCAGGTCAATGGAAGTGATCCGGGCCCCGCTGACCACCTGGCACTCCTGGAACGAGGTCACCGCCTGCTCCACATCCCGAATGCGGCGCAGCTGTCCTGTTCCGCTTCTGATAGCGGCGTACAGCTCCGCTTTAATGGGGTGTTCCTGGGGCAGGGCATCCACCCAGGGTGGGAGGAACAGATCCAGTTCCTTCAGAGGGAATTCATACAGCACACTTTTCAGCACATGATTAATCTCTTCCCGGCTCAGTTCCAGGCAGTTTGCCGCCACACAGGCCACATCGTAGCGCTGGGCAATATCCGCCCGAATTGCCTGAGCCCGTTCAGATTCCGGATAGGCGGAGTTGAGCAGCACCACAAAAGGTTTTCCCAGCTCTTTCAGCTCGGAGATTACCCGCTCCTCCGGTTCCAGGTAGTCCTCTCGGGGAATGTCAGTAATAGTTCCATCGGTAACAACAGCAATTGCAATGGTGGAGTGGTCGGAAATTACTTTCCTTGTTCCAATTTCCGCCGCCTCAGTCATGGGGATTTCATGGTCAAACCAGGGGGTGGTGACCATGCGTTCACTCTCCCCCTCCATTTGTCCCACAGCCCCCTTAACCATGTAACCCACACAGTCAATAAGCCGTACCTGGAAGGCAGCTCCCCCATCCACCGATACAGTAACTGCCTCCTCAGGAACGAACTTGGGCTCTGCCGTCATAATGGTCCGGCCTGAACCGCACTGGGGCAACTCATCTCTGGCCCGTTCCCGACGGTATACGTTGTCAATGTTGGGGATAACCAGTGTTTCCATAAACCGCTTGATAAAAGTGGATTTTCCCGTACGGACCGGCCCCACGATGCCGATATAGATGTCGCCCTCTGTACGAAGGGCGATATCCTCGTAGATTTTGCGATCTTCCACTGCTACTCCTCCTTCGGCCTCTTTGGTCAGCCGGTAGTTTCCTTACACTCTATGAGGATAAGCTCTGGAATATAACTCCTTGCGGGACTAAAGGTCAAAATCTCCCAGTCATATGTAAAAAACCCGGTCCCAATGGGACCGGGTTTTTGCCTGACAATAATGATTTATCGCACACCTGGAATGAGAAGCATTTTCCCATCAGGCAATTCTTCTCCTTCCAGCTCGTTGGCCTGAAGAATCTGCTGAATGGTTGTGCCATAGGACTTGGCGATCTCCCAAATCCCCTCCCCGGGCACCGGCAGACGCAGTACTACCGACGGTTTTGCCCCCTCTCTGCTCACCCGGGCCTCTCCCAGCCTGGCCTGCTCCACTGCCGCCACACTCAAATTGGAGAGTGTAAGGCAGTTGAAATCCAGGGAAAAACGCACCTCCACTCCCCCTGCAGAGGGCGAGGCAAATACTTCTCCGGGACAGGAGCAGGAACAGATGCAGCGGTACTCCTCCGGACAGTCCAACCGGCAGGAGACAGGAATCATCTTCCTCAGGCATCGTACCTGCTCCTCTTCGTCCAGATACAATACTGTCAGCCAGCCCTCAGCAGTGAGCAGAAGCTGTGCACCCTCCCGGGTCTGGGTAACCTGCCCAAGGCTTAGACGGCTGGCAGCCACGCCGCGGACCATCTCTCCCGTCTCCAGCAGCTCACGTATAGTCTGGGTTCGCATAGACTGCTCCCCCATCTGGCACAGGGTTTGGGTACTGCTCTCCACCTCCATCTCCCAGGCCGTACTATAGACATCCTGGAGGAGGGTCACCGGCCGACGGCTACGCACCTTGGCCTGGGCCAGCAGCTCCAACACCACCTCCATGCTCCGCTCATCTCCCACAGCCGGATCACATTGCAGCTGCGTCAATTCAACCTGTACCTGGCAGTCCCCGTCCTCCCCGCCCTGGGGAATTTCCATGACCTGAGAAAAGGGCAGGGACTCCCTGGCAGAGGTCAGGCCTCCGCCTGCCTCCTGCAACAGCATGGTCACTTCTACCAAGCCTTTAAAAATTAACTTGCTACCAATGAGCTTGCTTTCCGTACACACAGGTTGAGCCTGTACCGCCAACAACTGGGGGGCGTCCGCCTGATTCCCTTGGAGCCGAATCTGATCCGAGAATGTAAAGGGTTTTTCCTGTACGGCAACCAGTTCATAGCTTTCCCCCTGGTATTGCCGTTGGCAGATCCCTGCCTGCTCTCCTTCCAGGATCCCCCGACACACTGACCTCTGGACGGGTTGGCAGGCGGTGACGTCTACCGCCAGGTCTACCCGAAGCAGCACCTTTCTGGGGTTAAGGGCTCTGGCTTCGGCACTGCGCAGACGGGGTGAGGCCAGTACTACCCCCTGTTCGGTCAATCCCGGGGCCTCTACCTGGCAGGTAAAGGGCAATCCCAGTTCCATCCGCCGCAGGCCGCTGCCTCCTTCTGGCTGGTACAGTACCGAAACCCGCACCATACCGCTCACTGTTGCCACTCCACTGCCCGCTTGTTTTGCGCTGAGCGCAGCCTGACCGCATACATCCACAATCCGCTCAATATCCGGGCAGGCGTCCGGTACAATGGATTCCAGCGTCTCTTCCTGGCATAAAGTCACGTCGGCCACTGTGTCATAGCTGCTGATAATGTCCCGATCAAATTCCAGTTCCATGGTCGTTGTCCTCTCCCTTATCATGGTGTCAGGCCGACGGAATGCGGCCCCGGCTTTGTGACACTATATGTGGAGGACAGGTAATGTATGCCTCTTTTTCACTTCAGACCGAACATCCTGCGCAGTAACCCCCGCAGGCACTTCGGGGAACGTACCACTACGATACCCATGAAAACGCCTCCCCTCCCTGATAGATTCACCATTCCCGGCTATCCCATTATACGGTGACGGAGCGGTAAGTGTTACAAAAAAGGAGACGCCCGCTCGGGCGCCTCCTGCTTGTCTACTTTTTCTTCCGTTTCCAATCAGGCACAGCCTGAAGCTGCTGATACAGCCGCACATAGCTCTGGTGCCTGGTAGGAGGAATTTCTCTCCGGGCAACAGCCTCCAGCACTGCACATCCTTGCTCTTTTATATGGGCACAGTCCAGGAAACGGCACTTGCCCAGGCAAGAAGCAAATTCCCGAAAACAGTGCTGCAGTTCCTCCTTCCGACACATCTCCATCTGATCCACATCAAAGGAAGAAAATCCGGGGGTGTCAGCTACAATAGCCCCACAGGACAATCGGAACAGCTCTACATGCCGGGTCGTATGCCGCCCCCGCCCCAACTTCTCACTTACCTCACCAGTGGCCAGGGAAAAATTCGGATCCAAACCATTGAGAATACTGGATTTCCCTACGCCGGAATTTCCTGTAAAGCAAGAAACCTTTCCGACAATCAATTCTTTTAATTCCCCCAGCCCTTCTCCGGTTTTCGCACTGACACGGACGGTGGGAAAGCCAGCAGCGGTATAGATGCTGGCCAACTCTCTTCCGGAGGCCAAGTCACACTTGTTGATACAGATTACACATTCGCAGCCCTTGTACTCTGCAATGGCGGCCACCCGATCGATAAGGAAAGGATCTGTTACCGGAATGGCCTCAGAGGCCATGATGACCAACTGGTCAATGTTGGCCACCGCAGGCCGATAAAACTGATTTTTCCGGGGCAGAATCTCCTCCAGCGCCCCGCTGCCGTCCGGCAGCGGGGTAAACCGTACCCGATCCCCCACCAAAGGGGTTACGCTCTCCCGGCGAAGCCGGCCCCTTCCCCGGCAGGAAATAATTCCGGTTCCGTCATCCACATAGTAAAAACCACTCAGGGCCTTCATCAGGATCCCTTCTGTCATCAGAAGGTTACCTCTTTAATGTCAGCCTGTATCCCGTTAAAATAGACCGTCACTGTTTTGGTCTCACCCTCCAGCCCCTTCACCGGAATCTCTACAGACAGGTCCATGGCGGGGTCTTTGGTCTCGCTGAAAATTACTACGCCATCCATCATAGCTTGAACGTTGATCGGTTCGTCACCGTCCGGCAGGGTAACAGTGATAGTCTTCTCCACCTCCTGGGGTTCAGGAGGCTGCTTATCAGGGTCGGGGCCCTTGCTGACCTGCAGATTGACCGCTGTCCCTTCATCCACGGTGGTTCCGGCAGCAGGATACTGATAGACCACGTAACCCTCGGGCACTGTGTCATCATATACCGGATCCACCCTGCCCACTTCCAGATTGGAGGTATGCAGGTCACTGGTAGCCTGCTCCAGTGTCCGCTCGAAGAGCGAGGGAACGACAGTGGGCTTGACTTCAGGCCCTAAGCTGACGACCAGCTGCACCTCAGTACCAGGGGCAAGCATGGCCCCCTTGGGCGGCGTAGAAGAAATCACATAATTTTTCGTAATCTCCTCGTTGGTCACATATTCTGGCGTCGCTACCTTTAGCCCCATTTTATTTAATTCCAACCAGGCTTGCTGGTACTCCATGTTATAGACATCAATCATTTCCACCAGTTCCGGTCCGCCGCTGACCGTTACGGTGATCTGGGTCACATCCTCCCCTACCTTGCTGCCGGCCGAGGGATTTTGGCTGAGGATTGTGCCTGCCTCTGCCTCCTCATCGGCCACCGTATCTCCCAGTACCAGAGTAAACCGACCCAGCAGCTCTTGATTTGTCGCTGCGCTCTCATAGTCCTCTCCCACAACCTGGGGTACCTCGTAAAATGTGGCAGGTGCAAAGATATCAGAGAACAAAACCTGATTTAGAAAATAGACAACTCCACCCAGGAAAATTAGCACCACGGCCACACAGGCCGCAATCACCCAGGGAGAAGTACCCTGACGGCCCTCCTCATCGTCTTCATAGCGATTAGGACGCCGCTCACTGCCGCTGCTGCGCCTTTGACTGTGGGTTCGGGGTCTGGGTTCTCTGGGCCGTGACGGGGCGGAACGTATCTGGGTTTTATCCTCATCCGGCTCCGTTTCGGGCATAAAATCGCTGATTTTATAGTCAAAATTAATATTGGGATTTTTCCGAAATTCCTCCAGGTCTGCCAACATCTCATCTGCAGAGGAATACCGGTTGTCCGGATTGGGGGCCATGGCCTTCATGGTAATGGCCTCCAATGCCTCAGGAATAGAAGGATCAATCTCCCTTGGCGCCAGTGGAATGGAATTAATATGCTGGATCGCCACCGAAACAGGAGTATCTCCTTCAAAGGGAAGACGGCCTGTAATCATCTCATAGAGCACTACACCCGCAGAATACAAATCGGAGCGAGCATCAATATGACTGCCTCTGGCCTGCTCTGGGGAAATATAGTGTACGGATCCCAACGCTTCCTGAGTAAGGGTACTATGACCACCGGAAGCTACCCGGGCAATGCCGAAATCGGCCACCTTTACGCTGCCATCCCGCAGAACCATCACATTGTGGGGTTTAATATCCCGGTGGATGATACCGCGGCTGTGGGCGTGACCCAAGGCCTTGACAATCTGGGTGGTAAAGTGGAGCGCCTCCCGCCAGTTGAGCTTGTTCCCTTTTTTCTGCATGTACTGCTTCAGGGTAATGCCATCAATCAGTTCCATCACGATGTACTCCAGCTCGGAGGAGCGGCTCACATCATACACCGCCACAATATTGGGGTGGGACAGCATAGCCACAGCCTGGGATTCATCGTGGAAACGCCGGCGGAACTCTGCATCCTGGGCCAAGTCTTCCCTTAGAATCTTAATGGCCACCAGCCGGTTTAGTCGGTGACACCGGGCTTTATATACCCGGGCCATGCCGCCTGTTCCAATCACTTCCAATATCTCATATCGATTGTCGAGTAATTTACCTATGTATTGATCCATGGTAAATCTCCTCCTCTGTTAGCTTCGTCCCGTTCCGTTTATCGGCGAATGAGCACCGCCGTCACATTGTCCGGCGCCCCCCGCCGCAGGGCAATGTCCAGCAAGCGCTGACAGCACTCTGCATCCTCTCCGCCGTGGATTACCTCATAAAGCATCTCCTGCTCGGAAACCACATTGCTCAGTCCGTCACTGCACAGCAGAATACGGCTGTTGGCCTCCATTTTCTGCCGAAAACAGTCGGCCATTAATACCGGCTCAGCTCCCAGAGCCCTGGTAATTAGGTTCTTATGGGGATGGGTGCGGGCCTCGTCTCTGGTTAATTCTCCCCGTTCCACCATATCCTCTACCAAAGAGTGGTCTCGAGTAACCAGACTGATGCCATCCTCTGTCACATAGTAGGCCCGGCTGTCTCCCTCGTTGAGAACTACCGCTTCCTCCTGTCCTACCAAAGCCGCCACCAGAGTGGTGCCCATTCCAACACACTCCGGATCCTTGGTTGCCCGCTGAAAGATCTCCCGGTTGGCTGCCGCCGCAGCCTGCCGCATCCGATCCTCCTCGTTGGAATCCTCCTTCAGTTCCAGGAAGCGCCCCATAAACAAATCAACAGCCATAGTACTGGCCACATTGCCTGCCCGGGCTCCTCCCATACCATCGCATACCAGGGCGATAACACGACCGTCCTCCATCGTCCTGGCGTCAAAGGCATCCTGATTCTGTTGTCGAACCATACCCTGATGGGTTACACCCCATACCTGCATGATATATCTTCCCCTTTTCCGCCGAAATTCCGGCACTTCCAGTCAAACTCCAATTTATGGCTACATCCGATACCCCTTCATCGCTTTACGGCGCAGCTGGCCACAGGAGGCGTCAATATCTCCCCCCAGCTTCCGGCGCACTGTAACAGTAACTCCATGCCCCTCCAGGCGTTTTTGGAATGCTGCTACCCGTCGACTTGGCTTAAGGGGGCTTTCCTCCACCTGGTTGAGCGGTATCAAATTCACATGCCCTGGTGTCCCCTTGAGCAGGTCTGCCAATAGGTCCGCCTGCCAATCGGCATCGTTTACTCCATCAATCATGGCGTATTCATAGGAAATCCGCCGCCCGGTGAGTTGAAAATACCGGCGGCAGGCCTCCATTAGCTTTTCCACCCCCACAGAACGGTTCACCGGCATAATTTTGCTGCGGGTTTCGTCATCCGGGGCATGGAGAGACACGGACAGCGTTAATTGTAACCCACATTGGGCCAGTTTGTCAATTTTCTCTACCAGTCCGCAGGTGGACAGAGAAATATGCCGCATCCCAATATTCAGCCCCTGGGGGTGGTTGACTAGGCGTAAAAACTGCAATACAGTCTCAAAATTATCTAGTGGTTCTCCAATCCCCATCAGCACTATGTTGGAGACCGGCTCTCCGCTGTCAAGCTGCGTAAAAAGCACTTGGTCCACCATTTCCGCCGGAGTCAGATCCCGTACCTTCCCGGCAATAGTGGAAGCACAAAAGGCACAGCCCATCCGGCACCCCACCTGACTGGAAATGCACACTGTGTTGCCGTGCTTATAGTGCATCAGCACCGTCTCAATACAGTTCCCGTCCCCTAATTGCCACAGATACTTTATCGTACCATCCAGAGAAGAACACTGCTTTCTGGCTACCACCGGCCGGGTAATGAAACAGCTCTCCTCCAATTCCTGTCGCAGCCCTTTGGGGAGATCGCTCATCTCTTTAAAAGAGGACACGCCCCGGTACAGCCAGCGAAACACCTGTCTGGCCCGAAAAGCAGGTTGGCCCCGTTCTCCAAACCAATCTGTAAGCTCCTCCAAAGTCATGGATTTTATATCAGTCATCAGGGCTCTCCCCTCTTCTCATACGGCAGATGAAAAAGCCGTCTGTCCCGTGACGGTGGGGCAGCAGTGTGGCCATTCCCCCAGGCATGGAACCCACGGGCTCTGGAAGAGTAAACGCCTCTGTTCTAAACCCTTCCTGCTCAGCCAGAAACCAGCGGACCACTTCTTCATTTTCACGCCGGAGCAATGTGCAGGTAGAATAGAGCAGCACCCCCCCTGGACGCACATACCGGGATGCGTTCCCCAAAATATCTCTCTGCACCTTGGGCAACTCTGCCAACTGTTCCGGATCCTTGTCCCGAATATCCGGCTTTTTCCGAATGACGCCAAGACCTGAGCAGGGGGCATCCACCAGCACCAGATCAAAGGCCCCTTCCCATTCCGGACGGAACACTTTACCGTCTGCCGTCAAAGGGCTGATAATGTCCAAGCCCAGTCGCTCCGCTCCAGCCTGAATCAGCTTCTTCTTGTGAGAATGTATGTCACAGGAGATAATCTCTCCTTGATTTTCCATAGCAATCGCAGTTGCAAAGGATTTCCCTCCCGGGGCAGCACAACAATCTAACACCCGCATCCCGGGTTTGGGCTGCGCTGCCTCCACGGCTAGGCGGGAGGCAGGATCCTGGACGTAGAACATCCCTTCCCGGAAAGCGTCCAGTCGCTCCAGATCCCCTGTATGGGACAAAAGCAGACAGTTGGACAGCCACGGGTGGGACTGCACCTCCACTCCCTGCCCCTCCAGTTTTTGTACCGCCTGTTCCATGGAACAGCGCATGGAATTCACCATCACAAAAAGCGGCGGTTGTCGGTTGTCTGCCGCCAGCAATTTGGCTCCTTCCTCCGTTCCAAATGTAATGCAAAATTCCTTTACAATCCACTCAGGATGGGAATACAAGATGGACAAGTAGGACACTGGATCAGTATTGGGGATGGGAGGGAGATGGTTCAGACTGCGCTCCAGGCTGCGCAGAATTCCATTGACCATTCCCGCCGCCCTGGGGTTTTTGCAGTGGTCTTTGGTCATAGATACGGCGCTGTTTACTGCGGCACTATGGGGGATGCGATCCAAAAACAGCATCTGATAAGCCCCCAGGCGAAGGGCCTGTATTACCTTACCCTCCATCCGTTTCAGAGGAATATTGGAAAATTTTGACAAATAAAAGTCCAAAAGCAGGCGGTTCTGGAGCACACCAAAGCACAGCTGGGTGGCTAAGGCAGCCTCTCTGCTGTCCAGCCCGGCAGCGGACAACTGCTTTTTCAATAAACTATCCGACCAACCGCCCTGCCGCTGGCAGGCATTTAACGTCAACAGCGCAGCTTCCCGAGCGTCCATACCCTCCTGCTCCTTTCTGTCTCTTCTTTATAAAATAGCAAAGGCCCCCTACAAAGTAATGGGATGCCCCCGCAGATAGTCTGCCGCCGCCATACGGCGGCCGCCCGGGGCCTGCAGTTCTAGAATCCGAAGTACCCTGCCATCCCCACAGGCCACATCAATGCCATCCTTCCCAGCGGACAACACTGTTCCCGGTTGCTGTTTGGTTGCCGTTTCTGTGGGGGCTGCAGCATAAATTTTTACCGGCTCTCTGGAAAAAATATCGGTGGAGGTAGCAGGCCATGGCACCAATCCCCGTATCTGGTTATGGATTTCCACCGCGCTTTTGTTCCAATCAATAGGAGACAGGGCCCGGGAAAGCATGGGGGCGTAGGTAACCTGGGCCGGATTTTGGGCAATGTGCCGCACGTTCCCTCTCTCAATCTCCTCTAACGTCTGCACCAGCAGCTTTCCCCCCATCCGGGCCAGCCGGTCATGGACAGACTCTACTGTTTCATCGGGGTCAATGGGTGTGGACACCTGGGCCAAGATGTCCCCGGCATCCAGCTCCCGGGCCACCTCCATAATGGTGACCCCGGTCTCCCTGTCCCCATTTATCACCGCCCAGTTAATGGGGGCTGCCCCCCTATAACGGGGCAACAGAGAGGAGTGGACATTGATGCACCCTTTCGGAGGCAGGTGCAAAATTTCCTCTGGAAGTATGCGGCCGTAGGCGGCCACCACAATCAGTTCGGGCCCCAGTGTCCGAAGCTGCTCCAGGGCAGAGCCGTCCCGCAACTGTTCCGGTTGAAACACTGGAAGGCCATGGTCCATGGCCGCCCGCTTAACAGGCGGCGGCAGCAATTTCATTCCCCGGTTTTTGGGCTTGTCTGGCTGAGTAAACACTCCGCAAACCTCGTGTCCCGCCTCCAATATCGCCTCTAAGGACGGGACAGCAAAATCGGGCGTACCCATAAAGACGATTTTCATCTCCGGCCCTCCTGTGCCGTCTTCTGTTCCTGCTCTTCCAGCATGCGATCCAGTTCCTCATTGGTGTAGAGCTTGTCACACAGCTCTGTATAGAGATGGCCGTCCAGATGGCTGATCTCATGGCAAAAGCACCGGGCTGTGACATCATGCCCCTCTGCCTCAAACCAGGCGCCCGTCCGATCCTGTGCCCGCACCTTTACCCAGGCGGGCCGCTTTACATATCCCCACAGTCCCGGAACTGACAGGCAGCCCTCCAGGCCGTCCTGCTCTCCCGCCTGGTCAATAATTTCCGGATTCACCAGTTCCAGCATCTGGCCGTCATCGTCCACTACAATCACAGCCCTGCGCAAAATACCCACCTGAGGCGCAGCCAGCCCAAGACCGTTGGCATGTGCCAAAGTCTCTTTTAAATCATCCAACAACACGGCCAGTTTTTCATCAAAGTTTGTTACTGGGTGGCACATTTTCTCTAACGCAGGCTCTCCCTGGGTCAAAATCGTCCGGATTGCCATATTATTTTCCCCTCATTTCTTCAAATGAAATCAATTGTTGTAAGGATCTACGTCGGCATAGATGGTGATCCCCTTATTTTCCCGCTCCTGTTGGGCCGCCCGCAAAAGCTCCGCTATCAAAAGCCTGCTTTCTTTGCTGCTCTGCCCGGTCAAAGTTAATCGGTAGCGGTAGCGGTTATTTACCTTAGCTACAGCCGCGGGAGCAGGCCCCAAAACTCTCCACCCAGCTGTACTCACCATGTGGGCCTCCAACTCCTTGCGCAGCCGCACGCAGCAGCGTAACACAGCCCCCTCTTCCGGCCCTGAGGCCGTAACCACCACTATGCTAGAAAAGGGCGGATAACCCCGCATGCGCCGCAAGACAATTTCAGAGCGATAGAAATTTCCATAATCCTGCTGGGCGGCAAAGCGGATGACATCATTGTTCGGCGTGTAAGTTTGAATCACTGCTCTGCCAAGCTTCTCGCCCCGGCCAGCTCGACCCACCACCTGGGTAAGCAAAGAAAACGTGCGTTCCCCTGCCCGGAAATCATCCCCGTACAAAGCCAGATCCGGGGCTACTACCCCCACCAGCGTCACATTTTCAAAGTCCAGACCTTTGGCTACCATCTGGGTCCCCACTAGAATAGGCACCTTTTTGTTGCGAAAACGATCCAGCAGTTCTTGATGGGGATGGGCAGCAGATACGGTGTCTGTATCCATCCGCATAATCTCCGTGCCGGGGAACAGCTCCTCCAACTCCTCCTGCACCTTTTGGGTTCCCACCCCAATAAAATTAAGACGTCCGCCGCAGGAGGGGCAGGCCGGAGGCAGGGGCTGAGAGTGACCACAGTGGTGGCACATCAGCCGGCCATTTGCCGAGTGGTACGTGAGTTTTACCGAACATCTGGGGCATTCTGGTACCTGCCCGCACTCCCCGCAGGACACCATCCGGCTGGCACCCCGGCGGTTTAGGAACAATATGGACTGCTCTCCTCGCTCCAGGTTGGCCTGTAGCTCTTGGCGCAACACACCGCTGATAGAGGATGCATTCCCCCTGCGCAGTTCCTCCTTCATATCTGCCACAATCACTTGGGGCAACGGCTTATGATTGTACCGATTTTTTAGGATAAACAGTTTCAGCTCCCCCCGCAACGCCTGATACATAGTTTCCACCGAGGGAGTCGCGGAACCCAGCACCAACAACGCCCCGCTCTGGACACAGCGATACTTGGCCACATCTCTGGCATGGTAGCGTGGTGCGTTTTCTGACTTGTAACTGCTCTCCTGTTCCTCATCTAAGACAATCAGTCCCAGGTTCCTCAAAGGCGCAAATATTGCCGAACGGGTACCGATTACCACCTCTGCTTCTCCACTGCGCACCCGTTTCCATTCGTCGTACCGCTCCCCCGCCCGCAGGGAGCTGTGAAGCACCGCAATTTTATCTCCAAAATGGGAAGTGAAAATCCTTAACATCTGAGGTGTCAACACAATTTCCGGCACAAGAACCAGGGCGCTGCGCCCCCTGGCCAAGGTCTGCTGGATCAGGCGAATATACACCTGAGTTTTACCGCTGCCCGTCACCCCGTACAGCAGAGCCCCACGGGGCTCCTGTTCCTGTGCCAGGTCGTCCAGCCCCTCGAAGGCCGCCTGCTGCTCCCCATTGAGGGAAATCTCTCCCGCCGGTTCCCCATCCTCTACCTGGACACGTCGAAACACCTCTTGCTGTCGGATAGTCAGAATGCCGCTTTTCTCTAGAGATTTGACAGTAGCCACAGAAGCCCCGGTGTAGTAACATAACTCCTTGACCGAAGCTGCCCCCAACGTACACAGCAGTTGGGTGACAGAGTAACGAAGGGGAGCAGACTTCCGTTTCGGGGTGACCAAGGCCATGGCATCCTCTGCAGGGATGGCCAGAACCGCCAGCTTCTCCGTCTTATCTCCGATTCCCCGCTGGGCGCTGGTCTCCACCGAAACCAACCCTTTCTCAGCCAGGGTTCGGATAGCGGGATTTGGATCCCGGCTTCCAAACGCCGTTCGGATCTGTTCCATGTCCCCACTGCCCCCTAGCCCGTACAGCAGCTCCAGAAGCTGCCGTCCCCCTCCGGAGGCTGATACCGCCGCATATGCCGTTTCCCGGTCTATTCCTTCTTTCAGGGACACCTGATCTCGCAGGGAGAAATATAGGCCAGCTGGGAGCATGGCCTTCACGCAGTCGTATACCGTACAGAAATATCGTTCCCGCATCCATAGGGCCAACTGAATGGCCCCGTGATCCACCACCGGCTCAGAATCCAACTGAGCGGTAATCGCTTTGAGAGACGGACCGGAAAAAGGTTCTTCCCGCAGGGAGAGTACAACGCCCTGGCTTCCCCGGTTACCTGCTCCGAAAGGGATCAGCACCCGCATTCCAATCCGGAGCGTATCCACCAGCGGTCCGGGCACCAGATAATCATAGGGCTTATCGATGGCGTAGACCGCCTTAGACACCGCTACCTTTGCCACTATGCGTCCCATGTGGCTGCCTCACCTCCCCACACTATGGAAAGGGAAGCAAGCGATGGCCTCCCCTTCGCCTGCTTCCACACAGATCACATTTGGACGTCGTCCAGTTCGCCCTCCGCAATTTTTTGGATGGCAATACTCACCGGCTTATCCTCCAACGGTTCTCCCGTCATCTCCGCCTCGGCAGCAATCTGTCGGGCCTTGTGGGCTACCACATTTACAAGCTGATACCGGCTTGGCACCTTTGCAAGCAGGTCTTTCATTGCGGGATAGAGCATCATAGTTTAAGACTCCTTTATCAATTATCAATCTTACTGCGGATTTGGCATGTTGTTATATAAATTGGGACAGCATCTGCTTCCGGTTTTCCACCCGACACTCTGCGGCAGTTAGAATGGCTTCAATCTCCTCCACCGCGCCAGATACTTTATCGTTAATAACCAGGTAATCATAGTTTGGGATCTCCCGAAACTCCACTCGCGCCTTCTCCAATCGATCGGATATTACATCCTCGCTGTCTGTATTGCGCTTATGCAGCCGACGGGACAGTTCCTCAAACGAGGGGGGAATAATGAAGATAAACAGGGCATCAGGACAGCGGTGCTTCACCTTGGCCGCTCCTTGAACTTCAATATCCAATAATACATCTGTCCCAGCGCCTAGTCGATCCCGAATGGCTTTCAAAGAGGTTCCGTAGTAATTATCTACGTACTCCGCATACTCCAGCAGCTCGTCCTCCGCAATCATCCGTTCAAACTCCTGTCGGGAGACAAAGTTGTAATTTACCCCGTCTTGTTCCCCCACTCTGGGCTGACGTGTTGTATAGGAGACAGAGAAATAGATATTGGGGCGCTGACCCAGCAGTTCGGCAATCACAGTGCTCTTCCCCACTCCGGAGGGACCGGAGAGTACGATTAACTGCCCTTTCTCTTTCTTTACTGCCATTGGGCTTCCTCCTCTGCACCGTCATCCTTTTCTCCGGACAGACGGTTGGATATGGTTTCAGGCTGCAGGGCGGACAAAACCAAGTGGTCATTGTCCATGACGATGACCGACTTTGTCCGCCTGCCGTAAGTGGCATCGATGAGTACGCCCCGGTCCCGCGCCTCCTGTACCATACGTTTAATGGGAGCGGAGTCCGGGCTAACAATAGCGACAAGCCGTCCGGCGGAAACCAAGTTGCCGAAGCCGATGTTAATAAGCCTCACTGGGCGCCCCCCTTACTCGATGTTCTGCACCTGTTCCCGGATCTTTTCAATCTCCGCTTTTATGTCCACCACCTGGCGGGCAATCTCAATGTCACTGCACTTGGACCCAATGGTGTTGGCCTCCCGGTTGAACTCTTGGATCAAAAAGTCCAGCTTTCGTCCAGTAGCCCCTCCCTTGGAGAGCATCTCCCGCAGTTGGGAAATATGGCTGCGCAGACGCACTGTCTCTTCATCTACTGCCACCTTATCAGCAAAGATTGCCGCCTCGGTTAAAATACGGGCAGGATCGATTTGAGTGTTGGCCAGCACTTCATTCATGCGGGCCTCCAGTCGGGCACGGTATTCTGACACGGTCTGAGGGGACCGCTCTTCCACCAAAGTCACTTTCTCTTCAATGACATCTGCCCGGGACAGAATATCCTCCCGCAGCCGTTCACCCTCCCGCGTGCGCATCTGGTCAAAATCTGCCAAAGCCCGGTCCAGCACCCGGCAAATATCCTGGGCCATCTCCTCCACATCTTCCTCAGTCTTCTCTGCCAGAAGTACTTCCGGGAACCTGGAGAGCAGAGATACGGAAATCTCTCCGCTCAGACTATAGCGCTTAGAGAGTTCCTGCAGGGCGGCATAGTAGCCATCAGCCACTGGCTGATTTACAGAAACCTGTACCTTATCCGCCCCGGTGCTGTCCAATGTAACAAAGACGTCCACCTTTCCCCGGGAAATACTAGCCTGTACCCGGGATTTTATCCCATCCTCTGCAAACAGATACAGCCGGGGAATCCTGACATTACAGTCCAGGTAACGGTTATTGACTGACCGCAGCTCCACAGTAATGGAACAACCCTTCACAGTCTCCTCTGCCCGACCGTAGCCGGTCATACTCTTGACCAAGACAGTCACACTCCTCTTGTCTTGTAAATTACCCTCTCAACGCCGCCTGCCCGACCAGATTCTGACCCGGAGCAGAGCAATGAGCTTGGACAGGCCTACATCATAGACCACAAATACCAGGTTGCCTACGGCATAAAGCAATAAGCTGTTTTCCCCCAACCAGTGGGGCGGGTCAGGCAAAAACAGACCTTGCAGCAAAAACCAGAATAGGGTCAGCACCCCATTGAAAAACACAAGTTTCAGCACCCACTCTGCACTCCTGCGGCGCAGAGACTCAATTCGGCCTTTTACCACCGGATAAAGGCCCAGAAAGGCCAGGTAGAGCAAAGCTACTCCCTTGTCCGGCAGCAGAATCAGTCCCAGAATCCCCCCTGCCGCCCAGCACAGATATCCGGCTGCCCGTCCCGCAGCCAGCACGCCGGCCATAGGAAATAGGCCAGCCGCCGCTGCTAACCCCAGCCGTCCGGAAGGGACCACGCAGGCCAACCATAAAACCGCCAAGCTCCCGGCAGCCAGTACGCCCCCCAGAGCAACCCCGCCACTTGGAGTGGAAAACCGACCGGGCATTCAGCAGCGCCCCCCTCCGCACAGGCAGTTGAGACACAACAGGGTGGTACAACAATCCATACTGTCCATGGTATTGGTATACCCGTAAGGACGGTATCCGCCCGCCCTCTGCTGCATCATGGCATAGGCCTGGCGGTATTCCATATTACCGGGATCCATTTGCACCGCCCTGGCATAATTCTGAGTAGCCTCGTCCAGCCAGCCCCTGCTGTAAGCAATGCTGCCCGACAGGAAATACCACTCCCCGTCCCGCTGGGGCACCTCATTCAAAAGCCGCTCCGCTGTACCCAGATCGCCGGCATTTATCATACTGCGTACCCGGGCATAGGTAGGATTGCGCGAGGCAGAGGAGTAGCTTCCCTGTCCTCCGGAATAGCCCGTGGAGGACTGGTAGCTTCCCCCGGAGCGCTGCTTGGTAATGGCCTCGTAGGCCTCGTTGATCTCTTTCATTTTCTCCTCGGCCAAATCTGCCAGAGGATTATTTTGATAATTGTCCGGATGGTACTTCCTCGCCAGCTCCCGGTAAGCTTTTTTAATCTCCTCATCGCTGGCGTTTTGGCTGACGCCAAGGACACTGTATGGGTCTCTCATTCTCGGTTACTCCATATCTTTTGTTTTTTAATCTGGATCCAGCTTCCGTCAAAAACCGCCCGCTGTACCAGAGGCAACCCCAAATATATAATATTTTCCAGCAGCGCTGCCCGACATCCAAACTCTCCCAATTGAAAGGCTGCCCCCACCAGTTCCAGGGAATGGCTCAGGGTATTCTCAAATTCCTGCCCGCCCCCCTGGGAACCGTAGCGCAGGATCAGAGGATTATACCGTCCCCTTTGGATGTCCTCCTGCAAATCGTCCCTGGCATCCAACAGATAAATCCACCGCCCCAGGTGGTAAAGCATCTGGGACAAAACCCGTCCCAACGTTCCCTCCTCCGGAGCTGCGGCCTGCAAAATTCTGGCAAAGGTATCTGCTGTACGGTCGATGGAAGCACATTTTTCCCGCTCCAGTCTGTTTAGTTCCCCCAGACAGATCCGAACCGTCCTATCAAACTCCGGGCGCAGGCGTGCAGCCTTTCTATAGGAGGGGCGGAGCACTGTGGACAGCATTCGGGCGGGCAGTCCTTTCCAAACTCCTTCATCCCCCACTGTATCTCTCAACTTCCACCAGGCCAATATAATGCTCTCGTCCGCCGCCAATTCCAGCGCAGGACTATTGGGACACATAGGTTTATGAATCAATGGATTGGCATGGCACCTGCCTGAGCATGGGGTAAAGGAGGGCTCTGCAGGCCACAGCAAAAGGGCCAAAAAGGTAAAATCGAAATTGAGCAGCATGGGGGCTATCGGCCCATACCGGTGACGCAGGCAACGGCACAGGCCGCAATAGGTGGCCCGATATAAATCGAAATCCCGACACTTCAGCTCCGGGCGGACGGGCCGTACATATCCAAACACCTTCTGCCCCCTCAGCGCAGGCGCTTTAAAATATCAAATTCCGGGGCCCCGCTGTTCAGGATTGCACGATTTATTAAGATTGCCGGCACAAAGCCCACAACCAGTCCCGCTGCTGCGGTTAACAAAGCCATCCCCTCTCCCAGCCTCAGCAGGGACTGGCCGGCGAGATAACCTGCCGCCAGCCCCACACAGGGCAGCAGAAACACTGCCGCCGAAATACTGATAGCATGCCGTGAAGCAGGCTCCACTTCCACAAAATCCCCGGGCTGAGCGCCAATAGAATTACTGGCCAGGGCCAAGATCTCTTCTTTTGGCTTCTGACTGCACCCCTGGCAAGCCCCATCACAGTGCAAACCGCACTCCATCTGGCGCAGGAGAGATACCTCAGCCACATCCTGCCGGACAAGCCGCTTTACAATTGCATTCTGAACCATATTCTCCCCACGCCTCCAAGCGGGCATATCACTTGCTTACGTTTACAATCACGGTGTACTCTCCCACCACACCAACAGTGGCAGAATCCACATACACCTTTGCCGGCACCGGATATGTGCCCACCGATGCGATATCTGACAGATCAGCCACAATACGCACCTGACTCGCGTCCACAGCGGCCAAATCCTCTTCTGTGCCCCGCAGCAGAACGGACTTGGCCTGAGTTGCAAGGGTAACCGTATACCCCTCCGGCGCAGGGCTGGTTGTGATATTAACCACATCCACACTCCGTGTGGAAAGTCCAGTGATAGTTACAGTCACGGTAGCTGAGGTAATGCCACTAACATTCTCCAGTCTGGGATCCAGGGCAATAGACATGGTCAGTGTACTGGTATTGACGATTGTGGACAAATCCACACTGCCCAGGGAGATCTCCGTAAGATTTTCCAGATCCTCCTCCGCACCCGACACTGTAATCGTCTTGGGATCAATGTCTATTTTTACATTTTCCGCAGCGGCGCCACCGCCCTCGGTCACATTGACAGTGAGCTCGACCTCCTTCACCACCACGACAGGCAAAACCACATAGACGGACTGGGTATCCAACGTCACCTCCAGGTCGGTCAGCTCCTCTCCGTCCTTATCCAGCAAGGTAAGCGGCAAGTCGCCGGTAAAGCGCTGATCCAAATTTTCTTCTTCCAGAATTGCCACTACTTTCGATACCTGACTGACCTGGTCTATGGCTCCGCTGACTACCACAGTCTCCGGGCTTATCACCGCAGTACCAGCCTGATAGCCCTCAGCCACTGCACCACGGAGCTTAAATTCCACTTCAAAGGTCTGAGTATAGAGCTTATCTACCGTCACGGTAATTGACTGAGGATCCTGCTCCAGTACCACTACGTTATTGTTGTCTACATTCACTCCCACAGGATAGCTAATGGTATAGGTCAGTTTGTTCTCTCCCTCTTCACACCGGGAGACATCTACCACCACTGAAATATCCTTCCGGTTTCGCAGAAGAGCTTCCCGCACACTGACCGGCGCTTGAATATACAGATCCACTGTGTCATGGGACAACTCAGATACGGTCAGCCCCTGTCGGGTGAGTATATTGCTATTGGATACCACCACTGGTATACCGCGAAACCAGGTAGGCTGAGAGGGATCCTGCTCTGCCCGTACATAGTACCAAAATATGAACGCTAACAGGATGGACAGCAGAATATAGGCCCACTTACTCTCTCGCAGGCGTTGTATCACAGACGGTCACCTTCCTTCCTGCCACGATCCAGAAGTTGGCTAATCAGGGGAATCTGTGTTCCCTTTTTTTCCGCCTCCTTGGTATCGTTGAGCAGCTCGTTGCGCAGAAGGCGCTCTAACGTCTCCGGAGCCAGGTGCCGTTTGAGCATGCCGCCCACGGCCGCAGAGATAGAGCCCGTCTCCTCAGAAACGATGACCACCACCGCATCTGAGTGCTCGCTCATCCCAATACCGGCCCGGTGGCGCATACCCAAATCCCGGCTCAGGTTCACGTTGCCCGAAAGAGGAAGCATACATCCCGCTCCAACAATGCGCCCCTCCCGAACAATGACGGCGCCGTCGTGGAGGGGGGCCTTATTCCAGAAAATATTCTTCAGCAGTTCACTGGACACCGCACAATCCAGTGTCGTACCCGTTTTAATCACGTCATCCAGCAAATTCTGTCGCTCAAACACCATCAAAGCCCCCACCTTATCCCGGGACATATCGGCGTAGGCCGCTGTGGTTTGGGCAATGGCAAATTCCAGATCCATAGGGGTGGATCTGCCGGAGGAGAACACCAGACCCAAACGGCTGCTGCCCACCCGTTCTAGAAAACGCCGAATTTCCGGCTGGAAAAGCACAATGATAACCACAACGCCCCACTCTACCAGTTTGCCCAATAAGAAACTGGTGGCAATCAGCTCCATTTGAGAAAACAGGGCCATGGCGCAAAGCAAAATCAAAATGCCCCACAAAACACGGCCTGAACTGGTTTTCCGGAGAATCCAAAGTACTTTATATATCACAAAGGAAAGAATGGCGATGTCCAGTAGGTCTGCCAGCCTCAAACTGATGGGCAGCGTGGTCTGCAAAAAAGTCTGAGCCGCCTCCAGCAAGAATACCACTCCTTTCCCAGGACTAAACCCGCCCTGGACACAATTTACCTATTTTGTTATTATACGATATTCCATCCTGGATGGCAACACGAAAGGCCTGCTTCCTGATGAAAATTTCATGAAATTTTCGTCCTATTTTTGTGCTTGACGGCAAGATCCCCCGGCAATCGCCTCCTCTTTGGTGGCAAGAACAGGCGCCGCCGGACTATGAAGTCCGGCGGCGCTGTCTGCTGTTTTCTTTAGATTACCGCTCCCATTGCAGCAATTGCCCGAAGTATTTCCTCCCCTGTATTAAAAGCGGAGACACTGGCTCGAACTGTTCCCGTATCCAGAGTCCCCGCCGTCTGGTGAGCCAGAGGAGCACAATGCAGCCCCGCCCGCAGAGCAATTCCTCTGTCCCCCAGCTGCTCGCCCAACTCCTCGCAGTCTCTTCCAGCGACACGGAAGGAAAGCACCCCTGTTTGATATTCCGGCCGGGGTGAGAGGAACACCTCAAAGCCTGGCAGCTTCTGCAGTCCCACACCCAACCGACGGATGAGCCGGCGCTCATGAGCCTCTATCGTTCCCAGTCCCACCCGGCGCACATAGCGCAGACCTTCCAGCAGTCCAGCGGCGCCCGGGATATTGTGGGTACCCGCTTCCAGGCGGTCCGGCAGAAATTCAGGCATTACTTGCTGAAGGGACTGGCTTCCCGTTCCACCCTGCAGCAGCGGCTCTGCTGAAGCAGCACACAGCAAAAGACCGGTTCCCTGAGGCCCATAGAGCCCCTTGTGGCCGGGCATAGCCACAAAGGCCGCCCCCAAGTTCTGAAAATCCAGATCCAAGCAACCGGCTGACTGGGAAGCATCTACAATGAGTGGGACATCATGTTCCCTACACAGTTGAGCAATCTCCCGGATGGGGAGAATATATCCAAAGACATTGGAGACGTGGGTACACACTGCCACGTCTGCTCCGTCCCCCTCCAAAATTTCTCGGAAGGCCGCCAGAGTCTGCTCCGGATGAAACAGCTCCCCTGCTGCCGTATGAATTTTTACGTCTGGAATTCCATGAAGCGGGCGGGTAACTGCATTGTGTTCATAGCCAGAGATGACCACCCGACTGCCTGGCTTGACCAAGGTGTGAATGGCAATATTTAGTCCATGGGTGGCATTGAATGTGAGGACTATCTGCTCCGGGGAGGGCACATGGAACAATGCAGCCGCCTCCTCCCGGCAGGCATAGGCCGTTCGCGCCGCCATCATGGCAGGTCGGTGCCCTCCTCTGCCGGGGCTGGCCATGTGGGTTACCGCCCGGGCTGCTGCACGGGCCACTGCTGGCGGCTTTTGCAGGGTAGTGGCGGCGCTGTCCAGATAGATCACAGCTCCACCTCCTGATAGCTCCCGTCGCCTGCGGTAATAAAAATACGTTTCGGAGGCAGCTGAACCCGCTGCAGTATCCGCAGAGCGTCGGGCAGATTTCGTTGAGAAATTTTCACGCTGTGACTGCACCCATCCCCCACTATACTCTTGGGGGAGCGCAGAATACGGGCCGTAATGCCCGCCCGCTCCAGGGCCGCGGCAGTTCGCTGGGCGTACGTGAGGGAGCGGCATATGATAAGATAATAGAGCATTGTATGCTTCCTTTCCCGCGGGACAGGCTGGCGCCAGCACTTTACCGCAGGCGTCCAGACCGGGGATCGTCTCCCTGTCATAGTGTATGCCGTCTCTTTCCTCTTCGTCCCTACTTCCGTCCCTGCAACGGGGTCGTCTCTTCAGCCTCTTTATCTATAAAGCTATTTTACTTGTCGCTTCTTTATATTGACTGCTCTATCATTCTCAAAAAAACGGAGACATCCTCAAAAAGATGCCTCCGTCCTCACTTGTATCTATTGTTGTCGGGTAACGCCTGGGCCCTCCTCTTCAAACAGTGGTACGCTGTTCCAAAAGGCACACCGCGTGGGCAGCAATTCCTTCTCCTGCTCCTGTAAAGCCCAGCCCTTCCTCTGTGGTAGCTTTTACGTTGACCCGTTCCGGCTCCACCCCCATACGCACAGCTAGATTGTCCCGCATCTGGTCAAGGTAGGGGGCCAGTTTAGGTCGCTGGGCCAGGATAGTGGCGTCCACATTACCCACTCTCCATCCATTTTGCCGCAGAAGTACCATCACATGGTCCAACAGCTTCAAGCTGTCCGCTCCCAAATAGGAGGGATCCTGGTCGGGGAAATGTCGGCCAATATCCCCTAACCCGGCCGCTCCAAGCAGAGCATCCATTACCGCGTGTACCAGCACATCCGCGTCTGAGTGACCCAGTAGTCCCATCTGACTGGGCACTGTTACGCCCCCCAAAACCAACGGCCGATCCGATACCAGTCTGTGTACGTCATACCCGTGTCCAATCCGCATTACAGTTCCCCCCTTCCCCGTGCTTCTAAAATTGCTTCCCCCAACAGCAGATCGAAGGGGGTGGTAATTTTCAAATTTTCCCGGCTTCCCCGGGTCAGAGCTACTTTCATGCCCAGACGCTCTACCGCTGCACAGTCATCAGTGAGACTCTCTCCATCCTCCAAAGCCTTCTGCACCGCAGCTCGAATGAGGTCGGCCTGAAACACCTGCGGTGTCTGGATGGCCCGCAGGGCGGAGCGGTCCACTGTCTCCACCGCCATATCCCCCTCTGCCCGCTTCACTGTGTCAACAATAGGGATGGCAGGTGCCGCTGCTCCCGTCTCGCCAGCCCTGAGGATGGTTTGTTTGAGAATATCCAAAGTAACCAGCGGCCGTGCTCCGTCGTGAATGGCAATCAGTTGGGTGTCCGGCCGTACCTCCTGCAAGCCGGACCGTACGGAATGGATCCGTTCCGCTCCACCCACCACCACTTTGCTTACCTTATCCATTCCGTAATCCCGGCACATACGGCTCACTTCTACCAGCAGGTCCTCCCTGGTGACTACTACGATTTCTTGCACCAGGGGACAGTCCTGAAAGACACCCAAGGTATGTACCAATACCGGCAGCTCCCCTAAAGGGGCAAGGATCTTGTCAATCCCCTCCATCCGGCTGGCCATGCCCGCCGCTACGATGACCGCCGAGCACGCCGTCTCCCTCTTTTTTCTTTGCTGTAGGCGAGACAAGAGTCCTGCCATATTCCACCCTCCTTAAAAGAGCCTATTGCGCTTCAGGCTGCCAAAAAAGTCCCGGTGACTTCCTTGACAGCCTGAATTTTATTCTTTCTCAAGGGCAGACATTCCAACTGCCCAGTCGGTTTCAGCCAGAAAGAGAGAAGTTCAGGCCAAAGCAGTATCCAGCTCCTGCTCTGCCCCTTCATAGCTAATGCTTTTAGAGAGTACCAACTCAGAAATGAGAATCTGGCGGGCAGAGTGGAGCATCTTCCGTTCTCCGGTAGACAGACCCCGACTGGCTTCCCGCTGGGTCAGCCCCTTGACTACCCAAGCTACCTTCAGCAGATCACCGCTTTTTAACCGTTCCATATTCTCCCGGTAACGGTGGTTCCAGTTTGCCGTCATCTCTACCCGGATCTGGGGAATGGATGCCAAAAGCTGATCGGCCTGCTCACGGTTAACTACAGGGCGCACCCCAATTGCCTCGCTGTTCTCCGTAGGGATCATGACCACCATGGAGCGCTCCGGCAGCTTCATAATATAATAATCTCGGGTGACCCCACCCACTTTTTGCCGCACCACACTCTCCAAAATGCCTGCCCCGTACATGGGATGAACCACCTTGTCGCCAATCTGAAAGGACATCCTTAACCTCCCATTCCCGCCATCCTTTTCTTACCAATATTCTTGTCTTAATTATAACAATTTAAACGGCTCCTTGCAAGCAAAAAGGTCAATTCTCACAGGAAAGCCGCATAAATTTTATATATTCCCCTTCAATCCCGTTTTACTGACAAAAAAAGGCGACCACAGCCGCGCCTTATCACGCCGCTGTGGCCACCCGTTCTGTCCAAGGGCCGCCCAACATAAGCAAAGAGATGCCTGGAACTATTTAAAACCGCCTGAGGCGGAGTATTGTTGGTCTGCCGCCCCGGGGCAAACCACGGAGCGGCAGTGAGGTGCATAAGCACCAGGCATTTGGTTCCCCGCTCCCACATCGCAGGTTCGGGTTCCACGGGGTGACATCTCGCGAACAAGCCGCCCCAGACGGCGAAATGCCGTCAAAAAAGAGGAAAACATTGGATCCTTGATCCGCTGATAGAATAACACATTTTTTCTCTGCATGTTTCAAAAATTAGAAAATAAACCGTTAACATTTTATGAATGTTTTTCCGGTTACATATCATGGCCCTCCCGTTTCATCCGCAGTTCCAGCGGATCTGCAATAGGCCTCTGGGCATTGGTCTTTGGGTCAGTGCGGTTTTCCTTGGAAATAGGGAGCGTGTTTTTCTTTCCGCGTTTCTCCTGCTTCATCTGTCTCACCTCCTTAGCAGCAGTCTGCTCCCTTTAGCGTCTCCTGTTTCGCCCCCTCTATTCTGCCACTGACTCCATTGAGAAAGGGCGCCGGAAGCCCAAAGCTTCCAGCGCCCAAATTAGAATATATATGAAATTCAGTTGATTCCCATCTGGGTCCACAGATCGTTGTAGAGGGCGCGGATATCAGCAGGAAGGACCAGATAAGCCTCACATCGATCCAACACCTCCTGCGGTGCTGCCATAATTTCATAAAGTTCCATGTCCAGCGGTTCCCCATAGGTCTCCTCATAGTACTCGGGATACTTCTCCAGAGCCTCCGTGTTGGGGGAAGCATACCAGATATAATCCATATTGGCCAGGGAAGCTTCCGTGGAACACAGGAAATTAATCCATTCCTCCGCCTCTGTTTTGTTCTTGGCATTTTTCAGCACACACATGGCATCTACAAACCAGTTGGATCCCTCCTCAGGAACAACGTAGGCCAGGTCAGGGTTGCTCTCCAGCATGCTCAAATAGTCCCCGGCATAGTAGGTAGCCACGGCAGCGCTGCCGCTCTCCATGAGCTGGAATACCTCATCCATCACAAAAGCCTGGTATACTCCATCCCGGTTGGCCTGGGCTACCTTCTCATATGCCTGGCGAATCTCCTCCTCGTCGGTGGTATTCACGGAGTAGCCAAGGCTCATAAGCGCCAGTCCAAAGGCATCCCGGGAGTTGCGGATCATCAGTACATCCCCGGCGTGCTCCGCATCAAACATCAGATCCCAGGTGACTGGTTCCGTCACCCGCTGCGTGTTATAGATAATGCCCAGGGTGCCCCAGGTATAGGGGACAGTATACTTATTCTCCGGATCATAGGGGAGATTCTTGAAGCGATCATCAATCTTCTCAAAGTTTGGGATATTGTCGTAGTTTAGTTCAGCCAGACGGTCCTCTTCAATAAGCTGAGAGATCATATAGTCAGAGGGAACGATTACATCAAATCCCCCCCAACCAGTGGTCTCCAGCAGATTATACAGGGTTTCGTTGCTGTCTGTGGTCTGATAGTTGACCTTGATTCCCGTCTCCTCCTCAAACTGGGTGATCAGGCTTTCGTCAATATATTCTCCCCAGCTGCAGATATTGACCTCCCGCTTGTCGTCATCCATGGCGCATCCGGCCAGCAGCCCTACCATCACGGCCAGGGCCAGAGTCAAAGCAAATAGTTTTTTCAATTTCTCGTTCCTCCATACACACATGGTTGGTTTCTCTTTCCCCACCCCAAAGGGAATAAACAGCAAACCTTTCAGCGCCGGCGAACCTTGGCTGCTGCCTTTTCCTGTCGGGCCTGACGCACGTTCACCACAATCAGCAATAGCAGCACCGCTCCAAACAGCAAGGTGGAAACCGCATTGATCTTGGGGGTAACCCGCTTCTTGGTCATGGAATAGATGACCATAGCCAGGGTAGAAGTCTTGGGGCCTGCTGTAAAGTAGGAAATGACAAAGTCATCCACACTCATAGTAAAGGCGATAAGCATGCCGTTGACAATACCAGGCTTGATCTCTGGCACCACCACTTTCCAGAAGGCCTGCATCCAGGTACAGCCCAGGTCCTGGGCCGCGTCAATAAGATTTTTATCCATCTGCCGCAGCTTGGGCATGATAGCAAGCACCACATAGGGGATATTGAAGCTGATATGGGCAATGAGCAGGGTGGCAAAGCCCAGTTCCAGACGCGGGGCGGTGAGCCGATAGGTCTGCTCCATCCAGGTGACAAAGCCGTTCCAGGCGGCAAAGGCCGCCACGAAGAAAAGGCACAGGGATACACCGGTCACGATATCAGCGTTGATCATGGGGATCTCGTTGATTACCATCAGAGGCTCCCGCCAGCGCCGACGCATGTTGTAAAAACCGATAGCCGCAAAGGTACCTGCCACAGTGGCAATCGCCGTAGCCAACAGAGAAACCAACAAGGTGGTATAGACCCCACCCATAATCAGCCTGTCCTGAAACAGTTCCCCATACCAGTGCAGGGAAAATCCATGCCACACAGAGTTGCTGTTTCCCGCGTTGAAGGAAAAAATGATAAGCAGGAAAATAGGGGCGTACAAAAAGATAAATACCAGCGCGGTAAAAAGCCGGCTGAAGAGACCGGGACGGCTGCCAAGATTCATAGTACCACCGCCTGTTCTTCGCCTTCACCAAAGCGGTTCATCACATACATACACACCACGACAATGACCATCATTACCAGGGAGATGGCACTGCCGAGGTAAGGGTTGTAAGCCCCGCCTAAAAATTGTAACTCAATGAGATCGCCCAGCAGCAGCTTGGTGCCGCCCCCCAGCATCTTGGAGATGGCAAACGTGGACACCGAGGGCACAAACACCATGGTTACGCCGGAGAGTACTCCGGGCAGAGAAAGGGGAAAAATCACCTTGCGGAACACGCGGGCAGAACTGGCCCCCAGATCTCGGGCCGCCTCCAGCAAGGAGTTATCCAACTTAATGATCACAGAGTAAATGGGCAGGATCATAAAGGGCAAATAATTATACACCATGCCCAGTACCACAGCCCCCTGCGTATAAAGCATGCGGAAGTAGGTCATATCTGTAGCCCGGTCTGTACTCAAGAGAAGGGCTGTGCCCAAACGGGCATTGAGCCATGCCAGCACCCCCTCATTCAGACTGGCACACAGGCTGTTCAGCCCTCCGTTTATCAGGTTTCCCAGGTCAATAATCCCCAGGGCCGCAAACATGCGGTTTAAAAACCCGTTGTTTTCCAGAATAGACATCCATGCGTAGGTGCGCAGCAAAAAGTTCATCCACATGGGCAGCATAATCAGCACCATAGCAATTTTCTGGAAAGACGGCCCCTCCTTGGCCAGAAAATAGGACAGGGGATACCCGATAAGCAGGCAAATAAAAGTGGCAATCAGCGCAAGACGAAAGGAGCGGGCAAATACTACCGCAAACTCCTTCATTCTCAAGAAATTGTCTAGGGTAAATCCTTCCGCCGGTGGTACGGCAGTGAAGGCATAAATGACCACTAAAATCACCGGTGCCACAGTAAACAGGGCCATCCATACCACATACGGAGCCGAGAACCATGACAGTTTATTTCTCATCCCCGTCCTCCTGCCCGTCCTCTCCGGGCTCATAGGCGGCATCACTGATTTCCTCATATTCCTCGGAGTAAGAGGAGTAGTCCCCAAACATGCCGGAATATTGGCTCTTTTTCATAATATGAATTCCGTCCGGGTCAATCTTGATGCCGATACGGGAACCTACAGGGGACAGGTCGGTGGTCTGGATGAGCCACTTGAAGCCGTAGAAGTCCACGATGATGTCGTACTGCATCCCCTTGAAGGTGACATTGGTCACTGTCCCCTTCAGCTGCCCCTCATTTTCCGGGACGATATCCACATCTTCCGGCCGGATGACCACGTCCACCGGCTCGTCCTTTTCAAAGCCGCTGTCCAGGCAGGCAAACTGGCGGTTAAATATCTCCACCACCCCATCTGACCGCATGATGCCGTCCAGGATATTGGATTCGCCGATGAAGTCGGCCACAAAGGCGTTTTTGGGCTCGTTGTAGATGTCCTCCGGAGTGCCGATCTGCTGTATCTTGCCCCCGTCCATCACCACCACCGTGTCTGACATGGCCAGAGCCTCCTCCTGGTCATGAGTCACATAGATGAAGGTGATTTCCATCGCCTTTTGGATACGTTTGAGTTCGTTTTGCATATCTTTGCGCAGCTTCAGATCCAGTGCCCCCAGCGGCTCGTCCAGCAGCAGCACCTTGGGTTTATTCACCAGGGCCCGGGCAATGGCCACTCGCTGCTGCTGTCCGCCGGACAAGGAGGTAACCCGCCGTTTTTCAAAGCCCCTCAGGTTCACAACCTCGAGCATCTCCATGACCCGCTGGTCGATCTCTTTTTCACTCAGCTTCACCTTTCGGCGGGAAAGTACCTTACCCATCTCGTTCTTTTGCTCCTCCACACGGGGAACACGCAGGCCAAAAGCAATGTTCTCATACACGTTTAGATGGGGAAACAAGGCGTATTTCTGAAACACCGTGTTCACCGCTCGCTTATGGGGCGGGACAGAATTTATCCTCACGCCGTCAAAAAATACATCCCCAGAGGTAGGCATCTGGAAGCCACCGATGATTCTGAGCGTGGTGGTCTTGCCGCACCCACTGGGCCCGAGCAGCGTGAGGAACTCCTTATCATTAATATAAAGATTGATGTTGTCAAGCACGACCTCATCGTCGAACGCCATGGTGCAATTGGACAGGCGGATCAACTCTTTCGGCATATGGCTCCCCCCTGAGTATCTTGTGTGTAAATTACACTGTCAGCTCCCTCGATTTATTCGCCCGGGTCGGCGCTCCCGCTGAGGAACCTTCCGGGGGGCCGGGCTTTCACGGATAGCGAGATACACTATATCTGTTTCCCCTCTGATTGTCAATCATTTTCCCTGAATTTTTCGCTGTTTTTTACACACTTCCCCCATCGCGCCTTTCAAAGCAAAAGGCTCTCCGCCCATATCCGCCGGAGAGCCCCAGTGCAGCTGTGCCGCAGTCAGTTTTTATCCTGTCATACCTCCTGCTCCCCATTCCCCAGCCACAGGATACAGGCCTGGCCCATTCCCCGGCTGTCCAGAATGACTAGGGTATGGGCCAGTCCCCCCGCCTGTAACACTTCTTCAGTGCTATAGACCGTGCGCTTCACCGTGCCGTCTTCACAGCGCTCCTCTACCAAAAGCCACTGTGCTTCCTCCGACAGGGAAACGGCCGTCTCCTCCTCCAGTTCATCCGCTCCAAACACAGTCTCCGCCACAATCTGATCGGAGGCGTCAAACTGCTTGATGCCAACTTCCTTCAGCCGGCTCACCACTTCAAAGGATACCTCCACAGACAGAGAGGTGGTCTTCTCCTCCCCGTTAACTGTCTCGGTGCTGCTGCGCTCACTGGTGATTGCCATGCCGCCCTGGCCCCCGTAACTGTTTCCGCTGCCGTCCAGGTAAACCGTGCTATCGGGCATCTGAAAGACATTGTAGGCCCTCCATGCGTATGTGGGGCCATCTTCCGGCCACGCTGTCTCTCCCAGCGGAAGACCGTAATAAATGGTGCCACTGATAGAGTTTTTATCTCCTCCCACTGAGGTATTGCCATGCATCAACGTGTTTCCTGTGAGCAGCGTACTCCCATCCTCTTGTTCTACCTGGGCCAGAAAGGCATTGTAGCCCTCTAGGCCGCGAAACGTAAACCCTTCTTCTCTGCTGTACTGTCCAATCAAAATCTCCCTGGGAAAACTAATGCTGCCCAAGCCATCCACATCCATGGTCTGGCTGCCGTACTCCACCCAGCCCTCCCCGTCCCGAGTGACCTCTTCCCCCTCCCCGGGCAGGCGCTCCCACACCAGGTGGAACCCCACCCATCGGTCCTCCCGGAGGTCGCGCTCCGGCCGGGCCAAGCGCCCTCCCGTAGCATCCACGAGCCCTGCTAACACCAGCAAAGCGGCCAGGATCCCTATGAACTGCTTTTTATGCCTCTTCATCGCCGTCCTCCAATCGCCCATCGAAGCGGAGGATATCCCCCACATCACAGTCCAGGTAGTAGCATATCTTGTTAATGGTATGGAAACGCACACCATTGGCCTTTCCTGAGCGCAGGATGGAAAGATTCGCCTCGGTGATCCCCACCTTGGCACACAACTCCTTGGACGTCATCCCCCGCTCTTTCAGTACGTCGCCCAAGCATACCCTGATCGCCATGGCGCCGCTCCCTCATATGATGGAGTCGCTATCCTCCTGCAGCTGGCGCCCTCGCTCCATCAGGCGGCACAGGAGAAACAGCGCCCCCGCCAGCAGCAGGGGAAACACCGGGAGGTAGGCAACAAAATGGGTGCTCTTCAGCATGCCCATAAGTGAGAGCTGAACAAGGTTGGTGGAGACCAGGATCAGGACGGTGGCCTGCACCACAAACCGGCACTCCAGCGCCGTGCGAACACACAGCTCCACCGCCGCCCATCCGAACAACTCCTCCTCCATCCTCCGGGCCAACTCCGCCCCCCACAGCAGGGTAAGCGCCCCCAGCAGATAGGGTGTTAGCTCCAGCAGGGCCAAAACCAGCAGGACCCCACAGGTAAAGAAGGCCCCTTCCGGATCCCCTGTATTGCCCCGTGTCACCTCTCGGCTCCGGGCCAGAAACAGGGTGATCTGCCCCCAGGCGGCCCCAAAGGCCAGCAGCATTGCACCGCCCGTCAACAGAGGGCAAAGTGCCCCCAGCAGCCGTTGCTGAGAGCAGCCTTCCATTCCCCGCAGCAGCTTCAAAGCCAGCCAGGCAACCAGCAGGGAGAGCAAGCACCCACCGGCAGCCAACGTAAAAAACTGGTCCACCGGCCGGGGCAGCAGCGATGGATTGACGGAATAATAGATCCCGGCAAACAACACCGGTACCATCAGCGCGGCAAGCCAGTCCTCCGGCCCCCGGCCCCCCTTCCATCGCCCGCTCCAAAGTACCAGAAGCACAGGCAGGGCACACACTAGAAAGGCGACCAGCCAGGCGGCTAAGTTACCCCAGAAACCGGACAGGGAAAGGGCCCGCAGCCCTTCTCCCGCCCATTTTACCGGGGCACAGACTGCACTTGCTGTCTCCCCGCTTTCCAGAGTTCCCGCCACCGCCGCCAACACACCCCCCAGCAGGGCGGCCCCGCCTGTAAAGATTATATTCCTGCGGTCCATGGTATCCCTCCAATTATCGTTTTACAATAATTTATATTCCATATATACCATTTAAATTATTGTTTGTCAATAATTTTTTAAGAGGGCGGGGACTACGTCCCCATCCGATTCAGACATTTTTTCTCCGTTTGTCATCCGGTTCCTTCCACTGATAGTAGGGAAAATACTCTGCCACAAAGTCCACATCCTCCACCTGAAAGGTACGACCGTTAAGGTGTTCCAGTGGCCCGGCGTCGGTGGTAAACCGAAACTCTAGCTTATAGGAGTAAAGTGCCTGGCCCTGTCGGCCGTACTTTCGGTTTTCCCGCTGGCTGCCATACTTTCCGTCTCCCAACAGAGGGTGGCCCGCCGCCGCAAACTGGGCCCGGATTTGGTGGGTACGCCCGGTGATGAGGTCGCACTCCACCAGTGAGAGACCCTTCTCCACCGCCAATGTCCTATATAAGGTGACAGCAGTCTTGGCCCCGGGCTGGGGGCGGCTGCGGACATAGACCTGCTTTTTTACCTCATCCTTGAACAGGTAACCCTCCAGCTTTCCCTCCTGGGGCTCCATACGGCCGTGGACCACACAGAGGTAGTACTTGCTTAGCTCCCGATCCTTAATTTTCTGGTTCATCACCCGCAGCCCCTCAGCTGTCTTGGCTGCAATCACAATGCCTCCGGTATTGCGGTCGATGCGGTTGCACAGGGCGGGGGCAAAGGAGTTTTCCCAGTAGGGCGACCACTCCTTCTTTTGATATAGGTATGCCTGAAGGTGAGTGAGCAGTGTGTTTACCCGCTCATTCTCATCCGGGTGCACCACCAATCCCGGACGCTTGTCCAGCAGCATGATGTGTTCGTCCTCATAGAGGATGTTGAGCTTGGGCTGATAGAGGGACAAAAAGGCATTTTCCGGAGTCGGCCGCTCAAAAAACTCGTCGTTGATATACAGCTGTAGTATGTCACCTGCCTGCAGACGTACATCCCGCTTGGATCCCTTTCCATTTACCTTTACCCGCTTGAGCCGAATATATTTCTGGGCCAAAGGCGGGGGCAGAAGGGGCAGTGTCTTGGCAAGCCACCGATCCAACCGCTGCCCAGCGTCATTTTTCCCTATGGAAAACTCTTTCACCGCTACCCCTCCTCTCCACAAGATATTGGATTCCTTCCAAATTGCATCACAAAAAAATAGTTTTGTCAATGCTAAAAAAAGGTTTGACAATTCGGAGCATTTTCTTTATAATACTCTCCGTACCATTATGCGAGTATGGGAGTCATTCCCCTGGGAGGAACGCTGTGCGTCTGGATTTAAGAGATATCATTCATACTCCGGACGCCAAAAAGTCCTTTCGTTTTCAGTTGGATCTATCCGACCAGGACTTTTATGGGTACAAGCCCATAGTGCGGCCCGTCTTAGTTCAGGGCAGCGTGACCAACCACGCCGGCGCTTTGGTGTTGGAAGGAACGGCCAGTTCCACCCTGGATTTAATCTGTGACCGGTGTGGGAAACAGTTTTCCCGGGAAAAATCCGTGAAACTGGATTGTCTTGTAGCCCAGGAACTGGAGGACGAGGAGAATGAGGAAATTCTCCTTCTGGACGGCACTGAACTGGATTTGGAGCAGGCAGCTACCGAAGCCTTCATCCTCGCAATGGATACCAAAAACCTTTGCTCAGACGACTGCAAAGGGCTGTGTGCCAAGTGCGGAGCTGATTTAAATCTCGGCCCCTGCTGGTGCAGACCTGACGTAGATCCAAGATTGGCGGCCCTTGCGCAGCTGCTGGATAAAGATGCTGAGTGAGTAGTCGAAGTGCCTCGATTGGCACGAAAACCGAAGGAGGTGTCAACCATGGCGGTTCCTAAGAGAAAAGTGTCCAAGGCCCGGCGCGATAAGCGGCGCAGCTCCGTTTGGAAGCTGGAAACTCCCGGTATCGTGACCTGCCCCAAGTGCGGGGCTTACCGGCTGCCTCACCGGATGTGCAAAAATTGTCTGACCTACAACGGCCACACCTTTGGCCAGGTAGAGGCTCAGCAGTAAGCACGGCGACAGACGAAAAATCCCCGGCGTCCTAAGGATGCCGGGGATTTTTTATACTTTTGTGCTACGGAATTCCTCCGCCCCCCGCAACTGCTTATAGAAATCCAATGTATGAAACCCCCGCTCCAGCTGTGTATGGAGATAGGCCTCTGTCAAATCGGCCAGCTGACGCAGCTCTTCCTTGTTTACCTCAAAGGAAAACAGCCTTTTAGGGTCGCCGTAGGCAATATGCTCCATAGCCTTCAGCGCCCGGCCCCCAAGGGGCATGGAGATACCCTCCCCTACTTTATCCCGGCAGCGGGCACAGTGGAGTACTCCCTCCTTCAGATGGAAGCAGGGCTGCTCTGGCTCTGGTGCGCCGCACACCGCACAGCCCTCCAGCAGGGGCTCATACCCGGCAAGGCACATGGCTTTCAGCTCAAAGGCCGTCTTTATCAGCTCCGGCGGCTTGTGCATCTGATCTAGCCCGTGCAGACAGTTGAGCAGCAGGGACAGCAGCTGGGGACAGGGTTCCCCCTCCACCGCCAGAAGCTCGCACACCTCGGCAAAATAACAGGCCAGGGCCAGCTTCTCCACATCCTCCCGCACTCCCCGGAACAGCCGCTCCGGCGACGCCTCCTTCACCGACCAGCGCCCCTGATAGTCGTAGAGCACCAGTTCAGACCAGCTCAGCAACTGACAGCCCGCCCCAATGGGACTGCCTTTCCTACGGCTGCCCCGGGCTGAGGCGGTCAACTTACCCTGCTCCTTTGTGAGCAGGGTAAGGATTTTGTCCGACTCCTTGTAATCTACACTCCGAAGTACCAGAGCCATCGTGGTGATATGCACACTCCATCCCTGCCTGCCCGACGGAAATATTTCCGCCTCAAATTTGGCGTCCCGGAAGTTCCAGGCGTTGGAAAGCTGTCATTGCCTGCTGCTCCTCCTCCCACGCCCGCTCCCGCTCCAGTTCCCGGCCACGGATGGCCAGATAGACCTGGGGCAACCCGGTGACAAAAAACAAGTTCCAAAGTCCCTGTTCCATTTGTCTGCCTCCTCTTTCTTTCTGAGAATTAGGCTGACAAACCAGGGCAAAACTATAAGCGGTAAATTTCGGCTTGCTTTTACCAGGCGGCCACCGTGCCATCGCATCTTGGTTCCGTTCCCCCTACCAGCAGGCCGTTTTCCATACGCCAAATAATCTGTCCCCGCCCCATGGAAAGATTGGTGTTTAAAATTTCCACCTCATGGCCCATTTCAGACAGTTCCCTGCCGATGTGGGCGGGCACCTCCCGCTCCAGCTGGATATGGCGCCCACCTATCCATTGCATGCGGAGGGCATCCAGAGCCTGCTGCGGATTCATATGGTAGTCCACAGTGTTTACCACCACCTGTACGTGACCCTGAGGCTGCATAAAGGCTCCCATCACCCCAAAGGGCCCCACCGCTGCCCCGTTCTTCATTAAAAAGCCGGGGATGATGGTGTGGTAGGAGCGCTTTCCTCCCGCCAAACAGTTGTCACTGTCTGGATCCAGAGAGAAGTTGGCCCCCCGGTTCTGGAGAGAAATGCCCGTGCCCGGGATCGCCACTCCCGCGCCGAAGGTGGTGTAGTTGCTTTGGATGAAAGAGACCATGTTGCCGAAGGGGTCGGCGGTACACAGGTAAATGGTTCCACCGCAAGAGGGGTCGCCCGCTTCAGGCAGCAGGGCCCGTTGACCAATGAGGGCCCGTCGGCGGGCTGCATACTCCTCTGAGAGCAGATCCTTCACCTGGGTTCTCATGTACCGCGGGTCGGCTACATACGTCTTGGTATCGGCAAAGGCCAGCTTAATGCACTCCAAAATCTTGTGATAGGTGTCTGCACACTCCCGCTCCCCGGGCAAAGGCAGGCCCTTCAGGATATTCAGAGCCATAAGTACAGCGATGCCATGGCCATTGGGGGGAATTTCACACACAGTATAGCCCTTGTAATCGGCAGTGATGGGCTCTACCCACTCCGGGCGATAGTTCCGGAAATCCTCTTTACAAAAATATCCCCCCGTCCGGCGGCTAAAGGACACAATTTCCTCCATCAGCGCCCCAGAGTAGTAGCTCGCGCAGTTGGTAGCCGCCAGCTCCTCCAGTGTTTTGGCGTACTCCTCCCACCGGAACAGCTCCCCTGCCCGGTAGGGGCTTGCGTCTTCTTTAAGAAAAACTTTTCTCCAGTAGGCATGGGGAGCAGGATCCCGCTCCATAGCGCTCAGAATACGCGGGGCGTCCTGCGCCCATTGAGGCTCCACATTCACCCCAACCGGGCAGCCCTCTCTGGCAAAGGATACGGCCGGGGCAAACAGCTCATCCAGAGGTTTTGTTCCAAAGCGGCGGATGAGCTCCGCCCAGCCCGCCGGCGCCCCCGGTACCATGGTAGGAATCCATCCTTCCCGGGGCATTTCTGAAAAGCCTTTTTCCTTTACAATCCTTGCATTTAAAGCTTCTGGCGCTGTTCCGCTGGCATTTAGGCCGTAAAGCCTTTTTTCCTGTTCCATCCACACCAGTGCAAAGCAGTCTGAACCCAGTCCGTTGCTGGTGGGCTCCAACAACGGCATGGCGGCAGCCATAGCTACCGCGGCATCCACTGCGTTGCCCCCTTTCCGCATCACTTCAAGACCAATCTGCGCTCCCTGAGGAATAGAAGTACAGGCCATGGCCTGTCGGCCGAAGACTACGTTGCGGCGGGAGGGATAAATATATTTCTGCGCATCGAACCAGGACACACAATTCAACTCCTTCTTTTTCGTATTATACTAAAATCTCCTCTCTTTGAACACCCTGTCCCATATTTTATTTCCCAGGGATAGTTTTTTCCTCTGTGCGCACACTATCCTGCAAACGCATAGGCAGTGAGGTGCTGAATATGACCACAAAAAAATTGGGGGCCCAGACGGCTGCTTTGTCCGCGCCCCCATCTATTGAGGGTCGAGCCTGCGTAGTGGGCCGGAAGGAGGGCCAAGGACCCCTGGCCAACTATTTTGACTATATTGCCCAGGACGACGCCTTTGGCCAATCCTCCTGGGAGAAGGCTGAAAGCGCCATGCAGAAGCAGGCCCTCGCTCTGGCGCTGGACAAGGCGGGACTGGCAGCCTCTGGCTTGGACTGGCTGTTTGCCGGCGACCTGCTCAACCAGTGCATCGGTTCTTCCTACGCCGCCAGAGAACAGGATATTCCATTTTTCGGCCTATATGGAGCTTGCTCCACCATGGGAGAGGGGCTGGCCCTGGCCTCCATGACTTTGGACGGCGGCTTTGGAGAGCGCGCAGCGGTGGTAGTCTCTTCTCACTTCTGCTCTGCAGAGCGGCAGTACCGCACCCCTCTGGAGTATGGAGGGCAGCGTACCCCTACCGCTCAGTGGACGGTCACCGGTTCAGGGGCAGTGGTTCTGGCGCGGGACGGCAGCGGCCCTCGCGTCACCCACGTCACCGTTGGAAAAATTGTGGACAAAGGGATTAAAGACACCAATAATATGGGAGCTGCCATGGCCCCAGCGGCGTATGACACCATCTCCGCCCATCTGCGGGACACAGGGCGCAGCCCGGATTTTTACGACAAAATTATCACAGGTGACCTGGGCATTCTGGGCAGTCGCCTGTTGATAGATTTGCTGAATCGGGACGGCATTACGTTGTCTAACCACCTGGACTGCGGCGCCCTCATCTTCGACCCTGAAACTCAGGATGTCCACTGTGGCGGATCAGGCTGTGGCTGCTGTGCCTCAGTGTTGGCCGGATACCTGCTAAAGCAATTGGAAGAGGGAGCTTGGAAACACATCCTTTTCTGCCCCACCGGGGCCCTCCACTCCCCCACCGCCGCTTTTCAGGGGGAGTCCGTTCCCGGGATCTGCCACGCCATTGCCATCACTGCGGCGGGTTAACCCACCGTACCTGTTCGGGAGGTAATTGACTATGGAATATTTGAACGCCTTTCTCTGCGGAGGCATTCTATGTCTCATTGGCCAGCTGCTGATTGACAAAACCAAGCTTACCCCTGCAAGGATCCTGGTCTGCTACGTTACAGCGGGCGTGATACTCAGCGGGTTGGGAGTATACCAGTACCTGGTGGACTGGGGAGGCTGCGGAGCTACTGTCCCCCTCACCGGCTTCGGCCACCTGCTGGCCAAGGGCGTACGGAAAGCAGTAGGAGAGAGCGGTCTTTTGGGGGCCCTCACCGGGGGTGTCACCGCTGCCGCCGGGGGCATCACCGCTGCTATCTTTTTCGGCTTTCTGGTTGCCCTGGTGTGTAAACCAAAGCCCAAAGGATAAAAATGGGGAGGCCGCCTGTAGGCGGTCTCCCGTTTCTATTTTACGTCAATTTGTGGGTGGGCCTTCGGGGATGGAGCTGGGCAGGCGTTTGACCTCCAGGTAGTAGTGCTCGATCCCCGGATCCAGCATAACGGTCTTCTCACCGTTTTCCAGATCAAAACCGAAATTCTGCCGAATAATTTCAACTTGTCCCCGATCTTCCAGGGTAGCCGTTTGTTCTGTGCAACGAAGGTTGGATCCCAGGGCGGTCACCAGATCGTAGCCGCTCACCCCCTGGTTTTCAGAGTTGGTACAGTAGAAGTCGTAGCTCTCTTCCTTGTTCATTTGGGCACTTACCGTAACGCTGCCTCCGGCGGGAATGGTGACCTCCGCCTCCACCCAGCACACCCGGTCCACGGAGGACACATCGTTTTCCAGTTCCTCCAGCATACCGGCGCTGTACCGCTCTGCGGCACCGTAGGACACAACCCCGTAGGAGAGCAGATGCTCCAGGAAGGCCCGGTACCAGACCTCAAAGTCCACATTCAATTCTCTTCCATCCTGCTGGTAGCTCTCCTGACTGCGCTCCTCCCACGCAGGCTCCAGGATCTGACGGAGCATGGTGTCCAGGTCGCTCTCATACCGCTCCACGCTGACCCCGCAGCCCTCCAGTTCCCGGGTGTCCGGATCGGTGCCGCCAGTGACGTAGCCGCCCACGGTCATATTCTCCACGTCCTCCCCCACTACCAGCAGATAGCAGGTCTGACCGTAGCGGGAGTCCCCCTCCTCCGGGATGGAGAAGCCCCGGATCATGGTGCCATTCTCCCGGTCATACCGCCCGGCATGGAATCCGTAGCTCAGCACAGTGGTCTTGCCGTAGTCCAGGTCAAAGCCCACCCGGATGGAGGGATTGGGAACCCCGGCCTCCTCGTCGGCCTCCGGCCCGTAGGGATCGGTAAATTCATAGACCGTCACCTTTACATCACTGACACTTGGCGTGGACGCCAGGGCGTTTGCCAGGTAGGAGCCATCGGAGAGCAGAGTTTTGTAGTCTTCCCAACTTTCGGCGTAGTCCAGGTTGACACTGCCCCCCTCCTCCCCCTCGAAGAGGGTGCCGTCCCAGGTGCCCTCAAAGGAACCGGAGTAGGCCCCTACATAGAGCCCGGTCTCCAGTTCCCGACCGCCCACCCGCAGAGTAGGCCTGCTCCAGCCCAGGGCGTTCAGGGAGGAGGCAAAGGGGTAAAGGAGGGTAAGGGTCTGATCCTCTTTTGCGGTGTTGGTCAGGGCATATTCGTCAGTAACCAGGATGTGGCTGTCATACCGATACCGTCCCCCTTCGGGGTACCACTCGTTATACTGCTCCAGCACCTCCTGCCGCTCCACCCCTGTTAGCCAGGTTCGTTGGGCTGCCACCTCCTCATTGCTCTGCCACCGGGGCATCCAGGGGGAAAAATCCAGCGTAATGTCCCGCTGGGCCACGATACTGTTATTGGCCTCCTGCAACGTCAGCGGAAACACCGGCCCCGCGTAGGACATGAAAACGGAAGAGCCGTCCGTCCCGCTGCCGCCAGCATTGGCTCCTATGCGCAGAAGGGGAATGAGGCCGGTAAACGCCCCCACCCCCAGCACCACAACCACCAGACAGGCAGCAAGAGCTGTCCACCGCCTCCAGTGCCGCCTCCTTTTCGGGCTGTATGTGGCCCCCTCGTCTATCTTCCTGTCGCTCAGCTCACTCATAGCCTCAAACAGGCGCTCACTCTTGTCGCTCACAGGTTCACTCCTTCCCGCTCCAAAGCCCGGCGCAGCCCGCTCCGCAGTCGGAACAGCCGACCGGCCATCTGCTTGGGGGTACATCCGCATTGTCCCGCCAGGGCGTCTACCCGCTCTCCGAACCAGTAGCGGCGGACAAAGGCCACCCGATCCTCCCGGCTCAGGGTGTCCAGCCAGCGGTCAATGGCGGCGGCAGCCTCCTTGGCCTCAAATTCCGCCTCTGCGCTCTGGACGGCGGGAACGCAGTCCTCCAATTCCAGCACCAGCGCCTCCATTCCCTCCCCCCGCTTCTGGCTGTGCCGGGTGCGCCAGCGGTCGATGGACAGGTTGCGTACAATCCGGGCCAGATAGGCCCGCAGAGAGCTTGGCCGCTGGGGCGGCATGGTGACCCAGGCCCGGTGCCAAGTATCATTGACACACTCCTCTGCATCCTGGAGGCTGTTCAGGATGTTCTGGGACAGGCTACGGCACAGTCCCCCGTATTTCTCATCGGAGGCCGTGATAGCCCCCTCATCCCGCTGCCAGTACAGCGCTACAATAGCACTATCCTCCATAGGTGCTCTCCTTCTCTCTTCTGCAGTTATTTCATTTATTTAGACGGAATTCTGTGCCCTATATTGCACCTATTTTAGCATGCCAGGCTTAAAAAAACACCCGGGGCCCTGAGGCCCCGGGTGACCGGAACAATTATTCTTCCTCCGTGTCCTCCAAGCAGAACATGGGCCGCGCCTCATCAAACAGGTCTACCATGCCGCAGTAATTGAGGATTTCATACTGTTCAAGCCATTGCTGCTGCTCTGTACTTAGCTCTTCTTCCTTTAAAAACTGCCCATCGCCAGTCACAAAGCCCACAGGTGTAATGGCAGGCAGCTGATCGTACAACTGAGCGAGAAACTCCATAAAGCCCGTCATGGGCAAGCCGGCCATCTGGGCAGTAAGCACCCCCAGGTAGTTGGGGCTTATCACCACGTCCCGCTGCTCTTCAATATCATAGTTGGCCCAGATAAAAAAGGGCACAGCATATTGTTGCATGACCTCCTGGGCGGTCCGCTGGGACAGCTTCTTGCCATAAAGTACTTCGTAAAAGGCGTTTTTCAAGGGCGGCTGGTGATCCCCAAAGAAAACCACTAGGGTGGGCTCGTCCAGATTCTGATAATAAGTAATCAGTTCCTTCAGCGCGTTGTCGCTCTCCCTAGCCAAGGCAAAATATTGCTTGGCAGTACCATCTGCATCTGTCAACTCTTTAGGCAGGTCAATAGTGCGCTCCAGATTTTTCCATCCCTGGGCATAACCGCTATGATTTTGCATGGTCACATTGAACAGGAAAGTGGTATCCTCCTGCTGTGTGGTTCGGAATATCATCTCGTAATCAGACAGATCAGAGATATAGCCCCGGATATACCAGGGATTGACCACATCCTCCTGGTAGAGCTGATTGTCAAAATCCAAATAGTCATAGGCCACTACCCGGTTCCACCCTGAGGATTTATAGGGGTGAAAGGCGGTGGTAGAATAGCCCTGGGTCCCGGCCAGAGAGGCCAAGGAGGGCATGTCCTCCTCCACATACAGCTGGTAAGCCACAGTGTGGGGAGGTTGAAAGAGGCTGGTAAACCCGGTAAGGTATTCAAACTCCACCGTGGCCGTTCCGCCCCCGGTAACCGTGGAATACATCCAGCCTTGCACAGTGTTCTCCTCCAGGGAGTGGAGAAAAGGGGTAGGATCCTCAGAAGCCTCGAAGCTTTCAAAAATGGTAAAATCCCCGAAAGATTCGTTCATAATCACAACGATGTTGGTAGGCTGGCGGTTGGGGTCCCCAGGCGTGCCGGGATACTGCTCCATCAGCTTCAGCACTACCTCCTCTGAGTAGCCCTCTGGCTTCTCTACTGAGCTATATCGCATGGCTACGGTAAAATTCAACAGAAAGCCGTTTCGCTGCGTCACCCACTGCTGGGTAAAGATGCCCAGAGCAGGCAGCATACCTGTGAAAAAGAACGCATAGCAGTAGACCGCCGTAAAAAGAGCCGCTGCCCCGCTTACCCGCAAGGGGAGGCGCGCTCTGGCGTGCTGTGGGGGACACATCCATACCAGGGACAGGTAAGTCACCAGCAGAACCATGGCCTGGACCATATAGGGATCCTTAGAATAATCAAAGCCCTCCGCCACATTGGCCGCAGTGCGCCAGGCGGCAATGTCCGCAGGGAACAAAATCCGGCCCCGAAAGCGCAGGATATAGTGGTTCAGCAGCCCCACCAGAAAGGCCAGCACCGTCCCCAATGCAGCCGCACGCCGGTTGCGTCCCAGTACAAGGCGAAGCAGTACAAAGAGAATATAGTACCACACCATGTTCATCAAAACCTGCCAGGCATACAGGTCCTCAAACAGGTCATTCTCGTTTAGTATCTCCACCATCCACAGGCATACCCACGGCCCCAATAGGAATACCAACCGGGATATCCATTTCCCAGGATACATCCCTATGTCGGATACAAGTCTGGGAAAGGTGTCCTGGTATAAAAGCCTTCTCATATCTCTCTATCCTCCAACAGGCATACGCCACTTTTATAGCATAGCGTGACAAAAAAAAATTGCAAGAGGCTGGTAGGAAGTTTATCAATTTTTAATTTTTCCTCTGTGTGTTTAGACGGAAAACTTGCGGCCAGGTTTCTTTCTATGAAATATTTATTTTCCTGTGAATATTCATTTCTGGCCTTTTGTGAAAATTTATACAGTCCCTTTCTCTGTTTGGAAATTCCTCAAAAAAGAGAGATTTTTCTGCCCATCTGCTGAAAAAAAAGATGTTGCCCAGCTAAAATTCACATATCTATCTATTGACGGTGCATAGACTGCTGGGTTATACTCAGAATAACGCCCCGGCAGGGTCGGGGCCCATTAAAAAGGAGATTTTACATCTATGAAAAAGTTTCTTGCTTTAACCATGGCTCTGGCCCTGGCTCTGAGCCTGGCTGCCTGTGGCAGCAGCTCCTCCAGTTCCGCCGGCTCTTCCTCCCAGGGCAACACCTCTTCTGCCGGAGACGCTTCCTCTGCCGGCGGCGACTATGGCGAGTTTACCACCGTAGAAGAGGGCAAGCTCATCATGTCCACCAACGCCGCCTTTCCCCCCTATGAGATGACCACCGCCAGCGGCGACTTTGAGGGCATCGACGTAGAGGTAGCCGGCGCCATTGCCCAGAAGCTGGGCCTGGAACTGGAGATTATGGACATGGGCTTTGACGCCGCCCTCACCGCCGTACAGAACGGCCAGAGCGACATCGCCATGGCCGGCATTTCCGTGACTCCGGACCGCCTGGAACTCATGGACTTCTCCGACAGCTACGCCACCGGCGTACAGGTGGTCATTGTTAAGGAGGACTCTCCCATTCAGACACTGGATGACCTGGCCAACGCCGAGATGATTGGCTGCCCGGCCGCCACCACCGGTTACATCTACGCCTCTGACACCCCCGAGACCGGCGGCTACGGTGAGGACCATGTCACCGCCTATGAGAACGGCGCCCTGGCCGTTATGGCTCTGGTGGGCGGCCAGATCGACGCGGTCATCATCGACAATGAGCCCGCCAAGGCCTTTGTGGCCGCCAACGAGGGGCTGAAGATCCTGGAGACTCCCTGGGTGGAAGAGGACTATGCCATTGGCTTTGCCAAGGGCAACACCGCCCTGCTGGAGGCTGTGAACACCGCCGTGGCTGAGTTGAAGGCCGACGGCACCTTCCAGGCCATCGTGGACAAGTACATCACCGCCGAGTAACAAACCTTCGGGAAAGGGCGGCCTGGATAGGCCGCCCTTTTCTGCCTGTGGGAGAGGGAGGGATTCCATGATTCAAAGTCTCATTGACTGGCTGGACAAGCTGGGGCCGCGCTTCTACATCGCTTTTATTAAGGATGACGTCTGGCGGCTCTATCTTCAGGGGCTGCTGACCACGATAGAGCTGACAGTGGTGGCCCTAATCGCCGGCACCATTCTGGGTGTGGTGGTGGCCGTCATCCGCACTTCCCATGCCCAGCAGCGCCCGGGCCGCCGGAGAAGCATCTTTCTGGGTATCCTCAATGCGATCTGCAAGATCTACACCACTGTGATCCGGGGCACCCCCATGATGGTTCAGATCCTCATCTGGAACTTTGTCATCTTCTCCTCCAGCCGCAACAAGTTCATGATTGGCGTGGTGGCCCTGGGCATCAACTCCGGCGCCTATGTGGCGGAGATCGTCCGAGGCGGCCTGATGAGCGTAGACATTGGCCAGAGTGAGGCCGGCCGCTCCCTGGGGCTGGGCTATCTGGACACCATGCGCTACATCGTTATCCCCCAGGCCTTCAAAAATATCCTGCCCTCTCTGGGCAACGAGTTGATTACTCTGTTCAAGGATACCTCCCTAGTCAACACCTTCGGCCTGGCCGATTTGACCTACCGGGCCTCCCGAATCGCGGGAAACAATTTTGACTACATGCCCCCCTACATCGGCATCGCCATTATGTACCTGACCATCGTGATTGTCCTCACCTGGCTCCAGGGCAAGCTGGAAAGGAGGCTGCGGGAAAGTGATCGACGTTAAAAACCTCTCCAAGTCCTTTGGTAGCAACCGGGTTTTGGACAATATCTCCGAGCACGTTTACCCCGGCGAGAAGGTTGTCATTATCGGGCCCTCCGGCTCGGGCAAGTCCACCTTTCTGCGCTGCCTCAACCTGCTGGAGACCCCCACCATGGGCACCATCACATTTAATGGTCAGAAGATCACTGACCCCAAGGCTGATATCGATAAGATCCGCCAGCAGATGGGTATGGTCTTCCAGCACTTCAACCTCTTCCCCAACATGACCATCCGAAAAAACATTACCCTGGCCCCGGTACGCACCAAGCTCATGGGCCAGGCGGAGGCGGACGATACCGCCACTGCCTTGCTGCGCCGAGTGGGGCTGGAGGAGAAGGCAGATTCTTATCCCGCTCAACTCTCGGGAGGTCAGAAGCAGCGGATTGCCATTGTCCGGGCGCTGGCCATGAAACCCAAGGTCATGCTCTTTGATGAACCCACCTCCGCCCTGGACCCGGAAATGGTGGGTGAGGTGCTCCAGGTTATGAAGGAGCTGGCCGACGAAGGGATGACCATGGTAGTGGTTACCCACGAAATGGGCTTTGCACGGGAAGTTGGTACCCGGGTTCTCTTCATGGATGGAGGCCACATTTTGGAGCAGAATGAGCCTCACGCCTTCTTTGCCAATCCCAAAGAGGCCCGAACCAGAGAGTTCCTGTCCAAGGTGCTGTAACTATATTTTCTGCCTCCATGCGGTGTTCTGCACCTTTGAACTCTGCAGTTTCTCTCTTTTCCAAAAACTTGCAAAGGCCGGGCCCCATAAAGGGGCCCGGCCTTCTCATTATCTTGTCCCAAGCAATTAATAGTTCTCAGCTTTCAGCTGGAAGAAGTCTCTGGGATGGGCGCAAACAGGGCATACTTCAGGCGCCTGCTTACCCACATGGATGTGACCGCAGTTGCTGCACTGCCAGATCATGTCGCCGTCCCGGGAGAACACCAGGCCGCCCTCCACATTGGCCAGCAGCTTGCGGTAGCGCTCCTCATGCTCCTTCTCAATCTTGCCCACTTCCTCAAACAGGTAGGCGATGTGATCAAAGCCCTCTTCCCTGGCCTCCTTGGCCATCGTGGCATACATATCGGTCCACTCGTAGTTCTCGCCCTCTGCGGCAGCTTTCAGATTTTCAGCTGTAGTTCCAATTCCGTCCAGCAACTTAAACCAAATCTTGGCATGCTCCTTCTCGTTGGCAGCGGTCTCCTCAAAAATCTTGGAGATCTGAACATAGCCATCCTTCTTGGCCTTCGAGGCAAAATAGGTATACTTGTTGCGAGCCTGGGACTCACCGGCAAAGGCAGTCCACAGATTGGCTTCTGTCTTGCTTCCTTTCAATTCAGGCATCTTAATATCCTCACTTTCCTTTTCTTTGGTTTTTGTTAACAGGAATGATTCTTGTTATCTTCCTTCACTATATCAGACCTGGATGAACTTGTCAAGAACTTTTAGAAATTAATTTTGCGCCCGGCCCCCGTATTAGGACAAATTTCACCATACTTTCCAAACCATCAGGGGCCAAAGCGCACGCAAACCTGTTTATCCGGTCCTGGTGAAAGGGCCTGATCCGTTTTCCTCCAAACGGCAAGCCATTTCACCAGGTTTCCTGCCGCTACAATTACGGACCCATCCTTTTTAATTTTTAAACAGGCGCGCCCAAAAGCGGGCGCGCCTGCTGTTCTCTCCCTTTCTGTTTATATCCGCTTCCAAACTGCGCCACCCGGCACGTCAGTGATCTCGATCCCTCGCTCCTTTAACTCCGCCCGAATGCGATCTGCCTCAGCAAAATTTTTCGCTTTCTTTGCCTCGCCCCGGGCCAATACCAAAGCATCAATTTCCTCATCGCCCTCTCCCGTCACGGTATAGCCCCCAGCGGCTTTGCTGGTCTTAGCCTTGGCCTGCTCCGCCCTCACTCGGGCCCCCTGCTCCAGCAGGGACAGAGAGAGCACCTGATCAAAGCTGTCCAACACAGCCAACTTGGTGGCGCCGTTCAGGTTCGCTTTCAGCGCGTCATATACGGCAGTAACACCCATAGAGGTGTTCAGGTCGTTTCCTACTTGCTGCTTAAAGCGGTCTTTGTACTGGGCCAGGACCTTCTCATCCACCGGCCCATCAGCCGGATCCAACGCCGCCACTCTGGCAATAAGCTTCTGGTATGCTCCCGCTGCATTATCTAAGTTTTCCCAGGAAAACACAAGCCCCTTGCGGTAATGACTCTGCAGGCAGAAAAACCGGTAGGCAAGCGGGTCGTACCCTTTTTCTTCCAGCAGAGAAACCGTGAGGAACTCCCCTTTGGATTTGGACATTTTCCCGCTGGTGGTATTTAAATGATGCACATGGAACCATTGCCTGCACCAGGGGTGGCCCAGATAAGATTCAGACTGAGCAATCTCATTGGTGTGGTGGGGAAAGGCGTTGTCAATGCCGCCACAGTGCAGATCCAGGTATTCTCCATTATATTTTAAGGAGATCCCAGAACACTCAATATGCCACCCGGGATACCCCACACCCCAAGGAGAATCCCACTTCAGAGCCTGGTCTTCAAATTTAGACTTGGTAAACCAGAGGACAAAATCGTTCTTGTTGCGCTTATTGGTATCTTCCTCTACCCCTTCTCGGACCCCCACGGCCAGATCCTCCTCGTCGTGGTCGTTGAAGATATAGTACCGTTCCAGCTTGGAGGAATCAAAATATACATTTCCGCCAGCTGTATAGGCAAATCCCTTGTCAAGAAGAGTTGTAATGATCCGGATATACTCCGGAATACAGCCGGTGGCCGGCTGGACGGTATCCGGTCTTCGGATATTCAGCTTGCGGCAGTCCTCAAAGAAGGCATCTGTATAGAACTTTGCAATCTCCATAACGCTCTTGTGCTCCCGCTTGGCTCCCTTGAGCATCTTATCCTCTCCCGTGTCAGCATCGGAGGCCAGATGCCCTACATCCGTAATATTCATAACCCGGTTGACATCATAGTCCGAATAGCGCAGGAACTTCTCCAGCACATCCTCCATGATATAGGAACGCAGGTTTCCAATATGTGCAAAATGGTACACTGTGGGACCGCAGGTATACATCTCTACATGTCCTGGGGTGTGAGTCTGAAACTCTTCCTTCTTATGGGTAGCGGAATTATACAGCAGCATAACGTTTTCCCCTCTTATCTATATTCAGCAGTTTAGTTTGCAGCGGTGTCTTTGCCCACAGCGACCGTCTCCCGCTGCCGCAGGTATTGTTCATCCAACAGGCGCTCCACCATATCCAACCTGGCAGAGAGCGCAGAAAGTCTCTCCAGTGTAGGATTCTCCACGCTGGTCTGATCCACTTCATCTGCATAATGGGTAACTCGTCCGGCGATACGCACCACTTGGGCAGGAACACCTACTGCGGTAGCATCGGCCGGAACCTCGGTGAGAACCACTGCGTTGGCAGCAATGCGGGCATTGTCTCCTACTTTAAACGGGCCCAATACCTTGGCTCCACAACTGAGCAGCACATTATTCCCGATGGTGGGATGGCGCTTCCCTTGATCCTTCCCGGTACCTCCCAAAGTAACTCCGTGATAGATTAAGCAGTCGTCCCCCACCTCTGCTGTCTCACCGATCACAATCCCCATACCGTGGTCGATGACGAGGCGGCGGCCAATTTTTGCCCCGGGATGAATTTCAATTCCTGTCCAGAATCGGCTCCATTGGGAGACAAATCTGGCCAAAAATCTAAAGTGATGACAGTATAGCCAATGGGCCAAACGGTGATACAGGGTGGCATGCACCCCCTGGTAAAGCAGAAAAATTTCCAGCTTGGATCGAGCCGCTGGATCTCTGCGCTGATAAGCCTCCAACAATTCATTGAGTGACTTGAACATAACTCCTCCTTTTCCATTCCACCTGTTTCCACAGTGTTCTCGGGCTGAAGGGGATCAAAAAAACCCCCTACACCCGATACGGGCATAAGAGGCGACAAAATCGCGGTTCCACTCTCATTTTTCACTCGTTCGGCCAATATCGGAGCCGATCCGGGCGGCATTGCCCGCCACGCTCCCGGACGCACTTCACATCTCGCCGCCGCAGGCCCCCTTTCAGCCGGTGAAGGGCCCTCTCTGTTCTTTGGCGCTGACGTTACTTTTCCGTTCCTCGCGCTTACAAGGTATTATATTACCATTCCCCTGCCTGGGTGTCAAGTACAAGCCCCTATTGTCCTAGCTTTGGAATCGTCTTGACTTAAAATTACTATTAAATTTCGCAAAATTCTGTTGCCCGTTCTATGCCTCCCCGCTGTTCAGCTCGGTACCGTAATGCTCTGACCAAAAGCCATTGTCTAACGCAATGGTAAAAAACGGCGTCATCTTATTATAAAGTTCAGTATCAGTGGGTTTTGGCAACCCCAGTAAAAAAGTACAAAATTCTGTTGTTACTTTCCCCTGGATTATCTTTCCATATTGCCACGTACTTTCCTTGAAGGTGCCAAAGGGCCGAGCCATGGCGATCTCCTCCGCCTCCTCTTCCCAACAGTGGATTTCAAATGTGGCCGCGGTTTTCAGCTTTGTCGCCATAATGTTTTTCCAACGCTGATTGGTGGCCTCATTGGGATCCAATTCCATTGTTCTTATGACACCTCCTTTCTGTAAAATACTTCTATTATTTCAGATAAGTATTGGCCAGCCAGCGGGCGCAAAAGTGTATTCTCCCACCCGTATAAGGCCCCTCTCCGCTTCGTCTCCCACTATGCAGGGTTGGTTAAACTGCAACTCTCTTGCTCCCCCATACAAACTGGTAGCAGAATTGATTAGAGAAGCAGAACCTGCCACATATTGAAACTGACAGACTTTTTTCCATCAACACTCGGTCTAAACAGGGCTTGTCCCTTTCCATCCCTATCTCACATGTTCCTCCGGGCACCGCGCAGAGGTCCCCCCAATAATAATTTTATGTAAATTCACTTTCCCTTATTATACTGGTAGCAGTACCACAGTAGGGCACCCAGGCTCATACCGCCCAGCACGTTGCCTAAAGTAACCGGCAGCAAATTCCCCAGCAGGAAATTAGCCGGTGTCAGGGCGGACAGATTCACTCCCATTTCAGAAGCCAACTGAGCATAGGCGGGCACCGTCTTTGCCAACAGGCCTGCAGAGATATAATACATATTGGCCACACAATGTTCAAATCCGCAAATTACAAAGTAACAAACCGGAAGGAACGCCCCCATCAGCCGACTGGCAGTATCCTTGCCCGACATGGCAATCATCACACCCAGACACACCAGAAGATTGCAGAAAAATCCAAGTACCACGCCATTTTGAAAAGAAAGTCCACACTTGGTAGCTGCAAGATTCATGGTAAATACGGCCAGTTCCCCTCCCGAATAGTTCATCTGTCCAAAAAAGACGCAGCCAGCTGCAACCAGAAGGCACCCCGCAAAGTTGGACAGATAGACAATAATCCAGTTGCGCAGCATGTTGAACCAGCTGCACCGTTTCTCCAAAACGGAGATAACAATCAGGCTGTTCCCTGTAAACAGTTCTGTCCCTGTCATCACCACCATCCCCAGTCCAAAGGGGAACAGCAACCCGCTGACAGTGTGGGCAGTCCAGACATCTGTAATACCATAAATAGCAGTATCAGTGGCAGCACAACCCAGAGCGATCAATGCACCTGCTAAGATGCCCAGCAAGACCAGAACCATGGCCGGTTTTTTTGTTTTGTCTGCGCCTGTCCCGGCATATAAAGCCACCACTTCATTGGGGGAATAAAAATTCTGACTCATTATATTCATCCTCATCATTTCCCATCGTTTCTCGCTTCAATCTTCGGCATCCCAGCGGTCAAACCTACTATAATATTCCTTGGTTAAATCAATAAATGTTCGGGCTGCCGGAGATAAAAAACCGTTCTTTTTATAAACCACCGCCATAGGGCAGGTCAAAGGGGGCTCACCAATGGTAAAACAGGCTAATTGATCCAGGTACGGGGTACGGGAAATGCCGCTCTCCTGGAGAAAAGCAAACCCCATGTGCTCGGCTACCAAATTGATCGCTGTGGTGTTATTGGTGGTAATCAGAATGTTTTGCGGCTCCACATTGTGCACAGAAAAGGTGTTGCGCAGCAACTTGCTCAAGCGCCAGTCATGAGGCAGCATAATCAGCCGCTGGTGCTCCAGCAAACGCAAATCAGGAAAGGGCTTGGGCTGTAGATAAGTACTCTCCAACTCCTGCACTAGGGGGTGGCTCCTGCTTCCAATCAGAAAGACCCTCTCCCGCATCACCAGTTCATAGGTTAAATCCGTCAAATCTCCAGGGATATGCATAATACAGAAGTCTGTAATACTGCCGGCAGCCAAATCGCCCAATTTCGGCACAGGCGCCTCGTGGAGTACTACCTGAACATCCGGATACTCCTTGGCAAAACGGGGCAGTATATCAGGAAGCAACACAGACCCTCGCCATGGGGATACTCCAATGTGAAGCATTGGCCGCTTTTTATTCTGTAAATCCCGCAAATCACTGACCAGCTGGCGATCCAGGTAGTCCTGCCGCTCCAAATAGGCATGAAATACCTCTCCAGCCGGCGTCAGCCTGAGCGGACTATGGGAGCGATCCAGAAGCATCACACCCAAATTGGCTTCTAGCTTGGCCAGATACTGGCTGAGATAGGGTTGCGAGAGATATAGCCGTTCCGCTGCCCGGGAAATACTCCGCTCTTTTGCGATAGTTAAAAAATACTCTGGGTTTTTTACAAACATAGCGGGCACTCCATAATAAATTAATTATAATAATTATATCATAGTTCTTTTCGTGGAAACAGTGTTTCCACAGTCCCTCTTCCTTTCTTTACTTTAAAAATTAAAATATTTTGCCTTGAAAACATTTTTATTTCAAATTCAGCAAAAAATTTTTTTGAGCTGACTGGTTTCGCCCGTTTTCGACAAATTTCCCCATATATCTATGCTAACCTAAGAGAAAAAGGGGGGGTTGATATGGGGGCAACGCAAAATTTGTCGAAAAACTTGCGTGCATTGCGGTCTATACAGGGCTGCTCACTTGTCCACTATGCCAAACAGTTAAATATTTCTAAATCTACACTACAAGAAATTGAGCATGGCCACCCTCCCCACTTGGACACTGTAGAATGTATTTCCCGAAGCTTGAATATCCCGGTCACATTGCTCCTCTCTGACGCCTTCTCCAGTGAACAGCAGACCCATAGCCTTCAAATTTTGATGCGTCTGGAGCAGTATGCCGCCTGGGATCCTAAAGACAGAGAATCGCTCGCTTCTCTGTGTGGACAGATTATCCAGCTTCTAAACAAATATCCTACAGATGATCCTGCTCTTTGACGAATTCTTTCACCAGACTCCGCTCTCTGCACATCCGTTGAAAAAAGATTTTTCTCCTGTGGCGCGAATTTAGGTTGACAGGATATTCCATCCTCTGTATTTTTATTATGAGGGATTTAAAACGCTACAGATACCGCGTCAACCACATAGGGAGGTTTTATTTGATGAATCAAACCAGCAACAGACCCAGTATCCCCCAAAATGAAGTAACCCGGGTCAAGGGTCTGGGCTTTTTATGGGATAAGCGCACACCGGATACCTTTAATGGCCGGGTGATTACCCGTAACGGTAAAATTACCGCCAAAGAGTGCGCTGTGGTGGCAGAAGCCGCCCAACGTTTTGGCAGCGGTGAGGTTACGCTCACCACCCGGCTTACTATGGAAATCCAGGGCGTTCCATTTGAAAACATTGAGCCTCTTCGGGAATTTCTGCGCCAGGAGGCCGGCTTGGAAACCGGCGGCACCGGCGCCAAAGTCCGGCCTGTTGTCTCCTGCAAAGGTACAACCTGTCAATACGGCTTGATTGACACGTATGCCTTGTCCCAGGAGATTCACCGACGCTTTTATGAAGGATACCAGGATGTTAAATTGCCCCATAAATTTAAAATCGCGGTGGGTGGATGTCCCAATAACTGCGTCAAACCCGATCTGAATGATGTGGGTATTGTGGGACAGCGGGTTCCCGCTATCCGCTCCGAACAGTGTCGAGGCTGTAAGTTATGTGCAACCGAGTGCCCTATCCATGTCATTTCCATGGTGGACAATAAGGCCGTCATCGATGCCAGTCAGTGCAACCACTGCGGACGCTGCATCAAAAAATGTCCTTTCCAGGCCATTGAAGAACAGTCTGCAGGCTACAAGGTCTATTTAGGTGGCCGCTGGGGCAAGCGCACCGCTATGGGTCAGCCCTTGGATACCATTGTCACCAGTCAGGAACAGGTACTGGAATTGATTGAAAAGTGTCTGTTACTTTTCCGGGCCTACGGACAACCTAAAGAGCGTTTTGCAGACACTGTGGCCCGGCTGGGTTTTCAACAAGTACAGGACATGCTCTTGTCCGACGAACTGCTCCACCGCAAAGAGGAAATTTTATCTCAGCAGTAAGTTTACTCTCCGTTATCCATCAAAAGGGCACGGGGCGGAATACCGCCCCGTGCCCTTTTTGTTCCCGCCTGTGGGAATACGCAAGTACTAATTCCTATAATCAAAACTTGTGGTAATTTTTTCATTATAAGCTTCCCTATATAAAAAAGTTTTTAGGCAACTTTTTCTTTCTTACGCTATTTCACTAATTCAATGTATCAACACTGCATAAATATTGCTTGATTTTTGATTAATTTTTGATTGAATTTTACCAATAGTAATGATATGATAGGATTACAAAATAAAGCCGTACGGCGGCATAAAAGGAGATGCGAACATGAAAAATCCCAAAAGTATCAACCATGTGGTTTTAGATGGCCATCACCTCACTTTGGAAGATCTTGTGGCCGTCGCACGCTATAATGCCAGCGTGGAAGTTGCCCCCAGCGCTATGGATGCTATGGCAAAATCCCGAGCTTTGGCCGAAAAAATTGCCGCCGAGGGCAGGGTGGCATACGGCATTACCACAGGCTTTGGCGATTTCCAGAAAGTAGCCGTCCCCGAAGAGATGAGCAATCAGCTATCCACCAACCTGATTCTCAGCCACTGCACCGGCACCGGCGACCCCTATGCTGATGAAGTAGTACGGGGGATGCTGCTCCTGCGGGCTAATGCCCTGTGTGTGGGTGTGTCTGGCGTACGCCCCCTTCTGGTAGAAATGATGGTGGAGATGCTTAATAAGGGCGTCACTCCTGTGGTACCTCAGAAGGGCTCCTTGGGTTCCTCCGGTGACCTGGCCCCCTTGGCCCACATGACCTTGCCCATGCTGGGCAAAGGTCTAGCTCGCTACCAGGGCGAAGAACTGCCCGGCGCTGAGGCGATGAAGCGCGCCGGCATCCAGACCCTGGATACCCTGGTTTGTAAAGAGGGCCTTGGTATGACCAACGGCACTTGTGCTATGACCTCTGTAGGCGCCCTGGCTCTGTATGACACCATCTGCGCCGCTCAGCTGGCTGATATCATTGGTTCTCTTGACTTTGAGGGTCTGACTGGCCTGCGCAACGCTTTCGACCCCCGCATCCACGCTGTACGCGGCCAAAAAGGCCAGATGTTGGTGGCAGAAAATATGCGCAAGCTGCTGGCTGGTTCTGAGATTCTGGACAACTGCCAAAATGACCGGGTACAGGACGCTTATGCCCTGCGCTGTATTCCCCAGCTACACGGCGCGGTGCGTGATGCCCTGGACTATGTGAAGGAAAAAGTTGATATTGAGCTTAACGCCGTCACAGACAACCCTCTGCTCTTCCTGGAGGATGAGGCTGTTATCTCCGGCGGCAACTTCCACGGTGAACCCATGGCCATCCCCTTTGACACCCTGGGCATTGCCTGTTCCGAGCTAGCCAATAGCTCTGAGCGGCGCACTGAACGTATGGTCAACGCTGCCCTGTCCAATGGCCTGACCCCCTTCCTGACCACCAAGCCCGGTGTCAACTCCGGTTTTATGATCGTACAGTATGCCGCCGCCTCCATGGTATCTGAGAACAAGGTACTGGCTCATCCCGCCAGCGTAGACTCCATCCCCTCCTCCGCTAACCAGGAAGACATCGTTTCCATGGGCACAACCGCTGCCCGGAAGGCAGGATGGATTGTCCAGAACACCCTGTCCGTGCTGGCTGACGAGCTGCTTACCGCCTGCCAGGCCATTGACATCCGCCGCCAGCTCAACACCCACGGCCAGGGCATGTCCCCTGTCCATGAGGCCATTTATCAGCATGTGCGGCAGAAGGTTGATTTCTTTGAAATTGACCGGGAGATCTGGCCCGACATCAAAGCTGTAGAGGCCATGGTACGCAGCGGTGAGCTTCTGGAGCTCGCTCAAAGTATCCTGCCTGATCTGCAGTAACGGCCCTCTTTCTCTCTGTCTCCCGCATCAAAAAAGCCTCGCCCTAAGGGCGAGGCTTTTTTACCTGTACTGCGTACCAGATTGTTTTTTCTGACTGGACCCGAGGCGCTTTATACTCCTCCCTCAACAACCTGTTGCAAGGTAACGCTGTCCAGATATTCATCAATTCTGCGGTTTAGTTCAGTCCACACGGGCAGAGCTGCGCACTGATCCCGCCTGGGACAGGGCTGTGCATCCCCTTCCAGACATGCCACCGGAGCTACAGACCCCTCCGCAGCCCGAAGGACCTCCCCCACCGTACATGCCGCAGGATCACAGGCCAACCGGTAGCCGCCCCCCTTCCCCCGCAGGCCAGCCACAAGGCCCTCCTTTACCAGGCTCTTTACAATGGCCTCCAGGTATTTTTCTGATATTCCCTGGCTCTGGGCAATCTCCCGCAGAGAGACTAATCCATCCCCCTCCCGCGCCGCCAGTTCAATCATCACCCGCAGGGCATAGCGTCCCTTTGTGGAAATCATCATCCCGTCTGCCCCCTTCCAAAAGATTATGGTGCGCGCCACGCAATTTGCGGGCAGTGGAACTCAAGTCCCCACAGCCGCCCTCAGTACTTTGGAGGCCACCGTCCCCGCCACATCTGCACCGCTTCCCCCATTTTCTACCAGCACCACAAAGGCGTATGGAGCCTCTTCATTCTGCAGAAAGCCGGCAAACCAGGCGTGGGGCTTCTCTTCTCCGCCCACCTCGGCCGTTCCGGACTTTGCCCCCAATTCCATGTTGGGAAACCGTTTTGTTCCATAGGCAGTCTGCACGTTGTTTACCATCATCTCTGCTATGGTCTCAGCCGTATCCGGAGCAATCAGACGTTTTGTCCAATGGGTAAAGCGGGGCAAAGCTGGCAACAATCCCGGGGTGTCCACTTGTTGTATCAGGCGAGGCACAGCGGCCTTGCCTCCATTTGCAATGGCCCCCATATAGATCATAAGCGAACACGGGTTGACACTGTCTTTTCCCTGTCCCACCCCGGCCCAGGCCAAATCCCCGGATGCTTCCTCTGTAAAATCGAAACTGCCTTTGGCAGTGGAAATTCCATCGATAGAGTAGGAATTTGTGAGTCCTGCCTTCTCTGTATAGCGCTCCATAGTTTGGCTTCCCAACTCTACTGCCAGCTGTCCAAACACTACATTGCAGGAGTTGGACAGCGCACCCCAAATATCTTGCTCCCCGTGAGCAGCGGCACAGGTAACCGTACCGTCCCCTATCTGGACCGCTCCCGAGCAGGTCCATGTCCCGTCCTCTAAATCCTCCAGTTCCTCCAAGGCTGCAGCCAGTGTGACCGTTTTGAATACTGAACCAGGTGTAAAAGTAGAGGACAAAAATCGGTTCAGGTAAGCCCCCTCATATTTATCGTTCTCCTCCAAATCGGAGGGGACGTTTAATGGATCATAGGTTGGAGAGGAGACCAAGCAGAGGATCTCTCCTGTTTGGTAATTATATACAGCCACTGTCCCTTTCCGCCCATCCAGGGCCTGGTAAGCCGTCTCATTGAGTTCTGTGTCAATGGTAAGGTAGAGCTCGCTGCCTCTCTCCGCTCCAAAAGCGCCCCAAATCAAATTGTAGCCAGTCAACTGCTGGGCAAAGGCCTTCAGCGCACCAGTACTGATATTGCCATAGAGATCACCTACCACATGAAGAGTAGCTTTCCTGCAGGTCTTGTCGCCAGGGTATATCCGGTCTCCCTCTTCATCTACCGTGGACAAAACCTCCCCGTTTCGATCCAGCACTGTACCACTGATAAGAATACCCTGATTATTATAGAGATGACGGTTAAAGGCGGAGGCAGCCCAGCGCTCACCTCGCACGGCCCACAACAGAATAAACAGCACCAGACCGGCCAGCAGGCAACCGGCCAACACCAGACACAAAAGTGCCCGGCGTTCCATTTTTTTCAACTCCGTCCGCCCCCTTTCCAATTCTGTTTGCCTCTACCGCCAATGGCAAAACTAGCCCTCTCCCGGGTATCTGCCGCCTTCAAAAAGGCCAGCAGCCCCCAGGAGGCAATCATGGCCGATCCGCCATTGGATACAAAGGGGAAAGTAACCCCAGTGAGAGGAAGCAGATCCATGGATCCAAACACGTTCAGGCAGGTTTGCACCACCAGCAGAGAACCTGCAGCACAAGCGGCGATGGTGGGAAACGCCGACCGGCCCATCCGGCAGGCCCGCGTGGCAAACAGTGCCAGTACCAGTATACACAACACCGCCAAAACTCCTACCACTAGCCCCCATTCCTCACACAATACTCCAAAAACCAGATCGGTGTCTGCAGCAGAAATCTTCTCCAGCCACCCCTCCCCCGGTCCCACGCCCACCAGACCGCCCGAGGCCGCCGCAGACATGGCCCGTGTCTGCTGGTAACCCGTGGTGGAGGCCGCCTCCCAGGCATGTCCCCAGGAGGCAAAGCGGTGAAAAATATAAGGTTTGAACCGCAGAGTCAACGTTCCCGCAAACACTGCCCCTGCACAGATCAAAGACAGGGTGGCGAAATCTCCTGAACGCAGAAAAGCAATGACCAAAAACGTAATAAAAAAGATGCTGGCTGTACCAAAATCACTCATCAAGGCTAAGCACAGCAGGCATACTCCAGTCATCACCATAAATAGCCAAAGGTTTCTCCTGCGGAACAGCCGCTCCAGGCCAGCCGCCCCAGCAAAGATATAAAAAATTTTTGCAATTTCCGAGGGTTGAAAGGAAAAAGGTCCAAAAATAATCCAATTTGAGGCCCCGTATTTGGTCTTTCCTAACACAAGCGTAATAGCCAGAAGTCCAATGGCAAATCCAGCCATCAGCCAGCGCAGCTTCTGAATGCGGCCTGTATCTCGCATCCAAATTCCCAGGGCAACCAGAAAAATAATCCCCAGTACAACCGCTATCAACTGTTTGGGAGCCGACGCCGGGGCAGAGGACAAAGTGACAGCTATCGACAGCGTAGACAGGAAAAAGGCAATCGTCTCCAGCTCAAACCCTCTGCTGCCTAATCTTCGTATCACACCATAGTAAACCCACATGACTACTGTCAGCCCCAGCAGCGTCAGAGGGTAGAGCCCCCGCTCCTCCAGGTTCCCGATTAGCAGTTGGAGCACCGCCAGTAGCTGAAACACTGTCAGCCACAACAGGGATGGCCACATAGGTTCCGGCCCCTCCGCCCTGCGTCGGTTATGCAGACGCTCCTCCTCCTCCCGGGCCAGAGGTAGGAACAGCAGCTCAATCCCCCCCACAGAAAGGGTATCTCCCACATTCAGCCGAGCTGATTGTTCCACAGGCTGGCCGTTTACCAGTGTCCCGCCCTTAGACCCCAGATCAGTTATTCTCCACTCTCCTTCCTCGCCTCTGGCCAGCACCGCGTGCTGCCGAGACACCGTGGGAAAATCCAGTCGAATATCCGCTAACGGGGCCCGGCCTAGTATATTCTCCCAGTGACAGATGGGAATAGAGCCGCCCCCCGGCAGAGCCAGCTGCCCCCATTGCTCCGCTGTATGGCGCACCCGAAGAAGACCCCGGAAGGCCCTCACCAAAATCAGCAGAGCCAGTATGGGAAAAACAAACCGAACCAGCGCAGTATACCACCACATCGCCCACTGATACCGCTGAAAAAAATCTCCAAGGGTATTTAAAATCTCTTGGGGAAAAAACAGCCTCGAGAGCAAACTATTCCCCTCCTTCCACTATTATCAGTAAATCAAGTGCCTAAACTTAAAACAAAAGCACCTGCTTTCGCAGGTGCTTTTGTTTTGGTACGGCTGAAGGGATTCGAACCCCCGACCTTTTGGTTCGTAGCCAAACACTCTATCCAACTGAGCTACAGCCGCATACTGCGAAAGGGATGTTCCCCTTAACAGCTCAGTTATTGTAGCATAGCTGCGGCAAAAATGCAAGAGTTTTTTCTATTTTTTCCTGTTTTTTCTCTCCCCTCGCTCACGCCAGTGCGGTTGCATGGGTCGGGTAAACATGATATATTGGAGACAATACGACAAGTTACTGCTATCTTAAAGTCTTCTTAATACTTTCTCTCTTGCAACTTAAAGTGTCTGTGTTATGCTAGTAAACAGCAACATGTGAATTACCGAAACAGGAGCGGACAGAACATGTATACCATTTTAATTTGCGACGACGACAGGGATATTGTTTCTGCCCTGGATATTTATCTGACCAGCGAGGGTTACCGCACCATTAAGACCTATAACGGGAAAGAGGCCCTTCGCGCGGTGGAACAGCATGAAGTCCACCTTATTCTGATGGACATTATGATGCCGGAACTGGACGGAATCCGCACTACCGCTAAGCTCCGGGAGGGAAGCAACGTCCCTATTATCCTTCTCACCGCCAAAAGTGAAGATGCAGACAAAATCCTGGGGTTGAACATCGGCGCAGATGATTACATCACCAAGCCCTTCAACCCCCTGGAAGTTATTGCACGAGTCAAGTCCCAGTTGCGCCGGTACACCAGCCTAGGGGGCGCAGACAAGGGGCCGGGGCTTATTACCGTGGGCCCTATCACCATGGACGACAGTGCTAAGCAGGTGCATGTAGACGGGGATCCGGTAGCTCTTACTCCCATTGAGTACAATATCCTCAAGCTGCTCATGTCCCACCCCGGACAGGTGTTCTCCTCTGCCCAGATCTATGAGCAGGTATGGAATGACCCCGCCTACGGCTCAGAAAATACGGTTGCCGTCCACATCCGACACCTGCGGGAAAAAATCGAAATCAATCCTGCTGAGCCTCGCTGGCTGAAAGTTGTCTGGGGCCTGGGCTATAAGATGGAAAAGGGGTCCGTATGATGACCAAAATCCAGTGCAGCCCTTTTGGTAAATTCTTGTCCTGGCTTCTGCTCCTTATTCTTTCCTTTTCAAGTGTGTATTTGGGGCTCACCGCCGCCTCCTCCTATCTCATTCTGTCAGATGGCTGGCAGAGTACTCCGGCGTTTTCCTCCCTGCTCCAGGAGTACCGAGGCACACTGGCAGAATACTTCATAAACCTTGAAATCCTCCAGTCCCAGCCCGATGTGAGCCTGAGTTATATGGAGCAGCAGCAGTTGTCTGACAGCATACAGGCCGCCCAGGCTCTCTTGTCGGCCCAGGACACCGCTTTTCGCTTTGAGATCCGCTCCCAGGACGGCAATCAGGTGCTGCTCTCCAACCTGGGCCAAGAGGAAACCCTTTCTCAAATGGTGGAGCAGGTTCATTACTCTATCCTCTCTGTCGATGCCTTTCCTCAATTGGAATCCAGTCTCCAGTGGGTCTATTCCACCCTCCGTGCAGACTGCTACCTCTATGGAGCAGATGAGTACGAGGTTTCCCAGATGCCGGAGGGCAGTTTCCTTATTCTGGCCTGCGGAGTGCTCTCTTCTCCGCCCCAGTCTATCTCAGATGAATTCTCTGCCTTGTTTCAGCAATACGCTGCCGCCAATACCCAATTTGCCCCCCTGATAATTGCCGCGGCCCTGTGTGGTATCCTGTCTCTGGTTTGCTTGGGGTACATCCTGTGGACCTGCGGACACAAATTAGGCCAGGAGGAGATTGTCCTTACCTGGCAGGACAAGATTGTTCTGGAAGTTTATTTATTGGCCGCCTTTTTGTTAATCAGTTTTATCGCCTGGAGCCTT
>CALWYD010000005.1 GCA_944385675.1 uncultured Oscillospiraceae bacterium
CTTCGGCGCGGGTGGCTGTGCCGGTGGGGGCCAGGATACCCTCACCCCGGCCAGAGATCAGGCCGGCATCCACCGCCCACCCCAGGCCGGCCACGGCCCAGGTGGACACAGTGCCTGCGTCCTGATAGCTGTCCAAAGTGGCCACGCCGTCGGTATCATAGCCCTGATCCTGAGCGTAGTTGTAGAGAATCACCGCCAGCTGTTCCCGGGTCAACGCATTATCAGGTCCGAACTGCTCAGCACTGTAGCCGGTGATATAGCCCTTCTGACGGGACCAGTACACTGCGTCGGCGTACCAGCTGTCCGGCATCACATCGGCGTAGGGATAGCCCAGGTTGATTCCCAGCTCCGGCTTTCCCTCCAGGCTGTACAGCATCTGGGCCACCATGGCCCGGGTCAGGGTGGCATTGGGGGCAAACTCGTCGTCGCTGACGCCAGACATCAAACCGCTGTCCAGGGCGTAAGCCACTGCATCATAGTACCAGGCGTTCTCGTCCACATCCACAAAAGCAATGCCCTCCGCTGGATCTTCGTAGCCGATGACATACTTGGAGAAGTGGTCGGTGGTGAAGATCACGGTCTCCGAGCGCACGTCATACATGGTCCAGCACTCATTGATGTTGCCCATGTCGTCCAGATACCAGACCACAACACCAGCGGGGCTCTGCCCCTCCTGCAGCTCATAGGGCAGGGACACGGTGATCAGACCGCCGTCAAAGTCGGTGATGTACCGGCTGCCGCTGCGGAGAGTCAGCTCGAACACCGGGGCATCGCCCACCACTTCCTGCTGGCGTCTGTTCAGATCGTCCGTGGCCACCGGCTCCACAGTCAGGATAACAGTGGTCTCGGCCTGCTCCGCCACAGAGGCGAGGGCCTCCGGGGAAAGGGTGACTTCGCCATCTTCCAGCTCCACGGTCAAGTTATTGTCGTTGTCCGCTGCGTTCTCCAGACCACCGGAGGGCAGAGAGACAGAGGTACGGTGGGAGGCATCAATGGTGACCGTCTCGCCCGAATCCGCCCGCTCCACAGCCGTCTCCATCTGTGCGGTGGTCACGGAGCTGCCGCTGACATTCACATTCACATTGTCACCTTGGCCAGTGACACTTCCGAGGCTGGAGTCACCATCGGAACCGCCGCTGGAACTCCCGCCGCTGGCAGTGGGGCTGATGGTAGTGGTGCAGGTGTCATCTGCCAAATTTACAGAGGCACCCATGTTAAATCCCAAATCTTCACTGGTAGAGGGATCGTATGTAACCAATACATAACCTTGGGTGGAAATAGAACTGGCACTGCCCACGGCGCTCCAGACCTCGCTGTTGGTGAGGGTGCCGTTAAAGGTGGTGCTCATGTTACAGGCTAAAATACCGGGAAGATCCGCCGCAGAGGCGGTGTTCAGCTGAGAAATTACGGAACTCTTCAATCGATAGGTCATGCTGACACCTTCGCTGGTCTTAGCGGGACCGCCCACCGCATCGAAGATGTCGTTTCCAGCAATGGATACATTCATCCTGGATAGATCGCTGGAAGTCACTGCGTTCTTTAGCAGACCGTCTTCCAGATAGCAGGTAAAGCGCAGGGCACGAAGCCAAGCCTCGTTGGCCCTGGCCGCGTTAACCAGCGCAATAATATCGTTGTTTTCAGCGTTGCCGCTTACAGACAAATTGGCGGTGTACTGAACGTTGTACTGGCTGCCTGAACCGCTGGCCGAGCCAGAGATGGTCAGATTGGCACCATCATAATCTGCCGCCCAGGCACTGGGTGCCAAGCCGAGTGTCAGTGCCAAGGTCAGAACCATGGCGCCTAGTTTTTTCCAAAGTTTCATTTTCATACAGCTCTCCTCCTGTGTTGGATCTGCTATGAACCTGTATCATAGCCGTTGGACGCTGATGTATGTTTGATTCCATGCCGTCTGGGAAGACAAGTCATTCCCTCAATTGCAGTGGTGTCCAGAGCCAATTTATTTCCAGTTTTACAGGACAGTGAACAGGAAGCTTGGACTCTTTGTTATGGAAATGATATGGCAGGAATACTTGAAGAATAGCACAATTTACAATCTTTAGCAAGACTCTTTCAAGCAATTCTTAGGCAGATTTGTATTTATTTAAAAGGCACTCTGATTCAGATGCATCGGCAGTGGAAACAATGAAAAGTTTTGGTTGTTCTAACATTTCTGTAATTCTCTTGCAATTGAAGAGAGATATTATTATAATATGCGTATCTAAATACTTTGACGAATCATGACGTGTCTTGACATAACATGAAAAGGAGCTTTTATTTCGACATGAATGAGCGCGGGAAAGGTGCCCAGATGGAGCAAGAGATCGACCTTCTGGAGCTGTTGATGGCCTATCTGCATAAGTGGTGGCTCATTGTACTGTGCGGTGTCCTGGCCGGCGGGATTGCTTTGACATATACGTATTTTGGCATTACCCCTCTCTACCGGGCGGGCGTGTCGGTATACGTCAACAACTCCCGCAGCGGGCAGAGTATTGACTATGTGACCAGCAGCGATTTGTCTACCTCCAAGATGCTGGTCAATACCTATGTAAATATCATCAGTAGCGATACAGTGCTGGAAAAGGTCATTGAGGAGGCAGCACTGAGCTATACGCCGGATCAGCTGCGGGATATGCTTTCCGCAAGCCAGGTGGATGAAACGGAGATTTTCCGGGTCTATATTACCCACCCGGATCCTCAGGAGGCGGCTCGAATTGCCAACGCAGTGGCAGAAATTGCCCCCGCTGAGATTGAAGAGTTTGTAGAGGGCAGCTCCTGCAAGATCATTGACTACGCCAAGGTCCCCCAGGCGCGTATCAGTCCCAGCTATTCCCGCAACACCCTGCTGGGTGGTATGGTTGGCTGCGTGCTTATCGTGGGCGTGCTAACCATCCAGCATTTCATGGATGTCCGGCTGAAAAGTGAGGAAGATTTGGAAGACCTTTTTGAGCTGCCAGTGCTGGGACAGATTCCCGCCTTTTCGCAGTCCAGTCCGCGGCAGAGCTCCTACGGATATGGCTACGGAAACGCACCTGCCGCAAGGGCGGCGGAGAAGGAGGAAAAGGTATGAGCCTGTTGCCAAGCAAGAAGAAGCGAGCGGTGAAAAACCGCTCCAAGGAGTTTGCAATGCTTCAGGAGGAGCGGCAGAATCTGCTCTCTTCCTCTAAGGATTTTTTTATGCGGGAGGCCTATAAGACCTTACGAACCAATGTGAATTTCTCTCTGACCGAGGATATCACGGGAGGAAAACTCATTGCTGTTACATCAGCTCTTCAGGGGGAGGGCAAAAGCTTTACCGCAGTCAATCTGGCCATATCCTATGCCCAAACGGACTGCCGGGTCCTTCTGGTGGACTGTGATCTCCGCCGCCCCAAGCTGTCCAGGCTGCTCCGGGTCAGCGCTGCCACGGGGCTGAGCAATGTCTTGGTCTCTCCCGCGCTGCTGTCTGAGTCTATAAAGCCGTCTGGAGTGGAAAAACTGGATGTGATCCTCTCTGGCGACATCCCTCCCAACCCCTCTGAGCTTTTGGGCTCCGCCCGGATGGAGCGCTTTCTGGCGGCGGTGAAGGAGAATTACGACTACATTATTTTGGATACGCCCCCTGTGTGCATGGTGACCGACGCCGCCGTGCTGGCCTCCAGGGTAGACGGTGTACTGTTTGTGGTGATGGCCGGGAAGTCGGAACGCCCGGCTGTGATCCAAGCTGTGGATCAACTGAACTATGCCCAGGCTAAGCTTTTGGGGTTTGTTTTAAACGGCGTGGATCTGGAAAAGAGCGGTTACGGGTATAAGAAGTACCGCTATAAGAAGTACAAAAAGTACTCCTATCGAAGCGGATATGGATATGGCTACGGGTACGGCCATTCGGCCCCCCAGTCCTTGGAGGACGAGAGGGGGCTAAATGATTGATCTACACACCCATATTTTGCCTAAAATGGATGACGGAGCCTCCTCTTCCACGCTCAGCCTGGATATGTTGAGAATGGAAGCCAGCCAAAGGGTGGACACTGTGGTCCTTACCCCTCATTTTTACCGGGAAGAGGAAGAACCCGAAGCGTTTTTACAGCGCAGAGCCAGTTCCTTTCTCCGTCTTCAAGAGCGGATAGACGAACTGCCCAAGGAGGAGAGGGGGCAGTTGCCTACACTGTTGCTTGGAGCGGAGGTGGCATGGACGCCCAATATGGACGAGTGGGAGGCACTGCCCCAGCTGTGTATGGGAAAAAGCAGTCTCCTGTTGCTGGAACTGCCCTTCTACCCCTGGGATAAGGGGATGTTTCACCAGCTCTATGATCTGATCGGAAAAACAGGGGTCACTCCTGTCATTGCCCATCTGGAGCGATATATGAGAGGACAGCGCTGGAGCGGAATTCAGGAAATCCTGGCCCTGGGTGTGCCCATCCAATTGAGTTCAGGGGCGTTTCTTACCATGGGCGGACGGCGGCTGGTCAGACAGCTGCTCCATGCGGGTATGGGCTTCCTGTTGGCTTCCGACTGCCACAATGCCACCACTAGACCGCCAAATATGGGAGAGGCGATTGCCGTGATTAGAAAAAAGTTTTCGAAAGAGGTGGCGGGAGATCTGCAGCGTCAGATGTCGGTTGTGAAAAGGCAGCTGGTTTAGCCAGCATACTGGTGTTGTGTGACTGTTGTAAGGAGGAAAAGAGAGATGCATATGAATAAGAACATGTCGCGCTGGTGGCGTTTCCCGATGATTTTTTTGGCGGACAGTCTGGTGATTGCTGCCACGGGGATCCTGGCATTTTTGGTGCGGTTCGATTTTTCCTTTTCTGCTGTTCCGCGCCACTATCTGGATACTTGGCTGGTGTGCTGCCTGATCCAAATTGCCGTAACCTGCGGCGTTTTTCTGATTCGCCGAATGTACCACTATATCTGGCGTTCTGTGAATGTTTGGGATGTCTTGAGCATGGTTTTCTCCGTGCTCGCAGCCTTTGCGCTTACTGTCCTGCTGTGTTCCTTCTTGGGTCTGCGTCTGCCCAAAAGCGTCTGGTTCATCATGCTGATCTTACAGCTTTTTGGCCTGGTAGGTGAGCGGTGCTCCCTGCGCTTTCTCACCGCCCTGCGGGCTTATTTACGGTCTCTCCGCCCCAGTTCAGATCGCATTATGCTCATTGGGGCAGGAAGTGCCGGCCGAGTCCTCTCCCGGGAGATTGTCTCCAGTCAGCAGATTGAAGGCCGCCTGTGCTGTGTCATAGATGATGATCCACAAAAGGCGGGTAAGCATATGGACGGCGCTCGTATTGTAGGTGGGCGGGATTGTATCCAGAAAGCGGTCAAGCAGTATGGCATTACCCAAATTATTTTTGCCATTCCCACGATCGCTCAGGAGGAAAAAGCGGAGATCCTGAATATCTGTAAAATGACCGGATGCCGCTTGAGAGTGCTCCCCGGAATTTACCAGCTGGTCAACGGCGAAGTCAGTCTAGCCGCAGTGAAAGATGTCCAGATTGAAGACCTGCTGGGGCGTAAGCCAGTGCAGCTGGATCCCCAGTCTGTCTCTCAATTTCTGGCGAACAAAGTAGTTCTGGTCACTGGTGGCGGAGGCTCCATCGGCAGTGAGCTGTGCCGTCAGATTGCCAAGTACGCCCCAAAGGCCCTGATCATTCTGGATATCTATGAGAACAATGCCTACGATATTCAGCAGGAACTGAAACAAATTTATGGACAAAATCTGGATCTAAGGGTGGAAATTGCTTCTATCCGGGATAAAACGCGGATCTACCAGATTTTTGACGAGTATCGACCGGATGTGGTGTTCCATGCGGCGGCTCACAAGCATGTACCCCTTATGGAGAACTGCCCCGCTGAGGCGATTAAGAACAATGTCTTCGGCACTTACCATGTAGTGCGGGCAGCAGAGCGCTCCGTGGTTAAGAAGTTCGTGATGATTTCCACCGATAAGGCGGTAAATCCTACCAACTTTATGGGGGCCACCAAGCGCTTCTGCGAGATGATCCTCCAGAGCCGCCGGGAGAGTGCCACGGAATTTTGCGCGGTACGCTTCGGAAATGTGCTGGGCTCTAACGGCTCTGTTGTTCCTCTGTTTAAGAAACAGATCCAGGCGGGAGGGCCGGTTACCATCACCGATAAGCGAATCATCCGTTACTTTATGACCATTCCTGAGGCCGCTATGCTGGTACTGGAGGCGGGAGCTATGGCCCGCCAGAGCCAGATCTTTGTTCTGGACATGGGAGAGCCGGTGAAAATCCTCACCCTAGCGGAAAACCTGATCCGCCTGTCCGGGCTGGTGCCTTACAAAGACATTGAAATCAAAGAAATCGGTCTGCGTCCTGGGGAAAAACTCTACGAAGAATTGCTGATGAAGAGCGAGCATTTGACCAAAACCAGCAATGAGAAGATTTTTGTGGAGGAGCAGCGGCCAATCACGCCGGATGAGATCATGGATGCTCTGGTCTCGCTGGATCAGGCGATCACATCAGATTCCCCCAAGGATCAGCTCATCGCATTAATGAAGCGGTTGGTTCCTACCTATCGGGATCCTGAAGCTGTGAATTCTGAGGCGATTCTCAGCCACAGTGCGAAGGAGTATGACTTTGACGATGACCTGGAAACTGCGGATAGTGACTTTGATAAAAGCGAAAATTCGACTTCCAACCAGATATATGCTCGTGTATAATAAAATCTGGTTCAGCCGAAGGAGAACATCCCAGGGCAGCAACCGCTCTGGGATGTTCCCCTGTATGAAACGATAGGTGATGCTATGAAACGTTGGAAAAAAGTACTGCTTTTAATTTTGTTGGTTGTGATTGGAGCTGTTGCAGCCCTCTGTGTTTGGCAGCAGGATAATATCAAGGCCCTGTATACCGCGTTCACCAAAGACGAAACTGCGATCCTGCAGGATATGGAACAGAATAAGAAAGACTTGGAAGGCGCTCTGGTCGATCACAACATTACGGTGTTGGCTCCCACGGTTGAACAGAGCCAGGCCTTGATTGACGGAACCGCCCGTGCGGACGAGGTTAAAGCGGAGATGGGCCTGACCGGTGGAACTACAGCAGAAGCGGAAGGAACAGAGGAAGCTTCCTCTGCCCCCCAGTCATCCCAAGGCGCATCTTCCCCTTCCGGCGGTGTATCCAGCCAGGCCCAGGCTGAGCAGCTAATCAACAACTGTGTATCCGAGCTGTATGCCTGCGAGGTGGATCTGATGGCACGCCTGGGGGCAATGAAGCAGGAGGCGGTCAATCTGTGGAACAGCCTCAGCCCAGAGGAGCGCACTTCCAGCAAAAAACGTGAGATCGGTATGGATGGTTTGGATCAATGCTATGTGTTGGAGGTGGAAATCGACCAGACGGTGGAATCGATTTTATCCCGCTACCGCACCGAACTGGAGAAGCTGGGGGCAGACACCAGCGTACTGGATACTCTGTGGGACTACTACTGCAACGAAAAGAACTCTCAAAAGGCGTACTACCTCAATAAGTATCTGAATTAATCCGTCATTCTTACGCCGCCGGAAGGTGAATCCCCTTGGCTGACCAAGAGATTACGAACACGGAACAGACGAACCCGCTACCGCTCACCGCCCTGTCCACCGCATTGTCTGGGGCCGACAGTTTTGGGGGCGCCACAGAAAGTCCCCTGCTGGGTGCGGACCAGTCGGCTCTGTTTCACGAGGCGCTGAAGCAGGAGGGACCTGCCCCCTGGCATATTCTTCTGTGGACCCGGACGAGCTCTCCCTTGCCCTGAATCAAAAGGTCCAGCGGACGTTGGACCGCATACTGGCCGACCACATGCGGGCCTGATGGGCACACACCCGCATCCACACTCTGATGCGGACCTACGGTGTCCCTATGTGATTTTGAAGGATTGTGCATCTGCGGAGTACTACCCAGGTCCTACGCACGGTCCATGGGGGATGTAGATTATCTGGTGCGGGCGGGGACCATCCTGGAGCAGCAGGGCTATCGTACCTCGGAGGGAAGCATTCCTGACATGTGGCCTACTGGATAAGCGGGATGAGCCATCTAGAGGTCCATTTTCCCCTTGGATCCCCACCGGGCCGGCGGGGAAGCTGGTCCGGTGGCACTTCCGGGACTGCATTTCCGCCGCCCAGGCGGCGGAGGCAGGGGCAATAGAGGAGGTGGACGAGGGTCTTCTTCACGACATGATCCATGTATCTTTCACACCGGAAATTTGGTCCAACGAGGCCTATCTGACCTCCAATCGGGGTAAGAACGGCGTGAAAGGCAGCTCAATGGTGAAGCAGTTCGTCCTCTCGGTAGACGAGGCCGTACATGTCCACTTTCTCGCCTTCTGGAAGCACCGGGGCCTTTTGTGGGCTTTCTTCTGCATTAAAAAATCTTAGAGTGGGTCTTTCTGGGCGGTCCACACTGAACCGGTCCCTGGTCCATCGAGTAGGCAGACCCTCCCCTTGGCGGGAGGGTCTGTTTTTATCAGGACAGCCGATACAGATTTGAGGTACACCCGCCATTCTCCCGCCAGCGGCTCTCTTTGACTAGGAATCCGGCCCGGCACAGATCGTCCAGGGCCCGCTTGACGGTGGAGCGGGACAGGCCCAGCTCCGCCGCGATGGTCTTGATCCCCGGCCAGCACTTTCCCTCCCGATCCGCATGATCCTTGAGGTACATATAGACCGCCCTGGCCCGGTGGCCAAGGTCGGACTGATAGATGGTCTGGAAATAACTCATGTCCTGTCCTCCCGTTTCCTGCGAATATCCTGGACACCTCTCGCCTTATCCAGCGGTGTCGTCTGGCCGTCCCCTCTCTGGCCGCCGCTGTTCAGTGGAGCCGGTGGGCACGGCGGAGGCGCTGGCTCTTCCTCCGGCTGCGGCGGGTGCCTCTGGAGGATGGCCTGTTCCAAGTCCTGCTTGCTGGCGTAGGCCACAGGCCGGGCGGCCTTCTCCGGCAGGACATAGGGTTCCCCGAAGGTGATGCCCCACTCCAGGAACAGCCGCAGTCGGGTACGCATGGGGTGGGTGCCGGTTTTCATGACGATAAACTGCCCCTTGGGGATGGATTTCAACTCATCGGCGGTCATGAGGGGCCGCTCCACCATCTGCAGGGACTGGCTTTTCTCCTTTCCCCGGCTGACGGAGCCGCTCATGACGGTGCGGTTGCCCAGTGCCTTGGACAGCGCCTCGGCGGTCTGGCTGTTGGGGGCAAAGCCGCCGAAGATGGTGTCCTGCACATTGTCCTGGATAATCTCCGCCCCCTCCTTGCCGTAGTTCTTCTCCAGTTGTGCCAGAGATTGAATGATGGGCACCAGGGTCAGCTTCCGGGAGCGGCCCGCGGAGAACAGGGGCAGGATGTCAAAGGCGGGCATGGTGC
>CALWYD010000006.1 GCA_944385675.1 uncultured Oscillospiraceae bacterium
GGTGGGTACGGCGGAAAGGATCCGCTGATGCTGGACAACGCCCTTGCCATGGTGGACAACGTGGTGTCCATGAAGCTGGGCCTGTAAGCCGCAGTAGAGAAAAACAGAAAGGCAGGAATGAACCCTACCCGGTTCATTCCTGCTGTTCTTTGTATCATTGCCTTAAAAGATATGTGGTGTAAAGGAGCCCTGCTCCATTGCCAGACGCGGCGCCCACAATAGGGACGGGGTATGAAAAAGGGTGTATGCCATCTTTGAAAAAATTACCAAATTTTGAATTTTATAACAGATTATTATTGCATTTTTTTGCAGTAAGAGTACAATAAAACTATCTGAGATACGAAGGAGGTTACCAAATGTCCGATTGTCTGTTCTGTAAAATTGCCGCCGGGCAGATCCCTTCCAGCAAGGTCTATGAGGATGAGACTGTCTATGCCTTCTACGACATTGACCCACAAGCGCCTGCCCACTTTTTGGTGATCCCCAAGGCTCACATCGCCTCTGTGGCAGAGATTACTCCGGAAAATGCTACAGTGGTGGCCCACATCTTTGCCGTGATTGCCAAGGTAACTCATAACCTGGGCCTGGAGAGCTATCGGGTGGTATCCAACATTGGAGAGCAGGCTGGCCAGTCTGTCTCCCATCTCCACTTCCATGTCCTGGGTGGGCGAGATATGACCTGGCCTCCCGGATAACAGCATGTACTTTACCATCCCGCCGGGCCGCAAGCCCAGCGGGATATAGTTTGAAGAAAAATAAAAATTGCTTGACAAAGAGGTTAGCATATGCTAACATAAGGGCGGTTAGAGAAAGTTGCCCCCTCCTCACACCTCCCTGCTTTCTGTCTGCGTTAAGACGAGCCTCTCTCTGACCACCAGAATGCCCGGGGAAAAGGCATCTCCCCGGGCACAGACCCCAGCCGTGGGCATACACGCGGCTGGGGTTTTTACATGGGAGCAAAAAAGAGAAAAGCGGCCGCCCTCCAGGCGGCCGCTTTTGGAGCGGGAGGCGGGTTATAGCACACTTTGTCCGGGCACCTCGTGGATGTTGTGCTTTTTGGCATACCCTGTGAGCATTAGAGTCAGGGCTCCGTCGCCGGTGACGTTGCAGGCGGTGCCGAAACTGTCCTGGAGGGCAAAAATGGTCATCATCAGACCGGTGCCATCTTGGTTAAAGCCCAGGACACTGATGATAAGACCTAAAGAGGCCATCACAGTGCCGCCGGGCACGCCGGGGGCACCTACGGCGAAGATACCCAGCAGGAAACAGAAGAGTACCATAGTGCCCGGGGAGGGCAGGTGCCCGTAAAGTACTTTAGAGACCACCATTACAAAGAAAGTCTCGGTGAGTACGGAGCCGCACAGATGAATATTAGCAAAGAGGGGGATGCCAAAGTCCGTCAAATCCTGTCGCAAGACGGAGGATTTTTTGGCCCCCTTAAGGGCCACTGCCATGGGGGCGGCAGAGGACATGGTGCCCACAGCGGTAAGATAGGCGGGGCCATAGTGGCGCAGCACTTCCCAGGGATTGGAACCAGAATAGGCTCCCGCCAACCCGTAAAGCACCGCCAACCAGATATAGTGGCCTACCATCACGATTAAAATGACCAATAGAAAAATAGGAAGCTGTTTGGTGATAGAGCCCTCATAGGCCAGCCCGGAGAAGGTGCCCGCGATAAAGAAGGGAAGGATTGGGATAACAACCCGGGTGACTACCGACAGGATAACCTGCTGAAACTCGTCCAGTACCTGGGTGATAACCCGGGCGTGAGTCCAAGTGGCGGCCAGGCCTACCAGAATAGAAAAGACCAGGGCGGACATGACCGACATAATGGGCGCAATTTCCAGATTAAATAGCAGTTCAGGCGCATCCCGTAAGCCCTCCACCGTAGGTTGAATGGACAGGGCAGGAATCAGGGTATAGCCGGCAGCAGTGGAAAAAAGAGCGGCACATACCGAGGAGACGTAGGCCAAAATCAAGGCCAGAACCAACATCCGGGAGGCATTGCTCCTCAATCGGGTGATGGAAGGGGCGATGAAGCCGATGATAATCAAGGGAACACAAAAGGAGATCAGAGACCCCAAAAGACTCTTGACGGTCAGCACTACCTGCATTATCATAGTGCCTACGTCTGTATCCAAAATAACCAGGTCGGCGCACAAAAGGCCGACGGCAATGCCGAGAATGACGCCGATAATCAGACGGACGGGCAGGCTGCCCAGTGCTTTTTTCACGGAACCACAACCTTTCTTGTTTTGCGGAGCATCTCTATGGTACCATATTCTATGCTCTGCCGCAACAAGGAAACCAAGGAAAGTCAGCCCAACAGGCCCAAGTGCTCCAATAAAATTTTTACGCCCATTAATATCAGAATGATACCGCCGGCCAATTCCGCTCCCCAGCGGAACTTGGATCCAAACACAGCGCCCACGCGAACTCCGGCGGCGGAGAGCAGAAAGGTAGTCGCTCCGATGAAGCAGACGGCGGGAAGAACCGGAACCTTGAGGAAGGCAAAGGTAACGCCCACTGCCAGGGCATCGATGCTGGTAGCCACTGCCAGGGGGAGCATCGCTCGTAAAGTAAAGGAGCAATCCAGGCTGTCCTCCTCTCCCCGGGACTCCCGAATCATGTTGACGCCGATAGCGGTCAGTAAGATAAAGGCAATCCAATGGTCAATACTGGTGATCATACTTTGAAACTGCACCCCTAATAGCCAGCCCAGCAGGGGCATAACAGCCTGGAACAGGCCGAAGTATATCCCACAGATCAGGCTGTGCTTTGGACGCAGGACGGGGGTGGACAGACCCTTGCATACGGACACGGCAAAGGCGTCCATAGACAGGCCTACAGCCACTAAGAAAAGCTCCCACAAGCCCACGGTGTTTCCTCCTCACATTTTTTCTGCGTGCCGTGCATGGGAAAAGAAAGAGACTTACCTGTCCCCTGGACAGATAAGTCTCATCATTTCAGACCTGGCCAGGAGAGGCATCTTCTCCAGTATGTTGACCGGGCCACGCAATCATGCGCCGACTACTCCCTTACGTTCTTTTTCAGGCTATCATGAAAGGGCGGTCTATGTCAACTTATTTTTGGGGAGGGGAAATCATGCAGAGGACGGAAAAGAAAAATTAAGAAAAAGTGTTGACACAATTCGCGGAATATGATAGTATACTTCTTGCGCTGAGCGATGTATGCAGGCGCAACAACATGAGATGCGCGAGTGGTGGAATTGGTAGACTCGCTGGCTTCAGGTGCCAGTGCTCGCAAGGGCGTGCGGGTTCGACTCCCGCCTCGCGCACCAGCTCGTCACAAGCGAACGTTCGCTTGTGACGAGTTTTTTTGTCTTGTTTTGCAGTCTGAGGGCTTACATTTTACTATTTACTCTCTTAGTGCAGAGGGCCTGATGGGGGAATGGGACGGTTCTCTGTGCAAGTGCCTGAGGGGGGAATGGAGGGGCGAGCATGGATAAGTCAGAGCACTATGAGTCAGATGTGCTGTTCTTTTTTGAGGGGAAACCCCGGGAATTGGCACTATATCAGGTGCTGTTTGATATGATGTGCCGGCGATTTCCCAAGGCGCGTGTTAACGTGCAGAAGAGCCAGATCAGTTTCTATAATAGACATCTATTTGCGGCCGCCTCGGTCCCTCTGCGCAGAAAGAAAAATTGGCCGGAGAAGAGCCTGCTGGTGACCTTTGGGCTGTCCCATCGGCTGGAGTCTCCGAGAGTAGCGGTGGCGGTGGAGCCCTATCCAAACCGATGGACCCACCATGTGCTGGTTTCCCAGGAGGAGGAATTGGACGGGGAACTGCTGGGGTGGATGGAAGAAGCCTATCAATTTGCCCGATGCAAGTAGAAGCCCCATGGGGCGGAGGAGAGAGGAGTGAGGGCTATGCTGCCACAGGATCCTATGATTTTGCTTAGCTATGTCAACACCGCTATGCGGGATGGGGGATATACGCTGGAGGAGTTTTGTCTGGAACAGGGGCTGTCTCAGGAGGAACTGGAAAAAAAGCTGGGGGAATTGGGCTTTGTTTATGACCCGGAATCTCGCCGTTTCTATTAAAGGGACAGGACATTGTCATTGTCCCCATGACATTCGTCGGCTTGGAAAAAGGCCGGAGTGTCCTTGCCACTGTGATAATGTGTCTGCGCGTTCGGAACTTACACCTTTTAAAGGATGTGGGATGCCGGGCGCGTTTTTTCTGTCCGTCCGAGGTGGACAGGAAAGGCGACTGGGCAGGAGAAAAATTTCTTTTAAATTAAAAAACTTACAAAATTCTGCTGAACGTGCTATAATAGAGAGGAAAATTGAGGAAAACCAATAGGGATTGTTTTAGAGGGCGCCCCCTTTCGTTCCAGCGAAGGGGGCGCGGGCCTGCCCTAAACGGCTGCGACAGGAGGATGAGTAAGGTGTATCAGGTGGGCGCGTTGGTTGTATATGGTTCAGACGGTGTATGCAGGGTGGACAACGTGGGGCCCCTGGAGATGCAGGGGGCGCAAAAAGGGGTGGACTACTATACTCTGACCCCCCTTTATCGGGGCGGGACTATTTTTACTCCGGTGGACACGCCCGTTTCCATGCGTCCAGTGATGACCCGGGAAGAGGCGGAGAGGCTTGTTGCCCAGATCCCCTATATCCCGGAACAGGTTTGCCAGAGCAATAACCCCCGCTTGCTGAACGAGCAGTACCGTGCCAGCCTGAAAAGTGGAGACTGTCTAGAGTTGGTTCGGCTGATTCGTACAGTGTACGCCAAGGATCGGCGGGCTGCCGAAAAAGGGCGGCACCTGGGACAGGTAGATGAACGCAGCAGGAAGCAGGCGGTGGATATGCTCCATGGAGAACTGGCGGTAGCCCTGGGGATAGGGGTGGATGAGGTAGAGGATCATATCTCCAGAGCTTTGGAGCGGGCCCGCCAGGAGGAAAATGCTCCTGTCGGATGAGAAAATAACCAGGGGAAGTTCTGCCTGTGTTGCTGCAACTCATTGCCAGGTATTTGCCCTTTTTGAGATGAGAAAACCCCGGCAGTCCTCTGGAGGGAGCTGCCGGGGTTTTTCTATGGTTTTTTATTATGGGGAGGGCTGTGTGTCTTGGGGAGGGGCAGGATTTCTCCGGGCCACATCTGCACGCAGAATTTGGTAACATGCAGCGGTGAGGGGTACGGCCAACAGCATTCCGAAGATGCCCATCAGGCCCCCTCCGATAGTGACGGCGGCCAGCACCCAGATACCAGGCAGACCAATGGAGGAGCCCACTACCTTGGGATAAATCAGATTGCCCTCCAGCTGTTGGAGAATCACAATAAACAGAAGAAACAGCAGTGCCTGGATGGGAGAGACAGTGAAAATCATAAATGCCCCCACGCCAGCGCCGATATAGGCCCCCGCCACGGGGATAAGGGCAGTAAAACCAATAAGAGTGCCCACCATGGTGGCATAGGGGAAACGGAGCAGCATCATTCCGGCAATACACAAAAGACCCAGGATTACCGCCTCCGTACACTGGCCCACAATAAAGCGGTGGAAACAGCTGTTCAGCGTCTCAAGGAAGTAGACCAGGCGACTGTACCAGGAGGGCCGCATATAGGTGCGCAGCACGCGATCACACTGCCGCTGAAGTCGTTCTTTGCCCACCAGCAGGTAGATGGAGAAAATCAGGCTGACGACGGCGGTGAAGAGGGTGGATATCACTGTGGAGAACAGGGATACCACTGAGCCCATGACCCCTCCTAACCCCGCTATCAGCCAGTTGACAGCGGAGGTAATAACCTCTTTCCAATCTACAGAGCCGTCTGTCAGGACCACACCAGAGGAGGCAAGAATCTGGTTAAGATCCACACTTTGGTTGAGCAGTTCGCTCAGCCGTGATAACAGAGGGGTTACCTCCTGGATCAGCAGACCCACACACTGCACAAGCTCAGGCAGAATCATGCGAATGAGCAAAACAAGGATGCCCACCAGGCTGGCGTAGGCCAACAGCAGGCAGACGGGGCGGCGGGTTTTTACCACCGCCGGCTGGGTGCTTTGGGGCCAGTAAACCCGCTCGTAGATACTCATAAGGATGTTAACTGCGTAGGCCATTACTGCCCCGAGAAGCAGGGGGGCGGAGGTGCGCAGCACCAGCAGTGCTCCCCGGGACACAGCCCCCCAGTAATGAATGGCCAGATAAAGAAGAAATACCGTAACACCCAGCCGAAGCCAGAGTTTCCATTCATATTTCATATACAGTCTCCTTACCGGTGGCGATCATTATAGCCCCTCCATCAGGTTGACACGGAGGTAGCCGCCCTCAGGGTTGGTCTCCGCGATAAACTGGGGGACAGCGGGAATCATCAGTTCCCGCTCCCCGCCCCGGACTACATACACATTATTGGCCGGTAAAGTGAGAACATCCGCTACCTTGCCCAGTACCTGACCGGACTGGGCGTCCCGTACCTCCAGTCCGTATAGATCGGCTAAAAAGAAGCTGCCTGCTGGCAGATCCACGTCCTTCCGATCGATATATAAAACAGCGTTCCGCATGGCCAGGGCGCTGGGTACGTCAGTGACACCATGCAGCTTCAGGATGACCATATTTTTGTGTACCCGAGCCCGTTCCACCTGGATGGGCCAGTGCGTCTTGTCCACATATAGGGTCTTAAACTGACACAAAAATTCAGGAGAATCGGCCCAAGGCTGTACCCGAACCTCTCCCATGACACCGTGGACATTAGTGATTTTTCCTACTTCCAGATACTGTTCCACGTGGGAATATCCCTCCTTCTGGTTTGCCGGCGGGCAGGCGCCGGGTAAAAGGACAGCGCAGGATATCCTGCGCTGTCACTTTCAGTCGACGATTTCCACGGAGACGCGCTTTCCGGACCGCTGGGCCACAGAGCGGATCAGGACGCGGATTTCTTTGGCGATGCGGCCCTGACGGCCAATCACCTTTCCCATGTCCTCGGGAGCCACCCGCAGCTCCAGAACGGTTTCGCCGTCGCTCTCACACTCGGTGACAGAGACCTGCTCCGGATGCTCCACCAGGTTTTGGGCCACATAGGTCAGAAGCTCTTTCATTGCGTGCAAAACCTCCAGCCTTACAGCGCGCCGGCTTTTTTCAGCAGGTCACGGACGGTCTCAGTGGGCTGAGCGCCGGTCTTGATCCAGGCCTGGGCGCGATCCACATCCACCTTCAGCTCGGCAGGGCTGACCACGGGGTTATAGGTTCCGATCTCCTCAATGAAACGGCCGTCACGGGGATAGCGGGAATCAGCCACCACGATGCGATAGAAGGGGGCCTTCTTGGCGCCCATGCGGCGCAGTCTGATTTTGACCATTTATGTTCACCTCCAAATGAATTTGTTAATTTATATGGAAAGCGCCTGCGGCGCTTTGCCAACCAGGGGACTTAAAAGGGTAGACCCATGCCGCCCATACCCGGGAAACCGCCTTTCTTGCCCATCATCTTCCGCAGATTTCGGGGCAGCTTGCCCCCTGAGAACTGGCGAGTCATGGTCTGGATCATCTCAAATTGCTTCAGAAGGCGGTTGACATCTACCACTTGGGTGCCCGAGCCGGCGGCAATCCGCTTCTTCCGGCTGGAATTGAGCACATTGGGGTTCTCCCGCTCATAGGGCGTCATGGACAGGATAATGGCTTCCATACGCTGCAGCAGCTTCCCGTCCATGGTGGCCCCCTCCAAGTCCGAGGCCTTCACCCCGGGGAGCATTCCTGCGATGTCGCTGAGAGAACCCATATTTTTCAGCTGCTTCATCTGGTCGTAAAAGTCGGTGAGGGTCAGCTTATTTTTCCGCAGCTTTTCCTGAAGTTCCAAGGCCTTCTTTTGGTCAAAGGACTGCTCCGCCTTCTCTATGAGAGAGAGCATGTCCCCCATGCCCAGAATGCGGCTGGCCATGCGGTCAGGGTGGAAGACCTCAATCTGATCCAGCTTCTCCCCCATGCCCACAAACTTGATGGGCTTTCCGGTGACCGCCTTAATGGACAGGGCCGCGCCCCCTCGGGCGTCGCCGTCCAGTTTGGTGAGTACCACTCCGTTAATGTCCAGAGCGTCGTCAAATGCCTTGGCGGCGGTAACCGCGTCCTGGCCGATCATGGCGTCCACCACCAGCAGAATCTCGGTGGGTTCCACCGCGGCCTTGATGGCGCGCAGCTCATCCATTAGCGCCTCGTCAACGTGGAGCCGGCCGGCGGTATCCAGAAAGACCATGTCGTTGCCGTGCTTGATGGCATGATCCACGGCGGCCCGGGCGATGTCCACAGGGTTTTGCTGCCCCATCTGAAAGACAGGAATGCCCAGTTGTTCCCCAACTACCTCCAGCTGCTTAATAGCCGCCGGACGGTAAATGTCACAGGCGACCAGCAGGGGGCGCTTGCCATTTTGCTTTTTCATCAGCCCGGCCAGCTTGGCGGCATTGGTCGTCTTACCTGCCCCCTGAAGGCCCACCATCATCACCACAGTGGGGGGCTTAGATGCAATAGTCAGCTTGGAACTGCTGCCCCCCATCAGGTCGGTGAGTTCCTGGTTGACAATCTTAATGATCATCTGAGCGGGGGAGAGGGCCTCCAGTACGTCGGCCCCCACCGCCTTCTCCGTGACCTGGGCAATAAACTGTTTGACCACCTTGTAACTGACGTCTGCCTCCAGCAGGGCCAGGCGGATCTCCCGCATGGCCTCCTTCACGTCGGACTCAGACAGCCTGCCCTTGCCCCGCAGCTTCTTAAAGGCGGCGGAGAGCTTTTCAGAAAGTCCTTCAAATGCCATGGGTTACTCCTTCAACAAGGTGTCGGTGGTGCGGGAAATTCCCTGCAGCAGGGACTCTAGTTCCCCGTCATCATACCGGGCAGATACCTCCAGAGCCCGGCGGACATCCTGACGTACCTGCTCCAGTTGCCTGCGCATGGTGTGAAAACGCTTAATAAGGCCCGTTTTATCTTCCAGCTCGGTGAGGGTTGCCTCCGCCCGGACGATGACGTCCCGGACGCCCTGGCGGGAGATGTTGTAGTTCTCTGCAATTTCTCCCAGAGACAAGTCCTCGTTGTAATAGAGGTCGTAGAACTCCTTCTGACGGTCAGTGAGTACGTCGCCGTAAAAATCGAAGAGCATCGCCATGCGATAGGCCTGATTTTTCATAGAGTCCAAACCTCCTTCTCAAAAGATGTAAAGGCAAAAAACTTTACAAAGGAAATCTTAGCACAAATTCCCCTTGTTGTCAAGTCAAATTCCTTGTCCCCACAGGGGGCTAATTTGGTATATTGCGCCAAGGGGCGGGGCAGACTTTGTCCAGAATGGACGGAGAAGAGGGCAAAGGGCCGGGAATTATAGCTTTCCGCCTTTACTTTTGTCGTACAGTCGTGGTATGATGGTCACGCTGTGAAAAGGATTTTATTTCCGGAACACCTCTAGTGGAGAAAGGAATTGCCTGCTATGTCTCAAATTACTCGCCGGGAACTTTTCCCCGGCGTGTGGCTGCGTGCGGTCCACACGGAAAAGTTTAAAAGCGCGTACCTGTCTGTAACCTTGCTGACTCCTCTGGCAGAGGAGACAGCAGGGCAGAATGCCCTGATACCCTGGGTGCTGCGCCGGGGGACAGCGGTCCACCCGGACATGGAGTCCCTGTCCGCAGCTCTGGATGAGCTGTATGGCGGGGCAATAGAGCCGGTGGTGCGCAAGAAGGGTGAGACCCAGTGTCTGGGCTTTATCGCAAGTTTTTTGGATGACGCCTACACCCTGGGAGGGGAGCCTATTCTGGAGAGTGCCGCTGCCCTGTTGGGGGAGCTGCTGCTCAACCCTTATACCCAGGACGGGGCCTTCTGCCCGGACTACACCCAGGGGGAGAAGGACAATCTGCTGGACCGCATTCGGGGCCAGGTGAACGATAAGCGGGTCTATGCTGTCCACCGGCTGACCAGCCTGATGTGCGGGGAAGAGGCCTTTGGGGTGGACAAGCTGGGGGATGAGGACCATGTCCGGGTTGTGACGCCGGTGTCTCTCTGGGCGCGGTACCAGCAGTTGCTGCACACGGCGGCGGTGGAGGTGTACTACTGCGGCTCCGCCAGCCCTGAGCGGGTGGAAGCGGCGCTGCGGGCCGCCCTGGAGCGCCTGCCGGTGAGCGGGGAGCGGGAGATGCCGGAGTGCCAGGTTCGCCTGCATGCTGAGACGGAGCCCCGGGTGATAGAGGAAGCTATGGACGTGACCCAGGGCAAACTGGCCATAGGTCTGCGCACCGGCGGGGTAACCTGCTGGGAGGAGGAGTACCCGGCCCTGGTGATGTGCAACGCCGTGTTCGGCGGAACCACCCTGTCCAAGCTCTTTTTAAACGTGCGGGAAAAGCTGTCCCTGTGCTACTACGCCAGTTCTATGCTGGAAAAGATGAAAGGGCTGATGCTGGTCTCGTCGGGCGTGGAATTTGAAAAGTACAAGACAGCCCGGGACGAGATTTTGGCCCAGTTGCAGGCCGTTCGCCGGGGCGAGATTGCTGATTGGGAGCTGGAGGGCGCCCGGCGCACCCTCATCGGGGGCCATCTGGCTACCCTGGATGACCAGGGGCGACAGGAGGAATTTTGGCTGGGCCAGGCAGCGGCCGGGCTGGATACAACCGTAGAAGAACTGTGTGCCCAGTTTGAGGCGGTCACCCGGGAGCAGGTGGCCCAGGCGGCCCGAAAGCTGGAAGTGGACACCATCTACTTCCTGAAGGGAAAGGAGGCCTAACCATGGAAAAGCTGGAGTTTCCCCGGGTGGGGGAGCGGATGTATCACCAAAAGCTGGAGAACGGGCTGAATGTGTTCGTCTTTCCCAAGCCGGAGTATCAGAAGGGATATGCCTTCTTTGCCACCAACTACGGTGGAATGGATATGCGGTTTTGCCTGGACGGCCAGTGGCACGACACCCCGGCAGGGGTGGCCCACTATCTGGAACACAAGATGTTTGACACCAAGGATGGGAACGCCCTGCAGCAGCTGGCGGCCAACGGTGCTTCCCCCAACGCTTTTACCGGCAATGCCATCACCGGATATTACTTTGAATCCACGGAGAAGTTTGAGGAGAATTTGAAAATCCTCCTCTCCTTCGTGTCCACCCCCTACTTTACCCAGGAGAGCGTAGACAAGGAGCAGGGGATAATTGGCCAGGAGATCCGGATGTATGAGGATGACCCGGACTGGGAGGTCTATATTAATCTCATGGCCGCCCTTTACAAGACCCACCCGGTACGGGAAAATGTGGCCGGAAGTGTGGAGTCCATCTCCCACATTACAGCGGATACCCTGTACGCCTGCCACAAGGCCTTTTACGACCCGGCCAACATGGTACTGTGCGTGGCCGGCCGGGTGGAGCCGGAACAGGTATGTGCCTTGGCCCGGGAGATTTTACCCAAGACCCCCGGCCCCATTGCCCAGAAGGATTACGGCCAGCGGGAGCAGCCCAGGGTTTTCCGGGAGCTGACAGAGAAAGAGATGGCGGTGTCCACCCCCATGTTCCAGCTGGGGTACAAGGGAGACCCTGTCCAGGGGGGAGAGGAGCGGATGCGCCAGGAGCTGGTGGGTGAGCTGGCCCTGGAGGCCCTGCTGGGCAACTCCAGCCCCCTGTACGCCAAGCTGTACCGCCAGGGGCTGATCAACCAGAGCTTTTCCTACGGGTATGAGAGTTTCCCCGGCTGTGCCTTTCTGTGTGCCGGCGGGGAGTCTAAGGACCCTGAGGCAGTGCGCCTGGCGGTAGCCGAGGAGGCGGCCCGTATTGGCAGGGAGGGTATTGACGGCAAACTGTGGCAGCGGCTGAAGAAGGGCCTCTATGGAAACAAGGTACGGGCACTGAACTCCTTTGAAACGCTGTGTGTGGGCCAGGCCCAGGCCTTTTTTGCCGGGACGGATTATTTGCGCTTTGCGGATCTTTTTACTGCCATTACCAAAGAGGAGGCGGAGGCGCTGATTGCAGATTGGATCGTCCGGGAACGCACCGCCCTTTCCATTGTCCGCCCCATGGGAGGTGTGGTGTAAGTGGTCAACGTGGTGTCCTTTCCCGGCCTGGGGCTGGAGTTTACCCTGAACCGGGTGGCCTTTACCGTGCTGGGGCGCCCCATCTACTGGTACGGCGTTATCATCGCCTGCGGACTTTTTCTGGCGGTGTGCCTGTGTACCCGTTGGGGCGTGCGCTTTGGGATCAACGGAGATCAGATTATCGACATGATGCTCTTCGCCGTCCCCGCTGCCCTGGTGGCCATCCGGGTCTACTACGTGGTCTTTAATCTGAGTATTTTTCGAAATCCAGACGGTTCCCTGAATTGGGGGAAGATTTTCAACTACAGCGACGGGGGACTGGCCATCTACGGCGCCATTATTTCTTCCGCCATTGTACTGCTGATTTTCTGCCATGTGCGGAAGATCAGCTTCCTGGCCTATGCCGACCTGGGAGTTCACGGCCTGTTTATCGGTCAGCTGGTGGGCCGTTGGGGCAACTTTATAAATGTGGAGGCCTACGGAGAGGCCACCACCCTGCCCTGGCGCATGTGTTCGGAGTCCATTGCCCGGGAGATGCTGGGCAACGGCTACGTGGATCAGGCAGGATACCAGGCTATCCTGTCGGGCAGTCTGGGCGTACATCCCACCTTTTT
>CALWYD010000007.1 GCA_944385675.1 uncultured Oscillospiraceae bacterium
CCGCGTCGCGGTTGAGCCACTCCTTGGATACGATTTTACACTTGCGTTCAACTTTCATCCCCGTCACGCCTTTGCTTTTTTTTCACGGGAGAGGCCGGGGCATTCCCACCCTTTCCCAGGGGAAATCATCACACCACGGTGACAAACTGCTTAATGTCGTCCCGCATGGCGATGGCGGCGTTGCGGGCGGCCTCTTTGAAATCGTGTCCGTCCCCGCCGGTCTTTTTCCAGGCGCACATAATGGAGCGGGAGGCGTTGACGATGGCGCCGTGGCCGTACTTGTCAAAGGCGTACTGCACGTCGTCGGCGGTGCCACCCTGGGCGCCGTAGCCGGGCACCAGGAAGAAGGTGTGCTCCAGGCGTTTCCGCAGGGCCCGGATGTCGGAGGGGTAGGTGGCTCCGGTGACGGCCCCGGCCATGGTGTAGCCGTACTTGCCCTCAGTGCCCTTGGCGATGCGTTCGTTGAGGTCGCCTATCACCTGGTAGACCAGCCGGTCGCCGGCTACCATGTCCTGCAGCTCGCCGGAGCCGGGGTTGGAGGTCTTTACCAACACAAACACACACTTGTCCTCCCCCTTGGCGGCCTCCAGGAAGGGGTTAATGGAGTCTGATCCCATATAGCCGTTGAGGGCGACACAGTCTGCATCAAAGGACTTGAAGCTCTGTCCCTCAATTTTAGCCCCGGACAGCCAGCCTTCGGCATAGGCGGAGGCGGTGGAGCCGATGTCCCCCCGCTTAATGTCGGCGATGACGAACAGGCCCTTCTCCTTGGCGTAGCGGATGGTGCGCTCCAGCATCTCCATTCCCTGCCAGCCTAGGTTCTCATAGTAGGCGCTCTGGGGCTTGACAGCGGGGACAATGTCGCACAGGGCATCGATAAGGCCCACGTTGAACTGCCAGATGGCCTCCACGGCCCCCTTCAGCCCCACTCCGTACTCCTCAAAGGTGGCCTTGCGGAGATATTCGGGGACGTATTCAATTCGCGCATCCAGTCCGGCTACAGTAGGATTTTTCATGGCGCGGATTTTATCCTGCAAAACATCAAAGGACATAGTGTTGTTCCTCCTGTTTCTCAATAGTATCAGCGGTCCTGGTAAATAACCTGGCCTTTCACGATGGTGTATTTTACCCTTCCCTTGACTTTCCGGCCGGCAAAGGGGGTGTTGCGCGCCTTGGAGGCAAACTCCTCAGGATTTACCGTCCACTCCTCATCCGGATCAAAGATCGTCAGATCCGCATCTACGCCCAGGGTCATACGGCCCTTGGACAAGCTGAGGATGTCAGAGGGGTTGGTAGTCATCAGGCGGATGATGGAGGGCAGGTCCATCTTTCCCGTGTGATACAGGGCGGTGAGGGTGACAGCCAGAGAGGTCTCCAGCCCAACCATGCCGCTGGGGGCCCGGATCAGGGGACGGGCTTTCTCTTCAGCGGAGTGGGGGGCATGATCTGTGGCAATCACGTCGATGGTGCCGTCCTTCAGTCCGGCCAGGATGCCCTTTACGTCCTTCCCTGTGCGCAGGGGGGGATTCACCCGGGCCAAAGAACCCTGGGTGAGGACCTCATCCTCGGTGAGCGTAAAATATTGAGGACAGGTTTCACAGGTGATGGGGGCACCGCGCTTTTTCATCCTGCGGATGATGTCCACGCTCTTGGCAGTGGATACGTGGCACACGTGTACGTGGGCGCCGGTCTCCTCGGCCAGCATGGCGTCCCGCATGACCATAATCTCTTCTGCAATGGCTGGCCGTCCCTCCAGCCACAGTTTACGGGACACGCTTCCCTCATTGACCGCCCGGCCCTCCACCATAGAGGTGTCCTCGCAGTGGCACAAAATTGGGAGATTCTGGCGGCGGGCCCGGATCATGGCGTCCCGCATTAAGTTGGCGTTGTCCACGTTGCTTCCGTCATCGGACAGAGCCACTGCGCCGGCCTTCTTTAGAGCCTCTGCGTCAGTCAGTTCCTCTCCCCGCAGCCCAAGGGACAGAGCGGCAATGGGATACACCTGGACGCCGCAGGCGTGTTTGGCCCGTTCCAGCACATAGGCGACCTGCTGGGGGCAGTCCACGGTGGGGGAGGTGTTGGCCATGCAGGCCAGGGAAGTAACCCCTCCCCGGGCAGCGGCGGCGCAGCCGGTGAGAATGTCCTCCTTATAAGTTAAGCCCGGATCCCGCAGATGGACATGCATGTCCACCAGTCCCGGGCACACCACCATCCCGGAGGCGTCGATAATCTGGTCAGCCTGAGGGGGCAGCCCCCGCTCCATCAGACAGATTTTCCCATCTTCAATCAGCAAATCCTGCAACACTACGGTACCTGTGACAGGATGGACAACCCGTCCATGTTGAATGAGTAATTTCATATGCAATTCCTTCCAAAGCAATGGGTACAGAATGAACGGCGTACTTAGCGGATAATATCTAACCATAAATTATAACGGAATACGCAGGATTTAGCAACGGATTTTTCCGCTGTTTGGGGAAGAATAATGGAGCGCGGAGCACAGCGGAAACAGGGAGCTTTGCGCGGGAAGGAGTTGAATGAGGATGAATGGAACTTGTTGCTCAGGCGGCGGGAAATTTATTATGGGTATGGCCGCCGGAATGGTAGCCGGCGCGGCAATTGGCATGACTGTAGCGCCCTCCCAGCGGCAGATTAAGCGGGCAGCCCACCAGGCAGCCAAGCGGGTGAGCGAGGCAGTGGAAAGCCTGACCGAAGCGATGGATCTGTAACGGACAAAGCCGGACGGAAACCCGTCCGGCTTTGTATTTCCAATATTCAGATGTCATCTCTGGGGCGGGCGCTCATTACCCAGAAGTCCAATTCATATTGGGAGCAATGCAGAAAAATTTCCCTGCACTGCTCCAACCTGTGAGGGGAGAGACCGCTGCAGGCCCGGGCGGTAAAGTCAGACCAGCGGGCACAGGCCTGCTCATACTGACTGTCCGCATAGTCCCGTACGAAGGGCCAGTAGGGGGTATCCCGCACCTGGGGGAAGCGGCGGCTCACCTCTTTAAAGATCCAGCCATAGCTGAGCATGCAGGGCAGACAGGCTATCATGCACTCGGCAGCCCCCTCTCCTTCCCGGGCACAGGCGATCATGTAGTCCACGTAGGCCTGGTTTTCTTTCCTCAAGGGCAGGTGCTGGATATCCCCATCGGTCAGTCCGTAGCGGCTTAAGTAGAGCTGCCGGGTGGCATCCTCGCTCTCCTTCACAAAGGAGAGCAGGGAGTGATAGGCGCGAATCTCCTCCATGTCCCGGGCATGGAGGATGCCCCAGGCAAAGACCTTGGCATATTCCCGCAGGTAGAGGCTATCATCCACAATATATCCTTTAAAACAGGCCTCGGGCAGGGTTCCGTCCGCCACGCCCCGGACAAAGTCTGTCTCCAGGCAGGCCTGCCAGACGGGCAGGCTGTCCCGGATACATGTGTCCAAGAAGGTGTTCACTGGAGAAACGCCCCCTTCAGATCAAACAGATGATTCATGGGTCCCCGCCCTGCCCCCAGATCCAGCATGGCACCCAGCGCCCCGGAGAGGTAGGCTTTGGCCCGCTCCACTGCCTCCTCCAGAGAATACCCTTTGGCAAGGTTAGAGGCGATGGCGGAGGAGAGGGTACAGCCGGTACCGTGGGTATTGGGATTGTCAATATGCCGGCCACGGAACCAGCGCATGGTGCCGTTATGCCACAGGAGATCGTTGGCATCGTTGAGGCTGTGGCCTCCCTTACACAGCACAGCGCAGCCGTAGCCTTCTCCAATCGCCTGGGCGGCCCGCTCCATGTCGGAGGGGGAGGAGATGGTCAATCCGGAGAGCACTTCAGCTTCAGGTATGTTGGGGGTAAGTACGCAGGCCAGGGGAAGCAGCCGATTTTTTAAAGCGTCCACTGCCTCCTCTGCAATGAGACGGGCGCCGCTGGTGGCCACCATGACCGGATCCACCACCAGGTTTTCTGCCTTATACTGGGTGAGCTTGTCCGCGATAACTTCAATCAGGGCAGCGGAGGAGACCATGCCTGTCTTGACTGCATCGGGCCGGATGTCAGTGAAGACACAGTCCAGCTGATTGGCCAGAAATTCAGGGGTGGACTCCAGAATGCCATAGACGCCGGTGGTGTTTTGAGCGGTGAGGGCAGTGACGGCGCTCATGGCGTAGACTCCATTGGCCGTCATAGTCTTAATGTCCGCCTGGATGCCGGCGCCTCCGCTGGAATCACTTCCAGCGATCGTCAATGCTGTTTTCATAATGATGCTCCTTTCTTGCTTCACATGCATTGAGGTTTTATAGCGCGACGAAAGGTGGTGCCCCCAATCCGCCGCGTAGGTAACGTCAAATCAGGGGGAGACAATCTTCTCTGCCAGGGCGCGCAGCTGTCGGGCAGCCTGCTCCGGATCCGCCCGGGCAAACAGTGCGGACACCACTGCTACTCCGCGGATGCCGCTGCCCGCCAGATGTGTAATATTGTCCGGCCCGATGCCCCCAATGGCTACCACAGGGATATCCGTCCGCAGGCAGATCTCCCGCAGCGCATCATAGGACAAAGCCGTAACGTCTCCCTTGGTGTCAGTAGGAAAGACTGCCCCTGCCCCCAGATAGTCCGCTCCCTCTGCCTGGGCCTTCAGAGCCTCAGAGACATTGTGGGCGGAAACGCCCAGGATTTTGTCCGGCCCCAGACGCTGCCGGGCCCGACTGGCCTCCATGTCCTCTTGTCCCACGTGGACGCCGTCTGCATCCACCTCCAGGGCCAAATCCACGTCATCATTAATAATAAGGGGAACCTCATAACGGCGGCACAGAGCTTTCAGCTCCAAAGCCTCAGCCAGGAAGCGCTCCCGATCCAGGTGCTTTTCCCGAAGCTGTACCATGGTGGCCCCTCCTTTCAGAGCCTGTTCCACCTGACGGGCCAGAGGCTGTCCGGCCAAATGGCTGCGATCTGTGACAGCATAGAGCAATAAATTGGTGTTATTGAATTTCATATCGGGCCCTCCGTTCCAGGACGTCTCCGTCCAGATGATAAACAGCGTCTAAGATACGGTTTCGATAGGTGGCGTTCCCGTCGCCGGGGGCCATATGTTCCCAGGCAAGTTCCCCGGCCACTCCCATAGCACATACGGCGGCGGTTACTGCCTGCAGAGGATGCTGGGGACAGGAGGACAGATAGGCACACACCAGGGCGGACAGCTGACAGCCGGTGCCTGTCACCTTGCCCATCTCTGCCCGGCCGTTGCGGATGATACAGCAGCGCGTGCCGTCAGATACCAAATCAATAGGTCCGGTGACAGCAAGGATTGTCCCCAGCCGGCGGGCAGCTTCCTTGATGAAATCTATCGCCTGGGGCAGGTTATCTTCCTGCACCTGGTCCACAGGCAGGGCATCCACCCCGCTGAAAGGGGAGGCCTGGTGAAGCAAAGCCTTTATCTCTGAGCAGTTTGCCCGTATGGCGGAAAAACGTACGTCCTGCAGAAGGGTGCGGGCGGTGTTCCGGCGCAGGGTGCTGCCCCCCACCCCCACCGGATCCAACACCGCAGGGTGGGCGAGGCGATTGGCAGCCGCGCCGCAGGCCAGCATAGAGGGGACAGTGCGTGGGCTGAGGGTGCCCAGGTTGACCGTCAGCCCGTGGCAGCCAATGGTAATTTCTTCCGCCTCCCCCGGGTCGTCTGCCATAATGGGCCGAGCACCGCAAGCCAGTAGAAGGTTGGCCACGTCATTGACCGTGACATAATTTGTGATACAGTGGATGAGGGGGGCGCACCGCCGCACCGCCTCCAGACAGGAGCCCAGCATACCCTGCCTCCTTTTATAATTAAAATAAAAGCCGCCCAAGGCTCGTCCTGATTCATGGGACGTCCCCGGCGGTGATAACGTAATACAGCTATCTCCCTGCGTTGGCATTATCCAAATCAGGTCACAGGTCGAAGCGAACAGCTTCCTCTCAGCCCGTCTGCGAGCTCCCTTGTTGTCCCCGCGGGTGAAGCGGAGTTTTAGACATTATACTCCTCGTAAAAGAAGATTGCAAGTTTTTTCCCGATGGGGTATGCTGAAAGGGAATAGATGCCGCCCTAAAGAGAGAGGGGCGGACAAAACAACAAGAAGGAGGAAATGCCATGACTGACCAGGAACTGGTGGAGAGGGCCTTTGCCATGCACGCCTATTCCTATGTGCCCTACTCGGGATTTCCTGTGGGGGCGGCCCTGCTGTGTACCGACGGGACGGTATTTACAGGCTGCAATGTGGAAAATGCCGCCTATGGATCCACCATTTGTGCGGAGCGGACGGCCCTTTTGAAGGCAATCAGCGAGGGACACCGGGGAGACTGGCTGACCATCGCCATTGCGGGGCGGGGGGAAGACTTCTGTTGGCCCTGTGGAAGTTGTCGGCAGATGCTGTATGAGTTTGCTCCCGGGTTACGGATACTTGCCGCCCGGGGAGACGGCCAGTTTCAAAGTGTTCTGTTGGAGGAGCTGTTGCCCCATGGTTTTGGACCGTCCTCTTTGAAAAAATAAGGACAGGGCCCTAAAGCCTAAAAAGGGAATGCAGTTTAGGGTGGGCAGATGGAGAACAGGGAACAGCGCTGGAATGGATATTGGGCCTGAAAGAAAAGCGGGGCCGGCGGTATAGTTCTGAATGAAGCGGAGCAAACTAGCCTCGGAACCCAATCCGAGGAGGTAATCTGACGTGATAATGGATAAAATCGCCCTGACGCTTCTGATCATCGGCGGTTTGAACTGGGGCAGCATAGGTCTGTTCCAGTTTGATTTGGTGGCCTTCGCCTGCGGCGGATCCGGCAGTATGGTCAGCCGGGTGATTTACACTCTGGTGGGGCTGTCTGCCGTATGGTGTGTGTCCCTGCTGTTCCGGGACAGAGGATCAGAAGGAAATCGAGGCTGACGGGAGAGCGGCCTGTGTTCCGAAAACAGGAGCCTGAAGCGCATTGCGCTTCAGGCTCCTGTTTGATTTTTTTACATTCTGTTCGATTTTACATAGACTTAACCCGGCAGTTGTTTTGCATTTTACAATTTCTTTTTATACTGGGCAACGTAATCGGGAAGAACCAAACATGATTTATGAAAAGAGGAGTACTTAGCATGAAAAAACTGACTTGTCTGGGCCTGTCTATCGTGATGGCCCTCTCTCTGCTGGCCGGCTGTGGCAGCAACACAACCACTTCTGATGATGGGCAAAACAATGCCGGAGGCGCCAGCAACACCGCGTCCACATCAGAAAACAAGCAGCCGGACCTGAGCGGCGTAGTAAACACCAACGGCTCCACCTCCATGGAGAGTGTGGTGAAGATTCTGGGGGAAGCTTTTCACGAAGCCAATCCTGAGGTCGAAGTCAAGTACAGTGGTTCCGGTTCGGGTGCCGGTGTAACCTCCGCCATTGACGGCACTGCCGACTTGGGACTTGCCTCCCGTGAGTTAACGGCTGAGGAGCAGGAGCAGGGGGCCGTAGCCCATGTGGTGGCGCTGGACGGTGTGGCTATCGTGGTCAACCCTGAAAATGGCGTGGAGGAGTTGACCGTAGAGCAGATTGCCCAGATTTTCACTGGAGAAATTACAAACTGGAAGGAATTAGGCGGAGAAGATATGGAGATTGCCGTTTACGGCCGCGAGGCCGGTTCCGGTACCCGGGGGGCCTTCGAGGAGATCCTTGACATTGAAGATGCCACCAAGTACCTCAACGAGTATTCTTCTACCGGTGACGTCATCGGCAATGTAGCCTCTAACCCGGCTGCCATCGGTTACGCCTCCCTGTCTGCGGTGGGCGATACGGTAAAAGCCGTGAAAGTAGACGGCGTGGAGTGTTCGGAAGCCACTGTGCAGGATGGAAGCTACGCCATTCAGCGCCCGTTTATTATGATTACCAAGGATGGTACGCAGTTGTCCCAGGTTGCTCAGGCGTTTCTGGACTTTGCTATGAGTGAGGATGCGGCCCAGCTGATTATCCAGGCCGGTGCGGTACCTCCCGTGGCCTGAGCAGAAGACGACTGGTTGTTCCGGTTCAAAACACGCGGCCTTTGGACGCGTGTTTTGGCCTGTCAAGAAAGAAAACCAAAAATGTCGATTGGAATGGAGCACAGAAAGGTGGATTCACAGTGAAGCGCGCCCAAAAAATAAACCCTCTGGAGGCCGGGATGCACGGATTATTTTTCCTATGCGGATTTGTGGCGGTGGCCTTCGTGCTGGTGATTACAGTCTATCTGGTTATCTCCGGCCTCCCTGCGATTCGGGAGATTGGGCCGGTGAACTTCCTGCTTGGAACCACTTGGGATTCCAAAAACAAGACCAATCCCCAGTACGGAATTTTGCCCTTTATCCTCACCTCCATCTACGGTACTGCGGGGGCCATTGTCGTTGGAGTGCCCATCGGTTTTCTTACCGCAGTGTTTCTGGCCAAGGTAGCTCCCCCTAAGGTGGCCGCAGTGATCCGGCCGGCAGTGGATTTGCTGGCTGGTATCCCATCGGTGGTCTACGGTATGGTAGGCATGGTGGTGCTGCTGCCGGCTATCCGGGAACTGTTTCAGCTGCGGGCCGGAGATACGCTGCTGGCCGCCATCCTGGTGCTGGCAGTGATGATTTTACCCTCCATTATTTCAGTTTCAGAGACCGCCTTGCGCTCAGTGCCCCGGGAGTATGAGGAGGCCAGTTTGGCCCTGGGGGCCACGGAGATCGAAACCTATTTCCGGGTCACGGTTCCCGCAGCAAAAAGCGGGGTGGCCGCCGCCGTGGTACTGGGAGTGGGGCGGGCCATCGGCGAGGCCATGGCCATTATGATGGTGGCGGGCAACGCACCCAATATGCCCGGCCTGTTTAAAAGTGTTAAATTTCTTACCACCGCCGTGGCCAGCGAGATGTCTTACGCCTCTGACGGGACCCTGCACAAGATGGCTCTGTTCTCCATTGGCCTTGTGCTGTTCATCTTCATTATGATGATCAATGTGGTGTTAAATGCCATCCTCAAGGGGGAAAAGGAGTGAGCGCTATGGAAGAAGCGAATATCATGCCACAGACCGCCTTGGAGGTGTGCCGAAATGAGAAATGCCGGGGGAAAGGCCTTTCCATGGGCCGTAAAATTTATGACCGGGGTCTGAGAGGCCTGGTGTGGCTGTGCGCGGGGCTTACCTGTACGCTGCTGGTGTTTCTCATTGGCTATATCTTTTACCGGGGTCTGCCCAACCTGTCCCTGGAGTTCCTCACCACCCAGGAGTCTCTTCTCAAAGGAACCATGGGTATTTTGCCCGCCATTCAAAATACCCTGTATGTGGTGGGAGTTACCCTGGTAATTGCCCTGCCTCTTGGGGTGGGAGCCGCTGTGTATTTGACAGAGTATGCCTCAAACCGCCGCTTGGTCACAACCATTGAGTTTGCCACTGAGACCCTGTCTGGCATCCCTTCCATTTTGTACGCCCTGGTGGGATACCTGGCCTTCAGCAAGACCCTTGGGCTGGGCTACTCCCTGCTGGCCGCCTCCCTCACGCTGGCCATGATGAACCTGCCAACTATTATCCGAACCACCCAGGAGTCCCTGAAAACGGTACCCCAGGGCTACCGGGAAGGGGCGCTGGGCCTGGGCAGCGGAAAATGGCACATGATCCGAACCATTGTTCTGCCCGGATCCATTGACGGAATTGTTACCGGATGCATCCTGTCGGTGGGAAGAATTGTGGGCGAGTCGGCAGTTTTACTGTATGTGGGCGGCATGGACGGGACCATGAACAATTTCTTTGCCAGCCTAGACAAATTTGCCCACAGTTCCGGGGCCACGCTCACGGTGCAGCTGTATGTCTTTGCCAAGGAGCGGGCCATGATGGATCCCGCCTTTGCAGTGGCGGTGGTGCTGCTGGTACTGACCTTCCTCATCAACCTGGCTGCCAAGGTGGTGGGAAAACGGCTGAGGCAGAGATAACAGACCGATTTTGAACGATGAAGGAGCATTCGTCAACTATGGAAGAACTGATTCTCTCTGCCCGGGGGCTGAATCTGTATTACGGGGAAAACCACGCGCTGAAGGACATTTCGATCGATATCCCCGAACGCAGGATTACCGCCTTGATTGGGCCTTCGGGCTGCGGCAAGTCTACGTTTCTGCGCACCATTAACCGGATGAATGATTTAATTCCAAATGTAAAAATTACTGGATCTCTGACCTATCGGGGACAGGAAATTTACGCCCCCGAGCAGGATGTAACTGATCTCCGCAAACGTATCGGTATGGTTTTTCAAAAGCCAAATCCCTTTCCTATGTCTATCTATGACAACGTGGCCTACGGTCCTCGCACCCATGGAACCAGAAACAAGGTGAAACTGGATGAAATTGTGGAGGAGTCCCTGAGAGGAGCGGCAATTTGGGACGAGGTAAAGGACCGCTTGAAAAAGTCGGCTTTGGGGCTGTCCGGTGGGCAGCAGCAGCGGCTGTGCATTGCCCGGGCTCTGGCAGTCAAGCCGGATGTGTTGTTGATGGACGAGGCCACCTCCGCCCTGGATCCAATTTCCACAGCGAAGATTGAAGATCTTGCCGCGGAGCTGAAAAACGATTATACTATTATCATGGTAACCCACAACATGCAGCAGGCCGCCCGTATCTCAGATAATACCGCCTTTTTCCTGTTGGGAGAGCTGGTGGAATTTGGGGAGACAGAGCAGATGTTTTCCATGCCTCAGGACAAGCGCACTGAAGACTACATCACCGGGAGGTTCGGCTGAGTATGAGAAATACCTTTCATGAGCAGCTGGAGCAGCTGAACATAGAGCTGATTAAAATGGGGGCTTTGTGTGAGCAGGCGATTTCCGCTGCCACCAAGGCCTTACTAGAGGGGGATCTGGCTCTGGGCAGGCAGGCCTGTGAACTGGAGCAGGAGATCGACCAAAGAGAGCGGGACATTGAAAGCCAGTGCATGAAGCTGCTGCTTCGTCAGCAGCCGGTGGCTGGGGATCTGCGCCGGGTATCTGCCGCCCTGCGGATGATCTCAGATATGGAGCGAATTGGCGACCAGGCCAGTGATATCGCCGAGATAGCCCGTGATGTGGAAGACAGTCGCCTGTGCAGCGCGGTGCCTATGGCCGACATGGCCCGGGCAGCCATTGCCATGGTGACTGACAGCGTGGACGCCTTTGTGCAGGGCGATCTGGAGCTGGCTCGGACGGTGTTGCGGGAGGACGATGAGGTAGACGACCTGTTTCTTCGGGTGCGGGAGGAGCTTATTTCCCTCATCTCCGCGGGGGAAAACGGATCCGTCTGTCTGGACCTGCTGATGGTGGCCAAATATTTTGAGCGCATCGGCGACCATGCAGTGAATATTGCTGAGTGGGTAGAATATTCCCTTACAGGGCACCACAAAGGCGGGAAATAGGCCTGGGCAGGCTGCCCGCCGGAGAAAGGGGAGGCCGAGAGGCTGATGATTTACATCCTGGAGGACGATGCCAGCATCCGTAAGCTGGTGGTATATACGCTAAACAGCCAGGGGATGGAGGCGGAGGGATTTGAGCGGCCCTCCCAATTTTGGAATGCCCTGGGAGAGAAGAAGCCTGAGCTTATTTTGTTGGACATTATGCTGCCGGAGGAGGACGGCCTTCAGATCCTGAAGCGGCTGCGGGCTGACCCAAACACCCGGAAACTGCCTGTGATTATGCTCACGGCCAAGGGCACTGAATATGACAAAGTGCTGGGGCTGGATCAAGGGGCGGATGACTACATTGCAAAGCCCTTTGGGATGATGGAGCTGATGGCCCGCATCCGTACTGCACTGCGCCACGCAGGGCAGGTTGGGGGAGAAGAGACTGTTTACCGGGTGGGGCAGCTGTATGTGGCCCCCGGTCAGCATATTGTTCGGGACGGACAGAGGGAAGTGGTCCTCACCCTGAAGGAGTTCCAGCTTTTATGCCTCCTGTTGGAGCGACAGGGGACCGTATTTACCCGGGATCAGTTGCTTAATACCATTTGGGGTTACGAATTTGATGGCGCCAGCCGGACGGTAGACGTACATATCCGTACCCTGCGGCAGAAGCTGGGGGAGTCAGGAAATTACATCGAAACGGTGCGGGGCATTGGCTATAAAGTGAGCGGGGACACTGCTGCCCCCGCAGGAAGATAACGAGGAGTCAGCTATGACAGCCAAGATATTTCGCAATTCCATGGCGGTGGGCATCTCGGTGTTCCTGCTGTCTGTAGCCCTTTTTATGGGAGTGCTGTATCAGTATTTTGGAGATCAACTTACTCAGGAGTTGGAAACGGAGGCAGTTCTGGTCGCCCGAGGGGTAGAAACCTTAGGCCAGGAATACCTGGAGGGTTTGACTACTTCCAGCCGTGTCACTTGGGTAGCAGCCGACGGTACAGTGCTCTATGACAGCGTAGCCGATCCCGCAGAGATGGAGAATCACGCCGACCGGGAAGAAATTCAGCAGGCCCTGCGGGGCAGCCAGGGGACGGCTGTGCGGGATTCCGCTACCCTGTCCCAGAAGACCTTTTATGTGGCTCGCCGCCTCAGCGACGGTACGGTCATTCGCTTGTCCAGCGCCCAGTATACTGTGGTGGTACTGCTTTTGTCCATGGCTCAGCCTTTGCTTGTGATTTTAGTCATTACCTTGATATTGGCTGCAGTACTGGCCAGCCGGTTGTCCAAGGGAATCATCAAGCCCATTATGGAATTGGATTTGGAGCGGCCCGAGGAGTGTGTTACCTACGATGAACTGGTCCCTTTTCTCACCCGAATCCGCCGGCAAAATGACACCATCCGCCGCCAAATGGAGCAGCTGCGCCAGAGGGGACAAGAGTTTACTGCTCTGACAGAAAATATGTCTGAAGGTTTTGTCCTGCTGGACCAGAAGGGGCATATTCTTACCTATAACTCTGGCGCCTTAAAACTGCTGGGGGCCATCCCGCCCGGAGAGGAGGCCAATGTGCTCACCCTGGATCGCAGTGACGCATTCCGCCGCTGTGTGGAGCGGGGACTCTCAGGCAGCCGTGGCCAGGGACAGCTGGAGCGAAATGGGCGGTGCGTGCAGATTCTGGCTGACCCGGTGCTCCGGGAGGGGACAGTGGCAGGGGCCGTGCTTGTGCTGGTGGATATTACTGACCGGGAGCAGGGTGAGAAGATGCGCCGGGAATTTACCGCAAATGTGTCCCACGAGTTGAAAACTCCCCTTACCGCCATTTCAGGCATGGCAGAGATTTTGAAAGATGGCATGGTGAAGGCAGAAGATGTGCCCGGCTTTGCCCAGGATATCTACAAGGAGAGCCAGCGCCTTATCGCTCTGGTGGAGGATATTATTCACCTGTCCCGCCTGGATGAGGGGGGAGATGATCTGCACCGGGAGTCCACGGATATGCTGGCCTTGGCCCGGAAGGTAGCCGGTCGGATAGAGCCTCTGGCGAAACAGGCTGGGGTTTCCCTGGCAGTGGCAGGTGCATCCTTTACCGTACAGGGTATTCCATCGGTGTTGGAGGAGATGGTATATAATCTGTGTGACAACGCCGTCAAGTATAATCGCCCCGGCGGTACGGTGACGGTATCTGTTTCTCCCGGGGAAAAGGAAGGAACAGTGGAGGTAGCTGACACGGGCATTGGAATTCCCGCCCAGGATCAGCAGCGGGTGTTCGAGCGGTTTTACCGGGTGGACAAGAGCCACTCCAAGGAGATTGGAGGTACGGGCCTGGGGTTGTCTATTGTAAAGCACGGGGCCGCTCTCCATGATGCACGGGTTGAGTTGGACAGTATCCTTGGACAGGGAACGGCAGTGCGCCTTATTTTTCCCCAATAGAGCCCTGTTTTTGAGGCCGCTCCTTTTGGAGCGGCCCTTTAATGTTTTTAAGACATAAAATTTGAAAAATAGGGAACCTTTTTAGAAAGAGAGCGTCAAAAGCACTGAACTACAAGAGAGAACCCTTACAACAAGAACACACAAAAGGAGAATTTGATTGATGAAAAAGATAGTTGCCGTTGCCCTTACTCTGGCACTGTCCCTGGCTGTTTTGGCCGGCTGCTCTGGCGGACAGGATTCGGAAACCCCGTCTAAAACTCCGGAGGAGCTTTCCCAGCTTTATTCCGACGCCATTACGCAAAACGGCGGGGAGATGGCAGAGAATAATCCGCCCTTTACTCAGGTGAGTGAAGAGGATCCCATGAGCAGTATGATATTGGAATCCATGGGCCTTGCCCAGGAGGACATGACCGCTTTTGCAATCAGTGGTTCCATGATGAACGTGAAGGCTTACGGTATTGCTGCCGTCATGCCCGCCCAGGATAAAGAGCAGGCAGTAAAGGATGCCCTCCAGGGGTTTATTGATCGTCAGAAGTCCAGTTTTGAAACCTATCTGGTGGATCAGTATGCTGTGGCTGAGAGCGCACGCTTGGAGACCTTGTCCGATGGCACTGTGCTGATGGTCATGTGCGAGGACCAGGATACTGTCTTTGACGCCATCTCCGCCTCTATTTTGGGCAAGTAAGCCCGGACTTCTTTGAATTGGGCCGCCTCGGTTTGTAGAAAGCTGGGACGGCTCACTTTTTATAGTTAAATTCCCCCATAATTTTCACAGGAAAATACAGTAAGATATTGTAATTTGCAACAAAAAATGGTATGATTGCAGCAAGAAGGAGGAATAAGCCGAGGGGTAAAGTAAGAAGGAGGGTCAGGTATGAACTTGGAACAAATTAAATATCCATACAATCCCAAGCTGATGGTTTCTGTCTATTCCGGTCATTTTGCCACCCGACATTCCCACAACAGCCACTACATTGATATCACCCGCATGAAACACGAACATACTATGGCCCGGGAGGCGGCCATGACACTGGCCCAGGCATATACCTACGAAAAAGGCGTGGATACCATTGTCTGCCTAGACGGCAGCGAGGTTATCGGTGCCTTTTTGGCCCGCCACCTGGCCAAACGGGAGATGTTTGCTGTCAATCAGGACAAGAATATTAATATCGTCACCCCTGAGTTTGACTCCAACGGTCAGTTGATTTTCCGGGACAACCTGACCTCCATGATAAATGGCCAGGATGTTCTGATCCTTATTTCCACCGTCAACTCGGGCAAGACGGCCCGTAGGGCGGTAGAGTGTGTGCAGTACTATGGGGGACGGGTTCAGGGAATTGCGGCCATATTCCGGGTTCCTGAATCGGTAGAGGGGATCCCGGTTTATGCCTTGTTTTCCCCGAAGGATATCCCCGGCTATGCCACCCATGACCCCAAACAGTGCCCTATGTGTGCCGCTGGTATGAAAATTGAGGCGCTGTCTAACAGCTATGGCTTTTCCCTGCTGTAACGGCAATCTTACAGTGGGGCGGCCCGTCATAAGACGGGCCGCCCCACTGCTGTGTAAAAATGAATATTACACGAATAAAACGATAGAATATTCAAAATATATTCATTTTTGTGGAAAATACACGGAAAAATATAGAGGCAATCTGAATAATAATGCAAATCGAAGGTTGCATTTTCTACCCCGCCGTGGTAGACTGATGCACGAGAGACAGGGCAAATGGTGCCGAAAGGGCGCAAAGGGCTCTGGTCGGCCTATCTGACCCGGGATTGTATGGAGGAATGGTAGAATGTCTGAGATTAAAAAAGTGGTACTGGCCTATTCTGGTGGCCTGGATACATCTATTATTATTCCTTGGCTGAAGGAGAACTACAACAACCCTGAAATTATTGCCGTCTCCGGAGATGTGGGGCAGGGCACTGAGTTGGAGGGCCTTGAAGAGAAGGCGATTAAGACCGGTGCCTCCAAGCTTTACATAGAGGACCTCACCGATGAGATGGTGGATGATGTCATCATTCCTTCCATGATGATGGGGGCCAAATATGAGGATTATCTGTTGGGCACAGCCTTTGCCCGGCCTATCATTGCCAAGCGGCTAGTAGAGATTGCCAAGAAAGAAGGAGCCGATGCCATTGCTCACGGCTGCACCGGAAAGGGCAATGACCAGGTACGCTTTGAGCTGGCGATTAAGCGCTTTGCTCCGGAGATGAAGATCATTGCTCCCTGGCGGGAGTGGGATATCAAGGGCCGGGACGAGGAGATTGATTACGCTGAGGCCCACAATGTTCCTCTGAAAATCTCCCGGGAGACCAATTACTCCAAGGACAAAAATCTATGGCACCTCTCCCATGAGGGCCTGGATCTGGAGGATCCCGCCAATGAGCCCCAGTACGACAAGCCCGGCTTTTTGGAGATGGGCGTGTCCCCTGCCATGGCGCCTGACAAGGCCACCTATGTGACCCTGGACTTTGAAAAGGGCCGCCCGGTGGCCATCGACGGGGAGAAGATGAAGGCCAGCGACATTATCCGTAAGCTGAACAAGCTGGGCGGAGAGAACGGTATCGGTCTTCTGGACATCGTGGAAAACCGGCTGGTGGGCATGAAGGACCGGGGCGTGTACGAGACGCCCGGCGGCACCATCCTCTACCGGGCCCACGAGGTGCTGGAGATGATTACTGTGGACAAGGACACCAAGCACATGAAGCAGAAGCTGGCGGTGGACTTTGCTGACCTGGTCTACAACGGCAAGTGGTTTACTCCTCTGCGGGAGGCGCTCACCGCCTTTGCTGTGGACACGCAAAAGCACGTCACCGGTACTGTGAAGCTCAAGCTCTATAAGGGCAACATCATCACCTCTTCCGTCACCTCTCCTGAGACCCTGTACTCGGAGAATTTGGTCACCTTTGAGGAGAGCGATTACAACCAGGATGACGCCACCGGCTTTATTAATCTCTGGGGCCTGCCCGACACGGTCCAGGCGCTACGGGAGCAGGGAAAGCTGAAGTAAACGGATAGGAGAAGCCAGATAGGGGATGGAAGAAGCCATGGTCCGCGCCAATATCTTCCGTCTCCTGTCTGCTCTCTTTTAATTTAATAAAGCGAGGTTATTGGGCTATGAAATTATGGGCTGGCCGGTTTCAGAAAGAAACCGACACTTTGGTCAACGACTTCAACTCTTCTATCGGCTTTGACGCCCGACTTTACAAGCAGGACATCACCGGATCCATTGCCCACGCCCGGATGCTGGGGAATCAGGGGATTATTGAGCAGCACGAGGCGGAGAAGATTATTGATGGGTTAAAGGCGATCCTGGCCGATATTGAGGCAGATAAGGTGGAGTTCTCCCTGGACAATGAGGACATCCACATGAATATTGAGGCCATGCTCACCCAGCGCATCGGCGATGCGGGCAAGCGGCTTCATACTGCCCGGTCTCGAAACGACCAGGTGGCGCTGGACACCCGGCTCTATGTGAAGGAGGAGATTCCCTCCATTATCAGCCAGGTGCTGGAGTTGGAGAAGGTGCTGGTAAAAAAGGCCAAGGATAATCTGGATACCGTGATGCCCGGCTATACCCACCTGCAGCGGGCCCAGCCCACTACCTTTGCCCACTACATGATGGCCTATGCCAATATGTTCAAGCGGGATGTCACCAGGTTGGAAGACTGCCTGGAGCGGCTGGATGAGTGCCCACTGGGGGCCGGCGCCCTGGCCACCTCTACCTATCCGGTAGACCGTTTCGCCACCGCACAGGCCCTGGGCTTTAAAAAGCCCACGGACAACTCCATGGACTCTGTCTCCGACCGGGACTACGCCATCGAGCTGCTCTCCGCCCTGTCCATTTTGATGATGCACCTGTCCCGCTTTTCGGAGGAGATTGTACTCTGGTGCTCCTGGGAGTTTAAGTATGTGGATTTGGATGACGCCTATTCCACCGGCTCATCCATTATGCCACAGAAGAAGAATCCTGATGTGGCCGAGCTGGTACGGGGCAAGACCGGGCGTGTCTACGGCGCATTGGTCACTCTGCTTACGGTGATGAAGTCTTTGCCCCTGGCCTACAACAAGGATATGCAGGAGGACAAGGAGGCTATCTTTGACGCCATCGACACGGTGGAGCTGTGCCTGCCTGTGTTCAGTGCCATGGTAGACACTCTGACGGTGCGGCCCAAGAATATGGCCAAAGCGGCGGCCGGCGGGTTTATTAACGCCACCGACTGTGCCGACTATCTCACCAAGAAGGGCCTGCCCTTCCGGGAGGCCTACATGATTGTGGGAAGACTGGTCAACCTTTGCATTAAGACGGGGGACACCCTGGATACCCTGACCCTGAAGGATTTCCGGGCTATCTCCTCCCTGTTTGATGAGGACGTGTACGACGCTTTGGCTCTGAAGACCTGCGTCAACGAGCGCAAGGTCTACGGCGGTCCGGCCAAGGAGAGCGTGCAGAAGCAGATTGAACTCATCCAGCAGTTTATTCAGGAGCGGGTATAAATCCAAAGTCCCGATGACATGCCCGGTGCCGGGAAGAAGAAAAACAAAGAAACCAGGTGGCTGTTATGAGCAAACCCAAGGTATATATTGACGGCAAGGAGGGCACAACCGGCCTGCAGATATACGACCGGCTGGCCGCCCGGGAGGATATTGAGCTGCTGCTCATTGACGAGGACAAGCGTAAGGATGTTCAGGAGCGGAAGAAATTCCTGAATGCAGCGGATCTGGTCTTTTTATGCCTGCCTGATGCCGCCGCTAGAGAGGCGGTGTCTCTGGTTGAAAACCCAAAGACACGGGTGATTGATGCATCCACAGCCCACCGTACGGCGGATGGCTGGGTGTATGGTTTTCCTGAGTTGTTGCCTGGACAGCGTCAGCGCATCCGGTTTGCCCAGCGTGTGGCCAACCCCGGTTGTCATGCCACCGGGTTTTTGTCCACCGCAGCCCCTCTGGTAAAGCTGGGGGTGTTGCCTCGGGACTATCCGCTGACCTGCTTCTCTCTCACCGGTTACTCCGGCGGAGGAAAGAAGATGATTGCCGAATACCAGGCCCCTGACCGCAGCCCTCTGCTGGATGCGCCCAGCATTTACGCCACGGGCCTTCAGCACAAGCACCTGCCCGAGATGCAGAAGCTGGCGGGGCTGGAGTATCCCCCGGTGTTTGCCCCTATTCTGGATGACATCTATAAGGGAATGGCCACTGCAATCCTGCTGCAGAATCGTCTGTTAAATGGGAATCCCTCTGCCCAGGATATTTGGGAATTGCTCTGCTCCTACTATGAGGGGCAGGCTATGGTAAAACTGGCTCCTCTGGGTGGGGAGAGCTCCAGACTGGCGGCCAGCGCCCTGGCAGGCCGGGATATACTGGAAATCAATGTCTCCGGCCATGAAGAGCAGACCATGGTGACTGCGCTGTTTGACAACCTGGGCAAGGGGGCCAGCGGAGCGGCGGTGCAGAACATGAACATTATGCTGGGTTTTGAAGAGACAACTGGTCTCGCCCTGTAGCCCCCACTATAGAAAAGGAGTGTTAGGAAGCAATGACCATGAAGGAGATTTCTGGCGGCGTTTGTGCCGCTCAGGGCTTTACCGCTGGCGCCGTTCACTGCGGCGTGAAGGCGGGCAGCAGCCCGGATAAAGACGATTTGGCAATGATTCTTTCTGAAAAAGAGTGTACTGCTGCTGCAGTCTACACCCTCAACCGAGTGAAAGCGGCCCCTATTTATGTCACCATGGACCATCTGGAAAATGGGGTGGCCTGGGGGATTGTAGCCAACAGCGGCAATGCCAACGCCTGCTGTCCTCAGAGCCATGAAAATGCTCAGCTCATGTGTCAGGCCGCCGCTGATGCCACCGGGCGGGAGGCAGAGGACTTTGTGGTGGCCTCTACTGGTGTCATTGGACAGACCATTAACATTGCTGCTATCCAGTCAGGGATGCCCCGGGTTGCGGAAAAACTGTCCCGTGACGGATCTGATGCGGTTGCCTGGGCCATTATGACCACGGATACGGTGAAGAAAGAAATTGCCCTCTCCTTTCATCTGGGCGGCAAGGAAGTGCGCCTGGGCGCCATTGCCAAGGGCTCTGGCATGATTCACCCCAACATGGGAACTATGCTGGTCTTTATTACCACCGACTGCGCCATTACGCGGGAGATGCTTGGGGATGCCCTGCACGAAGTCATTCCCAAGACTTTTAACCGCGTGACCGTGGACGGAGATACTTCTACCAACGACATGTGTGTGGTACTTGCCAACGGCATGGCGGGTAACCCCCTGGTGGAGTGGAAGGACGAGGACTACGAGGTGTTCCGCGACGCTCTAATGCATGTCTGCCGCAGTCTGGCCCGGGCCATTGCGGGAGATGGCGAGGGAGCAAGCAAGCTGATCACCTGTATTGTGAGCGGCGCCCGCAGTGAGGAAAACGCCGAGCGCCTGGCCAAGGCCGTGGTGGGTTCTGCCCTGGTAAAGGCAGCTATATTTGGCTCTGACGCCAACTGGGGCCGCGTGATGTGCGCTATGGGCTACTCCAAGGCCCCCTTCCGTCCGGAGCATGTGGACGTGTTCTTCCGTTCCCAGGCCGGAGAGATTGCGGTCTGCCGCCAGGGAGACGGATTGGTTTTTGATGAGGACAAGGCCACGGAAATTCTGAACCAGAAAGAGGTTGTCATTGCGGTAGATCTCCACGAGGGAGAGGAGAGCGCCGAGTGCTGGGGCTGCGATTTGACCTATGACTATGTAAAAATTAACGGAGATTACCGCACCTAAGAGGCGTGGGTATGGGGGAGAGACTGGGGCGGCGGGTTGATAAGAGGAGCGGGCTCCCGCTTCTCGTCCGCCGCCGGCTTCCCGCTATTACAGAAACGGGGGTATTATGCCATGTCCTTCAATGAAATTGACAGAGCCCAGGTGCTGGCCGAGGCGCTGCCTTACATTCAGAAGTATTCCGGCAAAACCATTGTGGTCAAGTACGGAGGGAACGCCATGGTATCCGATGAGCTGCGCCACGCGGTGATCTCTGATATCATCCTCCTCCACCTGGTGGGAATTCAGGTGGTGGTAGTTCACGGGGGCGGCCCGGAGATCAGCGAGATGCTGAAGAAAATCGGCAAGCAATCCCAGTTTGTGGACGGCCTGCGTTACACGGATGAGGAGACCATGGATGTGGTTCAGCAGGTGCTGTGCGGCCGGGTAAATAAGAACCTGGTGGCCACTCTGAACCGCCTGGGCGGCCGTGCCCTGGGGCTGTGCGGGCTGGACGGCGGGCTGTTTTCCGCCAGGAAACTGGAGGAGAAATACGGCCTGGTGGGGGAGATCATCCACGTGGACGCCCGCCCGGTGACAGACGCTCTGGATAAGGGATACATCCCCGTGGTATCCACCGTGGCCCAGGGGGAGGACGCCGAGACCTCCTACAATGTCAACGCCGATACTGCCGCGGCCAAGCTGGCTACCGCTCTGGGGGCGGAAAAGCTGCTGCTGCTCACCGATGTGCGCGGATTGCTGCGGGATCCCAAGGATGAGAGCACCCTGATCCCGGAACTGCAGCTCTCTTCCGTTCCCGCCCTGATACGGGAGGGGATCATCTCCGGGGGAATGATCCCAAAAATTGAGTGCTGTGTGGAAGCGGTGCGTTCCGGTGTAAAGTCGGCCACCATTCTGGACGGCCGGGTAGAACACTCCATCCTGATTGAGCTGTTGTCGGACGCAGGCATTGGCACCATGCTCATCAGTTGATGACGGGAGGGACAACTATGAAGTTTGAAGAGCTGAAGGCTCTGGATGAGCAGTATGTGATGCAGTCCTACGGGCGGTTCCCCGTGGCCATTGACCACGGCAAGGGAGCCACGGTGTGGGATGTGGAGGGGAAGGAGTATATTGATTTCCCCTCAGGCATCGGCGTGTGCTCCCTGGGTTATGACAACGATGGGTGGGTAGAGGCCATTACCAGGCAGGCCTCCAAGCTGGGACATATCTCCAACCTGTTCTACTCTGAACCCTACGTCCGTCTGGCCCAGCAGCTGTGTACCAGGTCTGGGATGTCCAACGTCTTTTTTGCCAACTCCGGGGCGGAGAGCAACGAGGGTATGATCAAGCTGGCCCGGAAGTACTCCTTTGACAAGTACGGGAAGGGCAGAGGAACCGTGATTACCCTACATAAGTCCTTCCACGGCCGTACCATCACCACCCTGGCCGCTACCGGACAGGATGTGTTCCACAACTACTTTTTCCCCTTTACCGAAGGGTTCCGCTATGCAGATGCCAATGACCTGGACAGTGTGGAGGCGGTGGCCGGACACGATGTGTGCGCCGTGATGTTTGAGCTGATCCAGGGCGAAGGGGGCGTGCTGCCTCTAGATCGGGAATTTGTCCGGGGCGTGGCGGAACTGTGCGCCAAGCGGGATTGGCTGTTACTGGTGGATGAGGTACAGACTGGCGTGGGCCGGACCGGATCTCTGTTTGCCTTCCAGCAGTACGGAATTCAGCCGGATGTGGTGTCTTTTGCCAAGGGGATTGCCGGGGGACTGCCTTTCGGTGGTGTGATGGCAAATGAGAAGTGCCGCAACGTCTTCACGCCTGGTACCCACGCCACCACCTTTGGCGGCAACCCTGTGGCTGCTGCGGCCGCCCTCCAGGTGTTGCACACCATTGATGATGAGATGTTGCTTCAGGTCAGAAAGAAAGGGGAGTACCTGCGCAGCCAGATTGAGGCCATGGAGCTGCCCTGTCTGGGCGCCACCCGGGGCATGGGCCTGATGATCGGCATTGAGGTAAAAGGTGAGAAGAGCAACAAGGATATTGCTGCCAAGCTGATTGAAAATGGACTTTTGTGTCTGACTGCCGGCCCCGGCCTGCGCCTGTTGCCGCCCCTGGTTATTACCCAGGAGGAGATGGACAGAGGCTTGGCCATTATGAAGCAAACCCTGGGTTGACGGGATTTTCCGAGAGGGAGCTGATAGAACATGCAGAAGGATCTGTTAAAACTGCTGGATTTGTCCAAGGAGGACATTATTAAAATCCTCAACACGGCAGACCAGCTGAAATATAATCAGAAGCACGGCATTATCCATGACTATCTCCGGGGTAAGACACTGGCTATGATTTTTGAAAAGAACTCCACTCGGACCCGCGTATCCTTTGAGGCGGGGATGTTCCAGCTTGGAGGCCACGCCCTGTTCCTCTCCGGGAAGGAGAGTCAGATCGGCCGGGGAGAACCGGTGGAGGACACTGCCCGGGTACTGGACCGCTACTGTGACGGGATTATGATCCGTACCTTTGCCCAGGAGGAGGTAGAGGAGCTGGCCCGGTATACCAAGATTCCCATTATCAACGGGCTGACCGATTTCTGCCACCCGTGCCAGGTGCTGGCTGACCTGATGACGGTACGGGAGCACAAGGCAGTGCTGGAGGGGCTAAAGCTGTGCTACATCGGGGACGGCAACAATATGGCAAATTCCCTGATTGTAGGGGGCCTGAAGTGCGGCATGGAAGTTTCAGTGGCCTGTCCAGAGGGGTATGATCCGGATCAGCGGGTTCTGGACTTTGCTGCCAGTGACCCGGCCCACAAGTTCTCCCTAGTACGTACGCCCCAGGAGGCCGCTGTGGGGGCCGACGTGGTGTTCACCGATGTGTGGGCCTCCATGGGCCAGGAGAAGGAGAAGGCGGTGCGGGAGAAGGCCTTTGTGGGCTATCAGGTGAATGACCGGCTCATGTCTCTTACCAACCCCGAGTGCATGGTGCAGCACTGCCTGCCCGCCCACCGGGGGGAGGAGATTACCGCCCAGGTCTTTGAGGCCCACGCCAATGAGATTTTTGACGAGGCGGAAAACCGTCTCCACGCCCAAAAAGCGGTTATGTACCTGCTTATGGGCGGGGAGAAGAAATAAGGGGAATAAAATGGAAAGCAGCCATCCATCGGGCGGCTGCTTTGATAAAAAGGGGAAGCGCCCTCAG
>CALWYD010000008.1 GCA_944385675.1 uncultured Oscillospiraceae bacterium
CTTCAAAGAATTTTTGACGTTGTTCCTACAAGCTTCTTTCAAAGCTCTTCTTAACAACCATCACCTTCTGGTGCTTCTCGTTTGTCACGTTGTTTAATTTACAAGGTGCACACCGCGCCCTCGCGGCGGATTTTTATTGTAGCACTTATTTTCCCCTTTGTCAAGAACTTTTTCAAGTTTTTCCAAACTTTTTCTTGTTCTTTCATCCGCTAGGGGTAAAGAACTGCAACTGTCACTCTTGCAAGCGACTTTGTCAGGATACCACGGTCAGTTCTCTTTGTCAAGCACTTTTTTGAGATTTTTCATTCTTTTTGTGTTTTCTCAGAGAATCTAGCCGACGCTCGTTTGCGCGCTTGCTTATACTACCAGAACTCCCCACCGTTGTCAACACTTTTTCCCATTTTCTTTTTTGCTGTCCGTCTCCCGCGTACATTTATCCTTTAAAATCCCGCTTGCGGAAAAACACCATTTGTGCTACTCTTTCTACATACATATTATAGGTTTCCCATTTTGTAACTTTTATTTACCGGGGGTGGCTATTGTGCCCATTAAAATTCCAGATTCCCTTCCCGCCAGGGCCACTCTGGAAGGGGAAAATATTTTTGTGATGACGGAATACCGGGCGATTCACCAGGATATGCGCCCGTTGAATTTGCTCATCTTAAATCTAATGCCCACTAAAATTGTTACCGAGACCCAGCTGCTACGCAAGCTGTCCAACTCTCCCCTCCAGGTGGAGGTAGAACTGCTGCACACTTCCAGTCACATCTCCCACAACACCGACGCAGATCACCTCTCCTCCTTTTATACTACCTTTGCTCAGATTCGCAATCGGAAGTATGACGGCATGATCATCACCGGAGCTCCGGTAGAAAACCTAGACTTTACCGATGTGGATTACTGGGATGAGCTGTGCGAAATTATGGAGTGGACTAAGACCCACGTCCACTCCACTCTGCATATCTGCTGGGGGGCCCAGGCCGGGCTTTACTACCATTATGGTATCCCCAAGTACTCCCTGCCCAAGAAACTCTCGGGCATCTTCTCCCATACTATTGTTAAAAAACAGTCCCCCCTGTTCCGCGGGTTTGACGACGAATTTTTTGTCCCCCACTCCCGCTACACTGCAAACCGCCTGGAGGACATCCTCACCCGTCCGGAACTGGAGCTGCTGGCTGTGTCCAAGGAGGCAGGGGTATTTGCCGTGAAAAGCGAGGACAACCGCCGCTTCTTTATTACCGGCCATCCGGAATATGACCCGGACACTCTGGCAAACGAGTACTTCCGGGATGTGAATAAAGGACTGAAAATCGATGTGCCGCTGCACTACTTCCCCAACGATGACCCCTACCAAACCCCTATCGTCCGCTGGCGTTCTGCAGCGCAGCTATTTTACACTAACTGGCTCAATTACTACGTCTACCAGACCACGCCGTACGACATTACCCAGATTTGACCCTCCGGGCGGCCTCAGGCCGCCCGGATTTTCACATCCATAGCGCAACTTGGTGGTTATTTATTTTATTATTTTGAAAGGAATTCGCTGCAACAATACTTCACTTTCCTCTTGCACCCCGGTCAAAAAACAGGTATACTGTGTCTCAAGAGAGCACGGTCGGCTTGTCCGGCCAACCCCAGCCAGAAGAAGGCTGGCAACTATTTTTACATTTAACAGGAGGAACACAGTATGAAAGTCGCACTTTTCGGCGCCGGAACCATGGGCCGCGGCATTGCCCAGGTCTTTGCTGCCAAGGGACACACCGTCCTGATGTACGCCAGCAGCCCCGCATCCGCCCAGCGTCACAAGGATACCCTGGCCAAGTCCCTGCAGAAGCGGGTAGAGAAGGGTAAGATGGCCCAGGAGGCTGCTGATGCCCTGATGGCCAATGTACTTATTCCCCAGACTCATCAGGAGTCCGCCGATGCCGACCTGGTCATCGAGTGCGTCAAGGAGGAGATGGCCACCAAGAAGGAGCTGCTCAATGAGCTGGACAGCTTCTGCAAACCCGAGACCGTCTTTGCCTCCAATACCTCCTCTCTGTCCATTACCGAGATGGGCAACGGCCTGAAGCATCCTGTCATCGGCATGCACTTCTTTAATCCCGTTCCCTCTATGAAGCTTATCGAAATCATCCGCGGCGCCAACACTGCCCAGGAGACTTTTGACTTTATCTATAACCTCTCCAAGGAAATTGGCAAGGATCCCGTGGAGGTGGCCGAGGCCCCCGGCTTCGTGGTCAACAAGATTCTCATCCCCATGATCAACGAGGCCATTGGCTTGGTGGAGACCGGCGTGGCCAGTGTGGAGGATATCGACAAGGCCATGATGCTGGGCGCCAATCACCCCATGGGTCCTCTGGCTCTGGGTGACTTCGTGGGCCTGGACGTATGCCTGGCCATTATGGACACCCTCTACGCTGAGACTGGCGATCCCAAATATCGCCCTGCTCTGCTGCTGAAGAAAATGGTGCGCGGCGGTCTGCTGGGGCGCAAGTCTGGCAAGGGCTTCTACGACTATTCCAAATAAATTGCCTCTGTCTAGTTCCGCCCCCGGCCGTTGTCTGCGGCCGGGGGTTTTTCCGCCTGTTTGTCCTTTCGGACACAAAGGAAGGCACTTTTTATGGAATTTTATGGGTTCCTATGTTTTTGCTAAAACAAATCCACAAAAACTGTGCATTTTACCATTCATCCCCCCCTTGCACTTCGTGAAAAAAAACGTTATAATTTTAACAGTTAATCCACTGCCCCCGCGTACATGCCGCATCGCAACAGCGGGAATTTCCCGCGTTGCTGTTTTTTCGGGTTTTCTTTGTTAAATTTATAACAATATGTTTATGTTTTGCGCTGCGGCCTGCTTTTCCCGCTGCCTGCTCTGCTGTCCTGCGTCTCCCGCCCCGGTCAGGCGGGCCGCCCCAGTCAAGAGCTCTCGCAATAATGTCTGTGAAGTATTAAAAACTAGGAGGACTAAAAAATGGATTTTCACCTGTCTAAAGAACAAGAGATGGTCCGCAAGATGTACCGCGAGTTCGCGGAGAATGAGGTCAAGCCCCTGGCCGAAGAGATCGACGAGGAGGAGCGCTTCCCCATGGAGACCGTGGAGAAGATGGGCAAGCTTGGCATGATGGGTATCTATTTCCCCAAAGAGTACGGTGGGGCGGGCGGCGATGTACTGTCCTACGCCATGTGTGTGGAGGAGCTGGCCAAGGTATGCGGTACCACTGCTGTTATTGTCTCTGCCCACACCTCCCTGTGCTGCGCTCCCATCTTTGAAAACGGCACCGAGGAGCAGAAAATGAAGTATCTGCCCGACCTGCTCTCCGGCAAGAAGATCGGTGCCTTTGGCCTGACCGAGCCCAACGCCGGTACCGATGCCTCCGGTCAGCAGACCACCGCCGTACTGGAAGGTGACCACTACGTCCTCAATGGTTCCAAGTGCTTTATTACCAACGGCACCGTGGCTGAGACCTTCGTTATCTTTGCTATGACGGACAAGTCCCTGGGCAACCACGGTATTTCTGCCTTTATTGTGGAGAAAAGCTTCCCCGGCTTCTCTGTAGGCAAGCACGAGAAGAAGATGGGTATCCGCGGCTCCTCCACCTGCGATCTGATTTTCGAGGACTGCATTGTTCCCAAGGAGAACCTGCTGGGCAAGGAAGGACAGGGCTTTAAGATTGCCATGCAGACTCTGGACGGCGGCCGTCTGGGAATTGCTGCTCAGGCTCTTGGTCTGGGCGAGGGGGCTGTGAACGAGGCTGTGAAATATACCCAGGAGCGTGTGCAGTTTAAAAAGCGTCTGTCCCAGTTCCAGAACACTCAGTTCCAGCTGGCCGACATGCACACCCGCATGCAGGCTGCCCAGTACCTGGTTTACGCTGCCGCTGTGAAAAAGCAGAACCACGAGCCCTACGGCATGGATTCCGCTATGGCCAAGCTCTTTGCCGCTGAGGCCGCCAACGATGTGACCCGCCGCGCCGTGCAGCTCTTCGGCGGCTACGGCTACACCCGTGAGTACCCTGTGGAGCGCATGATGAGAGACGCCAAGATTACCGAAATCTACGAGGGCACTTCCGAGGTTCAGCGCATGGTTATCTCCCGCGCGCTGGGTGTGAAATAAGTTAGGAGGCAGATGGAAATGAAAATCATTGTATGTGTCAAGCAGGTCCCCGATACCTCTGGTAAGGTGGCCGTCAACCCCGACGGCACCCTGAACCGTGCCTCCATGGCTACCATCACCAATCCTGATGACCTGAATGCCGTAGAGGCCGCCCTGGTTTTGAAGGAGCAGACCGGCGCTGAGGTTATTGTAATTTCCATGGGTCCTCCCCCTGCCGAGGGAATGCTGCGTGAGATTATGGCCCGGGGCGCGGATCGCGCTGTACTGGTGTCCGGCCGTGAGTTCGGCGGCTCCGATACCTACGCCACCTCCCAGATCCTGGCCGCCGCCATTAACAAAATTGGCGTGGAGAAGGAAGACATCGTCATGTGCGGCCGTCAGGCCATCGACGGCGACACCGCCCAGGTGGGTCCCCAGATCGCCGAGAAGCTGGGCCTGCCCCAGGTGTCCTACGCCGCCGAGATTAAGAAGGATGGCGATACCCTCACTATCAAGCGGGTATTAGAGGACGGCTACATGACCGTGAAGGTCAAGACCCCCTGCCTCATTACCTGCATTAAGGAACTCAACGAGCCCCGTTATATGAGCGTGGGCGGCGTGTTTGAGTGCCACTCCAAGCCCTACGAGGTGTTTGATTACAATACCCTGAAGGACGATCCCCTCATCGATCCCTCTACCATCGGTCTGAAGGGCTCCCCCACCAACATCTTCAAATCCTTTACTCCCCCTCAGAAGGGCGTAGGCATGATGCTGGAAGGCGCTGACAAGGCCACCTGCGAGAAGCTGGCCGGCATCCTGGCGGCTAAGCATTTGATCTGATAGAAGGGGGGATTGAAGAATATGTCTATTTATAACAGTGCTGCTATCGAGGAATTCAACGGCGGCGTTTGGGTATTTTGTGAGCAGCGCCAGGGCAAAATGATGCCTACCTCCTTCGAGCTGATCTCTGAGGGCCGCAAACTGGCCGACGAGCTGGGCTCCAAGTTGTACGGCATTCTCCTGGGCCACAATATTGAGGGCATTGCCAAGGAGCTGGGCGGCTACGGCGCCGATGGCGTGTATGTCTGTGACCACCCCCTGCTGGAAAACTACACCACCGACGGCTACACCAAGGTAATCTGTGACACCATCCACGAGTACAAGCCTGAAGTGTTGCTCATCGGCGCCACCAACATCGGCCGTGACCTGGGCCCCCGGTGTGCCGCCCGCCTGCACACCGGCCTGTGCGCCGACTGCACCCACCTGGACATCGATGTGCCCAAGTATAAGGAGTTTCTGCGTTCTGCCTCCACCCTGGCTCCCGAGGTCATTAACGCTATCAAAGAGGATGACCGCAACCTGAAGATGACTCGTCCCGCCTTCGGTGGCCATTTGATGGCTACCATTATTTGCCCCCGCTTCCGTCCCGCCATGGCCACTGTCCGTCCCGGCGTAATGAAGAAGAACGCCTTTGACCAGGCCAAGGCCGACGCCTGCGAGATTATCAAGCCCCACTTCTCCCTCACCGAGGCCGATATGAAGACCCAGGTCACCGAGGTGGTCAAGGCCGCCAAGAAGTTGGTTGACCTCATCGGTGCCGATGTGGTGGTATCCGTGGGCCGCGGCATCTCCAAGGACGTGAACCGCGGCATTCAGCTGGCCGAAGAGTTGGCCGAGGTTTTGGGCGGCGTTGTAGGCGGCTCCCGTGCCACCATTGACTCCGGCTGGCTGTCCGCTGACCACCAGGTGGGGCAGACCGGTAAGACCGTCCATCCCAAAATCTATATTGCCTTGGGTATCTCCGGTGCTATCCAGCACAAGGCCGGCATGCAAGATTCAGAGTGCATTATTGCGGTAAACAAGAATGACACGGCGCCTATCTTCGAGATTGCCGACTACGGCATCTGCGGCGACCTGTTTAAGGTCACCCCTATGCTCATCGAGGCTATCAAGGCCGCCAAGGCTGCCAAGTAAATTTTTCTTTCTCAAAAAGCGCCCTGCCTTTTTACAGGCAGGGCGCTTTTTCGTTCCTTCACCATCCATCTTCCGCCAGCATACAGTGGGGTAGAATCCCAACGCCCGCAGGGCGTATCTTGGGCTCTCCTATGAGCCGCCTCCGGCGGCCGAACATCTGGCCCCGGATACGCTCCACAGGCATTGGACGGAGGTGACGTGAAATCAAACAGGAATTAAGCTTCTGGGTAGTGGGGGGAGATATGCGCCAGGCAAAACTGGCCCAGCTTCTGGCCGAGGACGGCCACACAGTCCGTCTCTTCGCCCTGGACTGCCACCAGTCGCCCATTCCGGGACTGGTTCAGGCGGACAGCCTTCAGCATATCGATCGTGCCGACTGCGTGGTACTGCCTTTGCCCGTTTCTCAGGCTCCCGGCATCCTCACTGCCCCCTTCTCCCAAATGCCCCAGCCCCTGGCCCCTATTTTAGACGCCCTGTCTCCGGCGCAATTTGTGTGCGGTGGAATATTGGACGACACCTGTTGCGCTATGGCCCGGGAGCGGGGTCTGACCGTACATGACTATTTTGCCCGGGAGGAGCTAACTGTGGCCAATGCCGTCCCTACAGCGGAAGGGGCCCTCCAGGTGGCCATGGAGCATCTGCCTATTACCATCCACGGTGCCCGGGTACTGGTGGTGGGCTTCGGCCGGGTGGGTCGGCTGACTGCCCAGCGCTTTGCCGCCTTAGGCGCCAAGGTAAGCGTGGCTGCCCGGAAATACGAGCAGTTAGCCTGGGCCCAGGCTATGGGACTGGGCTGCGAACACCTAGAGCATCTGGCCGGCTGGCTGTGCGGCTACGACCTGGTAATCAACACCGTCCCCGCCCGGGTACTGGGCCGTGCAGAACTGGAGGATCTGCGCCGGGACTGTCTGGTTATAGATCTGGCTTCCAAACCGGGCGGTGTGGATCTGGCCATAGCCGGAGAACTGGGACTGACGGTCATTTGGGCTCTCTCCCTGCCCGGTAAGGTAGCTCCTGTAAGCGCAGGTGCCGCCATCAAACACACTATCTATAATATGCTCCGTGAGCTGGGCCTCTGAGTGGCCCGGAAAGGAAGGTTGTCCTTGGAAAACAAAACCATTGGATTTGCCGTGTGCGGTTCGTTCTGCACCCATGCCAAGGCTATGGAGGCCTTGGAACAGGTGCGCGCCCGCTGGCAGAATGTGATTCCCATCGTCTCTGAATGCACCGCCGATACCGATACCCGTTTTGGGAAAGCCCATGACCTGATGCGGGAAATGGAGCGCATCTGTGACCACCGGGTAATTGCCTCCGTTAAAGCCGCCGAGCCCATCGGCCCCCAGCGGCTGCTGGATTTGCTCATTATCTGTCCCTGTACGGGCAATACTCTGGGCAAGCTGGCTGCCGGCATTACTGACTCCAGCGTCACCATGGCCGCCAAGGCCCACCTGAGAAATGGCCGTCCCCTGCTAATTGCCCCCTCCACCAATGACGGTCTGGCTGCCTCTGCCGCCAGTGTAGGCACGCTGCTGGGACGAAAATACATCTATTTTGTCCCCTTCGGTCAGGATGACCCAGTGAAAAAACCCACCTCTCTGGTCTCCGATTTTTCCTTGGTGGCTGACGCCGCCCAGGCCGCCCTGGAGGGACGACAGCTCCAACCTCTGCTGCTGAGAGAATAAAACCAGCCCCGGCCTTAGGCCGGGGCTGGTTTTATTCATCATTAATCGGGCTGGAGCTGTGCCATGCATTTAACGGCACATGTCCTTTGCTACCTCTACAATATGCTCCGCACACAGGCCAAACTGCTTGAGCAGGGCGGCGGCGGGCCCGGAGTGGCCAAATTCATCGTTGACCCCGATGCGGCGCACGGGGACAGGGTACTTCTCACTGAGCAGGCCGCACACAGCTTCTCCCAGCCCGCCCAAGATGTTGTGCTCCTCGCAGGTAATAATCTTTCCGCACCCACGGGCCGCAGAGAGCACCAGTTCCTCATCCAGGGGCTTAATGGTGGCCATATTGATAATCTGGGCGCTGATGCCCAACTCCTTCAAGGCTTTGCCCGCCTCTATTGCCTCGGCCACCAACAGGCCGTTGGCAATAATGGCCACATCTGTCCCGTCCTGAAGCACTTCGCCCTTTCCAATCCGGAACGTATACCCCTCCTCCTGGTGGCACACGGGAACCGCAGAGCGGCCAAAGCGCATATATACCGGCCCCACATGCTCATAGGCGGCCTTCACCATGGCCCGGGCCTCCACATCGTCGGCGGGGGACATGACCACCATGCCCGGGATAGTACGCATCAGGGCAAAGTCCTCACAGCACTGGTGGGAGGCACCATCCTCGCCTACGGAGATGCCGCCGTGGGTGGCTCCAATTTTCACATTGAGATGAGGGTACCCAATGGAGTTGCGGATCTGCTCAAACGCCCGGCCCGCAGCAAACATAGCGAACGTGGAGGCAAAGGGCACCAGACCCATGGTCGATGCTCCGGCGGCGGCGGCCATCATATTCCCCTCCGCAATGCCGCAGTTAAAATGGCGCTCTGGATAGGCCTTCTTAAAAATACCCGTCTTAGTGGCCCCAGCCAGGTCGGCGTCAAAGACAATAAGATCCGCATGCTCCTTCCCCAGCTCCACCAGGGCGTTGCCGTAACTATCGCGGGTGGCAATCTTTTTTACCTCTGCCATGTTACATCCCCTCCACTTCAGCCAGTTGAGCCCGCAGCTCCTGCATGGCAATCTCGTACTCCTGGTCGTTGGGGGCCTTTCCGTGCCAGCCCGCATTGTTCTCCATGTAAGAGACACCCTTACCCTTGATGGTTTTCATCACAATGGCAAAGGGCACACCTTTGGTCTGTCTGGCTTTGGCAAAGGCGTCCTCCATCTGCTCAAAATCGTGGCCGTCAATCTCCGCGACTTCAAAGCCAAAGGCCCGCAGCTTCTCGGGAATGGGATAGGGGCTCATAACATCGGCCACAGCTCCGTCAATCTGCAGACCGTTGTTGTCAATGACCAGGCAGAGATTGTCCAGCTTATAGTGGTGGGCAAACATAAAGGCCTCCCACACCTGGCCCTCCTGGATTTCTCCGTCACCCAGCAGAGCGTACACCCGGCAATCCTTTCCCTGGTACTTGGCGGCCAGGGCCATGCCGGCAGCGGCGGAGACCCCCTGGCCCAGGGATCCGGTGGACATATCCACGCCGGGCGTCTCATTCATGTTGGGATGCCCCTGTAGATGGCTGCCGATTTGACGCAGGGTCAACAGATCCTGCTGAGGAAAAAAGCCTCTCAATGCCAGAGCCGCATACAGCCCGGGGGCAGTGTGCCCCTTAGAGAGGACAAAACGATCCCGATCGGCCCAATGGGGGTTGCCGGGATCGATTCTCAGCTCTTTAAAGTAGAGGTAGGTAAACAGGTCGGCCGCAGACAGGCTGCCGCCGGGATGGCCGGCCTTGGCACTGTGGACGCCCTCAATGGCGCCCATACGCACCCGGCAGGCCATGGCCATTAACTGCTTCTTTTCTTGTGCTGTCATGGCATTTCCTTCTTCCTTATAAAGTCTATCGGTTTTTTCTTATGTCCCTGGTTCTCTCTTTGCTTATTATAAAGGAGACTCCCCCAAAGCGCAAGGGTGCAAATAATTTCCCCAACAGCAAAACGGCCCCGGGGGGCATCCCCGGGGCCGCCGCAGCGATCTCGTCTATTTTTTCTTTTTGTGTTTTTCAAAAAAGCTTTTAATACTGCCCTCGGCAATGTTCTCCCCCATGGCCTCTCCAAAGGCTCGCAGGGCCTCTCGCTGGTCGTTTGTAAGGTTGGTGGGCACCTGCACCCGTACTGTGACATACTGGTCGCCCCGACCACGGCCCCGCAGTTCAGGAATTCCTTTGCCACGCAGTCGGAAAGTGGTGTCCGGCTGGGTCCCCGCAGGCAGAGTCCACTTCACTTTTCCGTCAATGGTGGGGATTTCCAGCTCGGCCCCCATGGCCGCCTGGTAAAAGGAGACAGGGTGTTCATAGAGCACCGTGGTCCCCTCCCGCCGGAAATGTGGATGGGGCTTGATGCGTACCCCCACAATCAGATCGCCGGCGGGGCCGCCGTTTTTCCCGGCGTTGCCCTGGCCCCGGAGTGAGACGGCCTGGCCGTCATCGATGCCGGCGGGGATGGTGACGGAGATGCGCTTTTTCTTCCTCACATTACCCACGCCGCCGCAGGTCTTGCAGGGGCTGTGAATAATTCTGCCGGTGCCCTGACAGCGGGAGCAGGGCACGCTGGTGGAGAAGGCGAAACCGCCGGCCCCCCTCTGAATGCGCACCACGCCGGCCCCCCGGCAGTCAGGACAGGTCTCAGCGGTGGTACCCGGTTGGCAGCCGGAGCCCCGGCAGTCATCGCAGGGTTCCGTGCGGCTGAGCTCAATCTCCTTTTCGCAGCCGAAAGCTGCCTCTTCAAAGGAGAGGGTCAGGCTGGCCCGCAGGCTCTCCCCTTTCTGGGGGGCGTTGGCCCGCTGCCCGCCTCCACTAAATCCGCCAAAACCGCCGCCAAAGAAGGAGCCGAAGATATCCCCCAGGTCAATATCTCCCATGTTAAAGCCGCCGAAGCCGCCCCCGGCGCCAAAGTTGGGATCTACCCCGGCATGGCCGAACTGGTCGTACTTGGCCCGTTTCTCCTTATCGGAGAGCACCTCATAAGCTTCGTTGACTTCCTTAAACTTGGCCTCAGCGGCCTTGTCCCCTGGGTTCATGTCCGGATGGTACTTCTTGGCCAGTTTGCGGTAGGCTTTTTTCAGTTCATCATCCGAGGCGCCCTTGCTTACGCCCAGCACCTCGTAATAATCTCGTTTTTGTTCTGCCATATTTATACTCACCTCTAATATGGAGGGAATGAGGAGAGGCGGGACCTATAGAGCCTTCATCCGCCCCAACGCCCCCGGTGGGACGGAAGCGTACCTTCCGTCCCACCGGGGCGCCCATATCGCTTACTTTTTATCGTCGTCTACGACGTCATAATCGGCCTCCACCACGTCGGGGCCGGAGCCGTTGCCTCCGGTCTGGCCGCCGCCCATATCGGGGCCGGGGCCGGCCTGGCCGCGCTGCTGCTGATAGAGCTTCTCACTGACAGCATAAAATGCCTTTGTCAGTTCCTCAGTGGCGTTCTTGATGGCCTGAGTGTCGTTGCCCTTCAAAGTTTCTTTCAGTTTACCCAGCGCAGACTCCACACCAGCCTTGTCAGAGGCAGAAATCTTATCCCCCATCTCCTCCAGGGTTTTCTCAGTCTGATAGACCATCTGGTCGCCCTGGTTGCGTACGTCTACTTCCTCCTTGCGCTTGGCATCCTCGGCTGCAAACTGCTCAGCCTCCCGAACAGCCTTGTCAATATCCTCCTTGGACATATTGGTGGAGGAGGTAATGGTGATATGCTGCTCCTTTCCGGTACCCATGTCCTTGGCCGAGACATTGACAATGCCGTTGGCGTCAATATCAAAGGTGACCTCAATCTGAGGCACACCCCGACGGGCGGGAGCAATGCCGTCCAGGTGGAATTTACCCAAAGTCTTGTTATACTGGGCCATCTCACGCTCACCCTGGAGGACGTGAACCTCCACAGAGGTCTGGTTATCCGCAGCAGTGGTAAAGATTTGGCTCTTCTTGACGGGGATGGTGGTGTTGCGCTCAATGAGCTTGGTCATTACGCCGCCCATGGTCTCAATGCCCAGGGACAGGGGGGTGACGTCCAACAGCAGCAGGTCCTTCACATCGCCGGTAAACACACCGCCCTGAAGGGCTGCGCCCAGAGCCACACATTCGTCGGGGTTGATACCCTTGAAGCCTTCCTTACCGGTAAGCTTCTTCACCATGTCCTGCACGGCAGGGATACGGCTGGAGCCGCCCACCATCAGAACCTTGGAGATGTCGCTGCCGGAGAGGCCGGCGTCACTCATGGCCTGACGCACAGGGCCGGCAGTGGCCTCTACCAGGTGAGAGGTGAGCTGATCGAACTTGGCCCGGGTGAGGGTGAGGTCCAAGTGCTTAGGACCGGTGGCATCGGCGGTAATATAGGGCAGGTTGATGTTGGTTGAGGTAACGCCGCTAAGCTCAATCTTAGCCTTCTCAGCAGCCTCCTTCAGGCGCTGCATGGCTACCTTGTCTCCACTCAGATCCACTCCGTCGCTCTTTTTGAACTCGGAGACCATCCAGTCCATAATGCACTTATCAAAGTCATCGCCGCCCAGACGGTTGTTGCCGGCGGTTGCCAGTACTTCAATGACACCGTCGTCAATGTCAAGAATAGACACATCAAAGGTACCGCCGCCCAGGTCATAGACCATGACCTTCTGGGCCGTCTCCTTATCCACCCCGTAAGCCAGGGCCGCGGCGGTGGGCTCGTTAATGATACGCTTGACCTCCAGACCGGCAATTTTGCCGGCGTCCTTTGTGGCCTGGCGCTGGGCATCGGTAAAGTAAGCGGGAACGGTGATGACCGCCTCAGTAACAGGGGAACCCAAATAGGCCTCGGCGTCCGCCTTCAGCTTCTGCAGGATCATGGCGCTGATCTCCTGGGGGGTGTACTTCTTGCCGTCAATGTTTACCTTGTAGTCGGAGCCCATCTCGCGCTTGATGGAAATAACAGTGCGGTCGGGGTTGGTAATGGCCTGACGCTTGGCCACCTGGCCTACCATCCGCTCCCCGTCCTTGGAAAAAGCCACCACAGACGGGGTGGTGCGGTTACCTTCCGCATTGGGGATGACCACGGCGTCGCCGCCCTCCATGACGGCCACGCAGCTATTGGTTGTACCTAAGTCGATACCGATGATTTTAGACATAATTTTTTCCTCCTAGAAATATATGAAAGATTGTTGTTTATAAAGTGAATTGGTTTTTTATATTGTCACGCTGCGGATTGGACGCGCAGCCGGGCCACTTTGGCTGCGCCTTTCTAATTTGCCACTTTTACCATGGCAAAACGGATGACCTTCTCACCGCACTGGAAACCGGCCTGGAAAACCTCTGCCACGGTGTTCTCCCCCAACGTCTCGTCCTCCACATGCATCACAGCGTTGTGCTTTTGGGGGTCGAAGGTCTCACCTAGGGCGGGAATTTCCGTGATACCCAATTTTGAGAGCACCTCTTTCAACTGGTTCATGGTCATCTCTACGCCCTTCTTATAGGCCTCATCAGCGGTCTCCTGCCTTAGCGCCCGCTCTAGGTTATCATATACAGGCAGAAAGGCCGCCGCTGTCTCCGCCTTGGCGTCGCTCCAGATGGATTCCTTTTCCTTGGCGGTGCGCTTGCGGTAGTTGTCGTACTCGGCATACAGGCGCAGATATTTATCTTCCTGCTGGGCTGTTTGCGCCTTCAGGGCCTCCAGCTGGCTGGCCAGGGTGCCCTCTTCTACCTGGGGCGCGGGCTGCTCCGTCTGTGGGGCAGTCTGCTCGGCCTGGGGCTGCCCAGGGTTCTCCTCCTGCAGGTCAGGGGCCTTATCCTGAAGCTCTTCCTGAACAGGTTCAGGCTGCTTTGTCTCCTTCTTGCTCACGTCTGCGCGCTCCTTTTTTTGTTATTCCTTGTCCTCTTTTCCTTCTCCAGGAGGCAGCTCCTCCTTGCCGAACATGCGGGTCAGGCTCTCGGCAAAATAGGAAAGGCGGGCAGTCACCTTGGCATAGTCCATGCGGGTGGGACCCACTACACCAATGACACCCCGCATATTGTCCCCGATATCATAGCTGGCCATCACCACACTGGTGTCCTTTAGAGCATCGCTGACATTTTCGGGGCCAATTAGGATATTCATATTCTTTCCGCCGCTTAACGCCACCGGCAGTTTAGAGGCCTCCTGTTCCTCTGCCAGATAATTCATCAGGGGCTTGGCCTTGTCCAGGCTGTGGTACTCCGGGTGCTCCAGCAGGTGGGTAATGCCGGCGGTATGGATCTTGTTTTGTCCCTGCTCAGCCAGAACCTCCACCGCAAAGTCCACCACCAGGGAGATCAGCTCAAAAGCGGCAGGGGCGGTGCGGCTCTCCATTTTGTCCAGGGCCTGCTCCATCTCCTCCCGGGTCAGCCCTACAAAGGAGTTGTTAAGCACTGCGGACAACAGTTGAAGTTGGGTCTCGGACAGGCTGTCAGGCATACGGATGAGCTTATTCTTCACCACAGAGTTATCAGTCATTACCACGGCAATAAAGGCGTTCTCTTCTACCATCAGAAGATCAAATCGTTTTACGGTCACCCGCTTTTTGGCCTGGGCCATAGTAAATACCGGGTAGTCACTAATTTGGGAGAGTACCTTACCCGCCCGGTCGATAACCCGGTCCAGCTCCTCCATCTTCAGGTTCAGCGCTTGGTTGATGCGCTCGGTCTCCTGGATGGTCAGCTGGTGCTGGTCCATCAGCTCGTTGACATATAGCCGGTAGCCAGCTGGGGAGGGAATACGCCCGGCAGAGGTGTGGGGCTGCTCCAGGAGGCCCAAATCGGTCAAATCCGCCATCTCATTGCGGATAGTGGCGGAGGACACATCCAAACCCGCCCGCTCTGCCACAGCTTTAGAGCCCACCGGATCAGCGGTGGCAATATAGGTCTCCACAATGGCTCGAAGAATCCTCTTTTTCCGGTCGCTGAGCTCCATACTTCCACCGCCCTTTCTCCATTTTCCTTGTTTTAGCACTCATTCTCCCTGAGTGCTAAAGATAACGTACCACCCGGGGCAAAAATTGTCAATAGCCACTTCATGAATTTCTTTTAAACAAATAAACCCGGGCTTTTCTTTGCAGAAAAACCCGGGTATTGCTAAAATTTTCTTAATTGCATTGGGGGCAATAAACTGCGCCGGACTTTCTGTCGCCTTTGCCCAAGCTGTCTTATCTCCCAGGCACCCCTATGGCTTCGGCGTCTATTTTTCAAGAATCTGTCCCGCAAGCCCCTCTCTGCCAGACTATCTGAGAACCAATTCCACCGCAACACGCGCCAAATTGGGAAAACGGTGGAAAACAAAGGCCTATTTTCTAATGAGGCCCTTATTGTCTACCCATCAGATACCGTTAAATCCCGGATCCATTTCCCGGAGTGCAGGCGCAGATAGCCTACGCCGCACTTCACGATATGCTCCAGGGACATGGCCACATACACCCAAATGATGTCTGTACGAAGTACCAACCCACACAGAGCAGCCAGAGGGATAGCTACCGCCCACAGGGGGGTAATATCAATCAGGGTGGCAGCCTGTACGTCGCCTCCCCCCCTGAGCACCCCGATGATGGTAACACTGTTGACATCCCGCAGGGGGCGTACCAGGCCCTGGATGCTCATCATTACTGTAGCAATAGCGCCGGCCCTGGCAGAGAGTTTAAACAGGGGATATATAAAAGCCGGCGCGGCGAACCAGGCAAACAGAAGCAGCAACCCGCCAATGACAATGCCGCCCAGAAGGGCCAGCATATTCAAAGCCATGCCTACCTCCTGTACTTCCTGCCGGCGGCCCGCCCCCACTTCCCGGCCGATGATAATTGCTGCGGTAGACGCCAGGCCAAAGGAAACCACCATGCCGATTTTGTCCATATTCCCGGCAATGGTGTAGGCGGCCAAAATCTCTGTGCTGCCCTTCATATGCCCCATAATGGTTGGGAAAATGGAAGAGCCTAGTCCCCACATGGTCTCGTTGCACACCACGGGACTTCCGTAGCGCACAAAGCGCAGTGCCATCTCCTTCCCCGGGCGTAGCAGAAGGCCCACTTTCACCCGGAAAAAGCCGTTGAAGCACATGTGAAGGATTACGATGGTCAACTCCAGCAGCCGGGCAATGGCCGTGGCCAAAGCCGCCCCCCGTACGCCCATAGCAGGCGCCCCCAGCTTCCCAAAAATAAATACCCAGTTTAAAAAGGTGTTCACCAGCATGGAGCTGACCAGAATATACAGCCCCAGCTGAGGCTTCTCCATGCTGCGGTAAGCGGTAATATAAATCATGGTAATGGCCATAAAGGCATAGGAGACAACCGCAATCTGCCCATACTGGCCGGCCATCTCCACAACTTCCCGCTGGTTCCCGAACAAACTGAGAAACTCCACCGGCCAGAGTACCATGACCACCACAAATACCGCCGTCACCAGACTAGCAGCCCACATTGCTACTCCCATCACCCGGTTGATAGCATCCCAATCCTGTTTGCCCCAGTACTGACTCATCAGGACGGCGGAACCGCTCTGCATCCCGAAAATCAGCATCTGCACCACAAACAGAGGAATATTGGCCAGGGTAACTGCCGCCATAGGCGCCTCACCCAACATTCCCACCATAAAGGTATCCGCCATACCCAAAGTGCTGGTAATGAGATTTTGCAGCACAATGGGGGTGGCCAGCGTTACAACCTGGCGATAAAAGCCAGGCTCACGCCGCATATAAGAAAACATGACTATGCTCCTTTTTTCCATGGTTTCGCCCATGTCTGAGGCAGGAGGCCCTCGGCCCCCCTATCTGCTCACGCCCCGCCTCATGACAGAGCTGGAAACAACTGCCGGGCCGCCTGCTCCAGCCCCTGTGCCAGGGCATCCACATCCTCCCGGGTGGTGTCATAAGAAAAACTGATCCGAAGCACTCCGTCCCGCTCCTTTTTAGGCAGGTTCAGCGCCCTATACACATGGCTTGGCTTCCCCTTGTGGCAGGCCGACCCAGAGGAGACATAGATTCCCAAGTCGCTCAAAAAGCGCACCACCACTTCACTTTTATAACCGGTCAACGTGATGGGCAGGATATGGGAGGCCCCCTCCCCAATCAGCACCTGCAGCCCGGGTACGCCGGCAGTCAGTCGTTTTACCGCATATTCTTTTAAAGCGGCCATGTGGGACAGATCCTGGGCAAGGCTCTTCCTTCCCGCCTCTGCCGCGGCGGCGAAGGCGGCAATCTGTGCCGTAGCCTCAGTGCCTGAGCGCAGCCCGCCCTCCTGCCCGCCCCCCAGAATCATAGGCGGCAGACGCAGCCCCTTGCGTACGTACAAAGCACCGATCCCCTTGGGCGCATGAATTTTATGCCCGCTGATACTCAGCAGGTCTACCCCCAGTTCCCCGGGGGTAAACGGCACTTTCAAGAAGCCTTGAACCGCATCACAGTGGAGCAGGGCGGGGCAGCCGGCCGTTCGGATGGCCTGGGCCGCGCCGGCTACCGGCAGAACGGTGCCCAGCTCGTTGTTCACCAGCATCATGGATACCAATATGGTGTCCGGCCGAAGGGCCTCCTCTAGCGCCCGGAGGGCAACGTTCCCGTCCCGTCCCGGATTCAGGTAGGTCACCTCATACCCCTGCCGCTCCAGGGCCCGGCAGGGTTCCAGAACGGCGGCGTGCTCAATGGCGGTAGTAACAATGTGTTTTCCCTTCCGCCGTCCCAGTTCCACTGCCCCCCGGATAGCCCAGTTGTCGCTCTCCGTACCGCAGGAAGTAAACCACAGTTCCTCCGGCTCACATCCCAGTGCCTGGGCCACCGTCTGCCTGTCTTCCTGCAGGCGCCCGGCGGCCTTTGTCCCCAGTACATACTGAGCCGAAGGGTTGCCCCAGCCCTCCGTCATGGCCTCCAGGGCAGCACGGGCCGCCTCCGGCCGCACAGGGGTAGTAGCTGCGTTGTCTAAATAGTGCGCCATGGTCACTCTCCTCATCCTAACCCGGTGTTTTTCACCATCAACCGGTATTCTATGCCCCGGCCCCGGGAAAGTCAAGGCCATTCCCCTCTCCTCCAGCGGGAAGATTCTTACCCTTTCTTTTTCCCCATCCCTTGTCAAGGAAAGCCCTTTGGTATTATAATAAATTAATTATTTATATTGATTTCTCCTGCCGTCCCCGCCCTGCCAGTCTCCCCCTGCGCCTTGCGGCGGGCTTCGAGGGTCTTACTTGGAAAGGAAGGATGTTCTGTGTCAAAACAGTCCGGTATCTGCTATGTGGTGGGAGCCATGTCCCTCTCTCCCGCTCTGTGTCCCCACCCTCTCCCCGGGGACTATGTCATAGCCGCCGACAGGGGCTACGACTCGCTGATGGCCTATGGCATTAACCCCGATCTGGTTGTTGGGGACTTTGATTCCTTGGGCTATACCCCCTCTCATCCAAACCTCATTCAGCTACCCGCCGAAAAGGATGACACTGATGTAGCCTTCGCCCTGCGCCAGGGGCTTGAGTTGGGCTACCGGCGCTTTCTTCTGCTGGGCTGCGTGGGGGGACGACTGGAACACACCCTAGGCAACCTGCAGATCTTGGACTGGCTGACCACCCAGGGCGCCCAGGGCTTTCTGGCCGGGGAAAAGACTGCGGCCACCGCCCTGCGGAACTCCAGCCTTACATTTCCTGCCTCCATGGACGGATTTTTGTCCATCTTCTGCAACAGCGGTACTGCCCGGGGAGTCACCTTGAGCGGGCTGAAATATCCTCTTGCTGACTACACTCTTACCAGCAGTTTCCCCATTGGGGTGAGTAACCAGTTTCTGGGCCAGGAGGCCACTGTCCGCGTGAAGGACGGCTGTCTTCTTCTGCTCTGGGAGGAGAAGGGAGACTTCTACACCCTGCTGCCACGGCTTTGGCTGGAGCAGTAAGGGCCTATCTTCTTGACAAAGGGGTTTTAATCATGACCAATGTAAAGGCCCTGGTCCTGGCAGCCGGAAAAGGTACCCGGCTGCAGACAGAGGGCATTGATTTGCCTAAGGTAATGCGCCTGGCGGAGGGAAAGCCCTTGCTGCACTATGTCCTTCAGGGTCTGTCCTTTCTCCCCCCGGAGGATGTGATTCTGGTAGTGGGCTGGAAGAAAGAGGCGGTACTGGCCGCGTTTCCCCAATACCCACATGTGGTTCAGGAGGAGCTCAACGGCACCGGCGGCGCCGTCCAGTTCGCCGCCCCCCTGCTGGAGGGGTTTGATGGCCACCTGATTATTTGCTGCGGGGACACCCCCCTCATGCGCCGGGAGACCTTCCAGGCCCTGGCCCGCACTCACCTGGAGGAGGGCAACGCCTGCACTCTCCTCTCCGCCCGGCTGCCCCAGGGAGGCAGCTATGGCCGGGTACTGCGGGAGGCGGACGGCACGTTTGCCCGTATTGTGGAGGCCCGAGACTGTACTCCGGAGCAGGCCGCGGTGACCGAGGTGAATACCGGAACCTACGTCTTCCACACCCCTGCCCTGCTCTCTGTCCTTAGCGGGCTCAGCCGGGACAACGCCCAGGGGGAGCTCTACCTCACCGATGTACCCGCCCTGCTGAAGGCCCGGGGCCTGCGGGTGGGCCTGTGCGACACCTGCTCTCCCGATGAGATGCTGGGAGTGAACACCGTGGAGCAGCTCCAGCAGGTGGAGCAGCTGCTGCGGCAGGAGGGCGTACATGGCTGAGACAGGAAACGAGAAGGATCTGCGCCTGGCCGTGCTCATCGACGCGGACAACGCCTCCCGCACCGCCATGAAGGACGTAATGGCCGAGGTGGCCGTCTACGGCACTCCCACCATCAAGCGCATCTACGGGGACTGGACCTCCCCCAACATGTCCACCTGGAAGAGCATTCTGCTGGAGTGCGCCATTACCCCCATCCAGCAGTACGGCTACACCACCGGGAAAAATTCCACCGACTCGGCCATGATTATCGACGCCATGGACATCCTCTACTCGGGCAACTGCGACGGTTTTGTACTGGTCAGCAGTGACTCCGACTTCACCCGCCTGGCTGTGCGCCTGCGGGAGGCGGGGATGAAGGTGTACGGTATGGGGGAGAAGAAAACCCCAAAGCCCTTCATCGTGGCCTGCGACAAGTTCGTCTATATCGAGGTCATTCGGGCCGCCGCCAAGCAGGCCGCCCAGGCTGCCGAGGCCGCCAAAAAGCAGGAGGCCTCTCCCAGCCGTCCGGCTAAGAAGGAGGGCCGGAAGGGACAGAGCACCTCCCCCGCCCCCGACGAGATCGTGGAGCTCATCGCCGAGTCGGTGGAGGATCTGTGTGAGGAGGACGGCCTGGCCCACATGGGCAAGCTGGGCAATCTGCTGCTGAAAAAGCAGCCCGACTTCGACCCCCGGAACTACGGCTTCTCCAAGCTGTCCAAGCTTATCCGGGCTCTGGACCGATTTGAGCTGGTTCCACTTGGAGATGAGAACATTGAATTTTATGTCCGGGACACCTGTCCCCAGGACAAGTAATGACCCCTGGAGGCCACGGAGGACCCCACGGAATGTGGGGCCCTCTGTTTGTTTTTTACCAGTAGTGGTACTGTTTCCGCCGGGATACCAAAAACCACACAGATACCAGGGCGCCCAGCCCCTCGGCAAAGACTACCGCCCACCAGATTCCGTCCAGTCCCCAAAGAGCGGGCAGCAGTATCACCATCCCGCCCCGCAGCAGAAAGGAGCGCAGGAAGGAGATGAGGGCAGATACCCCACCGTTGCACAGGGCGGTGAAGAAGGCAGAGGCATAAATATTCACTCCGCAGCACAAATAGTTCAGAGCAAACATGCGAAAGCCGCGAACTGTCATCTCCAGCAGTTGGGGATGATATCCCACAAAAGCGGCGGCCAAGGGATAGCTCAAGCTCTCCGAGGCCAGAACCATAACCCCAGACGTTACAGCAATCACTTTTCCACTGATCCGGAACACATTTTTCAGTTCCCTTCGGTTGTCCGCACCGTAGTGATAGCTGATAACTGGTGCGCTTCCGATGGAAAAGCCTAAAAAAGCGGCCACAAAGACAAAGTCCACATACATCATCACGGAGTAGGCGGCTACCCCCTGCTCCCCCACCAAGCGCATGAGCTGGATGTTATACAGGATCCCCACCACAGAAGCGGAGATATTGCTCATTAGCTCGGAGGAGCCATTGGCACAGGCTTGAAGCAACTGCCGCTTGTACCACCCCGTTCCAGTCAGCCGCAGCCCCGCCCGTTCCCCCGTGGCAAAGTAGGCCAAGGGCAGTAACCCGCCCACACAGTAGCCCGCCACAGTGGCCCAGGCCGCCCCGGCGATGCCCATATCCAGTACGGCGATGAGGATATAGTCCAGCCCCATATTGGTCAGCCCCGCCGCTACCGAGAACCCCAGTCCCAATCCCGGCCGCTCAGCTACCACAAAGAAACTTTGGAAGGAAGTCTGCAGCATAAAAATTACAGTGCCTGCCAGCATAATCCGGCCGTACGCCACACAGTCCTTCATCAAAGCCGGGCTGGCCCCCGCCAACCGAGCAATGGGCTCGGCCAGCAGGGCACAGGACACTGACAGTGTCCCCCCTAGCCCCACAACGCTGTAAATGATGAGAGAAAAATACCGCTGGGCCAGTTTTCCCTTTCCTTCCCCCATGGTTCGGGCTACAATGGCACTTCCTCCGGTACCCAGCATAAACCCAAAGGCACCCAGAATCATGGTCACCGGAAACATAATATTGACGGCAGACAGGGCCATGTCCCCCACCAGATTGGACACAAACAGGCCGTCCACCACACTGTATACAGATGAGATCACCATCATAACCACTGACGGCATGGTAAACCGCAGCAGACGGCCCCATGTAAACCGATCCGATAATTTGATGCGCATAAATACCTCTCAGGCGTCCCTTTCTCCCCTGTTTTCTGCGGTTAAAAGGCTCTTTGCCTCCTCCCGAAGCAGATCCAAATGCCTGCGCCCCAGACGCAAAATCGCCTCCCGCTCCTCCCCTGTCAGGCGGAGAAAGGCCCTCTCCTCCATGGCAAACACAGGATCTGCGGTCCGCTGCAGCAATGCTTCCCCCGCTTGGGTCAGACAAACCCGTTTGTTCTTTCGGCTTCCCGGGACGCTCTCCAGAAGCAAATATCCGGCCCCCTCCAGATTTTTCAAGGCGGAGTTGACCGTCTGCTTGCTGAGGTACAGTTCCTGACAGAGCTGTTTCTGCGTAACGGGGCCCTCCGCCTCCCGCAGGGTGTATAAAATCCAAAAGGCGCTGTCGGAAAGGCCGTAGTGCCGGGCCAACTGGTGGTAGATCCCCCCGCTTTCCTTATACAGGCCGTTGAACATTCGGATGAAAACAGAAAAATTCATCTCTTCCATTTTGTCCCCTCCAAATTGTCCGATTTCGGACTTTCTTCAGGGGAAAAGTATAGTCCGGTTTCGGACTTTTGTCAAGTGCACGAAGGGGACATAAATTCCCCCTTGCTTTTTTCTCCGGGGCATGATATAGTTATGTACCATTCATCCGCCTTGGGGAGAAGGGAGGTGTCCCATGGCCGAATCGGTCAAGGTGGTGGCCAAGAACAGCAAGGCTTACCACGATTATTTTATTGAGGAAAAATTTGAGGCCGGCATCGAGCTTGCGGGCACCGAGGTCAAGTCCATCCGCATGGGCAACGTGAATCTGAAGGACTCCTTCTGCATCATTAAGGAGGGGCAGCTCACTGTCCATGGGATGCATATCAGCCCCTATGAAAAGGGCAATATCTTCAACAAAGATCCCCGCCGCCCCCGGCGGCTGCTGATGCACAGGCGGGAGATTATGCGTCTGTTCGGGCGGCTGAAGCAGGACGGGCTGGCCCTCATTCCCCTGTCCATCTACTTCAAGGGGCCACGGGTCAAGCTGGAACTGGGGCTGGCCCGGGGCAAAAAGCTCTACGACAAGCGGGAATCCGCCGCCCGGCGGGACGCCAAGCGGGAGATTGACCGGACCATGAAGGCCCGGAACCGATAAACTCTGTATATAAGATATAAGAAAGGACGATTGGTATGGCCCAAAAACCCATTGTTACCATTGAGATGGAAGACGGCGGCGTCATCAAGGCCGAACTCTACCCCGACGTGGCCCCCAACAGCGTCAACAACTTCATCAGCCTCATCCAGAGCGGCTTTTATGACGGGCTTATTTTCCATCGGGTTATTCCCGGCTTTATGATCCAGGGCGGCTGCCCCCAGGGCACCGGAACGGGCGGCCCCGGCTACTCCATCAAGGGAGAGTTTACCCAAAACGGCTTTGTGAATAACCTGGCCCATGACCGGGGGGTGCTGTCCATGGCCCGTGCCATGGATCCCAATTCCGCCGGCAGCCAGTTCTTTATCATGGTGGAAAAGGCCCCTCACCTGGACGGACAATACGCCGCCTTCGGCAAGGTCATCCAGGGGATGGAGGTGGCCGATGCCATTGTTTCGGCCAAGACGGACTGGAATGACCGTCCCAGGCAGGATCAGAAAATGAAGAAGGTCACTGTGGATACCTTCGGCGTGGATTACCCCCAGCCTGAGAAGGCCTGAATTTAAATTGGAATCTTCTCCTCCCCCGCCGGGGAGGAGAAGTTCCCACCTTATTTTTCCGTAGCGGCGGCGCAGCCGCCGACCAAACCGGAGCCCAGTGCAGCGGGTCCGGTTTGGAGAGGAGGAGCAGCGGAGTGAATGAGCTTTCGGCTTGAGCCGGAAGCGAACGATACGCAGCTTGCTCCGACGACGCGGGGGCGTACCGGTTTCGACGGGGACGTTGAAGTGGGAATAGCGGGCGGTGGCGCCTGACCACCTTAAAACGGGCATTCTTTATAAATTAAAGAACAACAACGAATACGCTTACGCTGCCTAATTAAAGGCGGCCGTCCGCCCCGGAAGGACCACGAGCCGGGATCGGGCGTCGTTTAGTGGTGCACGTGCGTACGCTAAGCTTTGCGCGTACCATGCATGATGAAGCTTACCTGACCCCTGGGCGTGACGGCTTGCCCGGGGCGAGGGGAACAGGGAGAGCGAGACTCCCGAAATAACCGCCTGCGCCCGGAGAAGTTCCCATGGATGCGTTTTCGGACGGGGGTTCAACTCCCCCCGCCTCCACCAAGATAAGTTGACAAATTTCTTGTGGAAATTTGTCAACTTTCTTTTTATCCTTAAATAATTGAGCCGCAGCGGTTTCCGTTGCGGCAATTGTGGTTTGGAGGGAGAATACCAATGAAGGCCAGCGCTCGAAATCTTCAGAGAAGAACCTTTTCGTGTCATAGACTTTTTGATACGATGTACTTAAAAGTAACCGGGGGTATTGATATGACAAATACAGTTGAGACATGTCCTCAAAACTGATCCCCGGTGCCACAAGCAGAAAATCCGAACCCTGCGCCAATTGATGCAGGGTTCGGATTTGTACTTTTTCTATATTTAAATTGTTTGATTTGAATGTTCACTGCCTTCTTTAAATACATAAACTCTAGTGAAAATCCGGATTTTTATTTGCATCTGGTGGTGCGATGTCATTGATATTCCGCTCTTTCAGAATAGGAATCACTACGTCGGAGCAATCGTCATATCGCTTGCTCCGACTTTTTTACAAAAGTCAGAGCTCGCTCACTCTGCTGCTCCTCTCCAGGCCGAACCGCCTTGCCCCCAAGAGGCACGCCCCATCCGCAGGGTGGCAGAGCCCCAGGCTTATTTCAATGCAGGGCGCAAGTGAATTCCACCTGCGCCGCCCGGCTGTGCGCGGCCCCCGGTTTGCCCGCTTTGCCCTTCTGTTCACAACTGTTGCCTGCAAGGCAGCTTAGATTACCCCAAAGAAAAAGCGCGCTAAAAGCGCACTTTTTCTTTGGGACTTGCTGCCTGCGGGCGGCAAGCCCCTTTCCGTTACATTTTTATATCCTCAGGGGCAGCAAAACCGCCCGCTCGGCAAGGGCCGGGCAGGGGGAACATATCCGCCCCCGGGGAAAACGGGCCCGGAAGCAAGAGGTTTCCTCCACCCAGCCGGGAAATTCAGGCCTTCTCCAAAAATTCAGGCAGCACCTGCCGCAGCAGGGTGTTGAACGACGTCGCGGTCCAGGCAGCCCGCCCCACAAAAAGGCCGTCTACATTGTCCAGCTTAACATACGAGCTGGCATTGTCACTGTTGACACTGCCTCCAAAGAGGATGGGGACTTCCTTCCCGGCCTGAGGAAACAGCTGGCACAGCACTTGCCGGATATGCCCGTGGCGCTGGGCGACATATCCGGGATCCGCGGGTGTTCCCCCTACTCCAATTGCCCAGACGGGCTCATAGGCAAGCCAAACCCGCCCGGCGGCTACGTCTCCCTCCGACACGCCGGCCAGTCCAATCTTGGTCTGCAGCGCCAGGATCTCATCACTCACCCCAAAGGATTTTTCCTCCGCCGTCTCTCCCACACACAAAAGGGCAGTAAATCCGTGGGAAAGAGCGGACAAAGCCTTTTTGTTGCACTCATCGCTGGTCTCATGGAAGACGTGCCGTCTTTCTGAATGCCCGATCTCAATTACCCTGACAAACCCCAGTTCCTTGAGCATACGGGGAGAAACTTCACCGGTAAACTGGCCGTTATCCTCCCAGTGCATATTCTGTGCCCCCAGCAACAGCCCGCTGTGTGCCTTTGCGCCGGCAGCCGGGAGGGAGGTAAACGATGGTATAAGAAACCGCTTCACAGGTTCGTGTTCCAAATCAGCAGTCAGAGCCGCAACCTCCTCCACGTATTCCGCGGTCTCCTTGGCCGTTTTATACATCTTGAGGTTACTACCGAAATAGAGTATTTTGTGATTCATTTGCGGTTCTCCTGATCAATACGGTGCATTTCAGCAACTTTTGGTGTGGAGGAACCGTCTTTGAAGGTGAGGGTAAGCCATTCCCGGGCAATTTTTTTTGCCAGCTCACTTCCCACAACCCTTGCCCCCATGCACAGCACATTGCCGTCATTGGACAGACGGGCACGTTCGGCAGAATAGCCGTCATGACACACGGCCGCATAGATCCCTTCAAATTTGTTGGCTGTCATAGCCATACCGATGCCAGTGCCGCACAGCAAAATTCCCTGGGCCGGTGTGGGCGAGGCCAGCATAGCCTTGCAGAGCTTTTCAGCAATCAGAGGATAGTAGGTCTCATCTGCCGCGCTGTCTACGCCTACATCCACATAGTCCAGAGAAAGTTCCCGGATGACAGAAAGTACCGCTTCCTTCAACTGGTAACCGGCATTGTCACAGCCAATATAGATCGTCTTGTCACTCATGAGAAAACCCCCCACAAAAAATTCGACTTTTCTATACCAGCACTATAACAGCTTTTGGCCGATCTGTTTCCTACTTTTATTGCTAATCTTCCTTAACCATTTTGTTACATATGCCCTGGAAGGAGAAAACTATTGAAATAAATTCGCAGCGCCATTATAATAAAAACGTCCATGCTGCTCTGCAACATGTGCCTGAATTTTAGAAAATTGGCCAAATAAGGGGGGGGAGATGTGTTTTTACGCAAACCCGAGTATTTCATGACGGTTGCTAGGGAGCGGAGTATTGCAAAGGCCGCCAAGGCCCTTTATGTATCCGAGCCCTATCTTTCTCAGTATATTACAAAACTGGAGAAGGAGAATAATACCATCTTTCTGGACCGCACGGTCAGCCCGTTCGTATTGACGGAGGCCGGCGTTGCCCTGTGCCGTTATATCGAAAAGATTCAAACGCTGGAAAAAGAGATGGACGTCTCTCTGCAGCGACTCCAGTCTCCGAAACGGAAAACATTGAATATCGGCACCTCCGCCGGACGGGGCTCCACCCTAATTCCTGCGTTAATTAATACTATGATTCAGGAATTTCCCGACGTAGACATCATGCTGCACGAACGTCCCTCAGATGAGCTGTCCGGTCTGCTCTTTGACGGCGTATGTGACATCATCCTCCTGCATAGTCAGCGGTATTTGCCAGGAGTAGTCTATGAGACGCTGTCCAATGAGGAGGTGGTCCTATGCGCCCCCAAGGATCACCCGCTCATTAAAGATTATGTACCGGGCATGCCCTTTGATTTTTCCAAGCTGCGCAACGAGCGTTTTGTACTACCCCGCCCAGACCAGTCCCTGACAAAAATCATTTACAACATCTTTGTGAAGTACGATATTCATCCATCTTACACAGTTACAACCATGAGCAGCAATACAAATATGAGGCTAGTCTCACAGGGGTATGGCTTTTCCTTTTGGACAAAAATTGACGCCATGCACAGCCAGTATACCAACGATATTTTTATGTTGGTTCTTGACGACCCACCGCTCACATTTCCACTGGTCGCCGCCTATCGAAGTGCAGTCGAACTCCCTCCCTACGCAAGGCGGTTTATTGACCTGACCCTTGAGTATTACAAGAAAAGCCGGGGTTAAAACCGGTTGATTTAGGAGTTGTCTAAAAAATAACGGCGGTCTCTTTGGGGAGGCTGCCGTTGCTTTTTTTTGCCTAAATTGTCGTTTTTGGATGTCTTATTAATAAAATAGTTAAGATGCCAAGTCCAAAAAAGTAATGTACAGCATTGTCTAAGACTGATAATATTTTGTCACAAAGCTCAAAAAAATAGGCAAAGGTGTATAAAATGATAAGACAATTTTCCAGAAATGAGATCAGGGCTGACTTGAGTAACAAGATTGCCCGCAAGGAACCCATCATCATGGGTGGAGCAGGAATTGGTCTGATTGCAAAGATCGAGGACATGGCAGGGATCGATGCCATCATGGCCTACAACACCGGTCCGTTCCGTATGGACGGGCATCCCTCCTGTGTGGGATATCTGGCATACGGGGACAGCAATCAGATCTCTATGGACCTTGCAAGGCAGATCCTCCCCGTTGTAAAAAACACGCCGGTTATTGGCGGCATCGGTGCAGGCGATCCCTACCGGGATATTGACCGGCTGATCGACCAAATGATGGAGGTTGGGTACTCCGGCATTACCAATGTACCCACTGCCGGCGCCTATGACGGCTTCTTCCGCCACCGCATTGACACGGCAGGCGTTGGCTATCCGGCGGAAGTGGAGCTGATCCGCAAGTGCAGCAAAAAGGATATCTACACAGTGGCTTACTGTTACCATGAGGATGAGGTCAAGGCCATGATTGATGCCGGCGTTGACTGTATCAGCGCTCACGTGGGCGCCACCTCCGGTGGAACCTGTGGTTTTCAGGATGCTACCAGCCTGGAACAGACCATTGAAATTTCCCAGAGGCTATGTGAGTTGGCTCACCGGGAGAATCCGGATGTGGTGTTCCTCTGTCACGGCGGCCACCTGGAGGATCCGGAATCAGTGGCGGAGTGCTTTCGCCGCACCGATGTGCAGGGCTTTGTAGGCGCATCCAGTATCGAACGAATTCCCGTTGAAAAGGCTATCATGGCAGCAGTCAAGGAATATAAAAGCCTGAAGCTGAAGTAAGTGCTCCATCAGCAATGAACCAAAAATAAAATAAAAGAAAAGGAGAAAAAAGAAATGAAACGACTTGTGGCACTGATGTTAGTTCTGGTTATGTCCCTCTCGCTGGTCGCCTGTGGCAACTCCAGCTCCAGCAGCGCCGGCAGCGCCGGTAACTCTAGCGACGCATCTTCTTCTAACTCCGATAGTTCCGAGCCCTCCGGCGAGGGTCTCAAAATTGGCATCATTACTCTGAACATGGAAGCCCAGTATTGGCTGGACGTAGTGGCCGGTCTGAAGTCCGTCATCGAGGCAAACGGCGGTACGGTTGTCCACTACAGTTCTGAGAACGACGTACAGCAGGCTGTTCAGCAGATTGAGGATATGATCGTCAAAGAATTTGATTATATCGCCGTGACCTGCGTGGATAAACAGGGGCTGCATCCCGCTCTGGTTCAGGCACATGATGCCGGCATTCCCGTTATTATCTATGATAAGACCACCGATGACACCGACCTGGTCCTGACTCAGATCCAGACCAACGACTATGACATCGGCTTCTACATGGGCAACCTGATGGCCGAGATGCTGGGCGAGAAGGGTAAAGTCATGAGCGTGACCACTCCCTCTGTCTCCGTTTCTGACCGAAACAAGGGCTTCCAGGCCGCTATTGACCAGTATCCCAATATGGAGCTGATTATGGGCGAGGCTGCCGACGCGCTGTCTGAGACCACCCTGCCCGTAGTTGAGTCCATTCTGCAGGTCAACCCCGACGTCGTGGGCTGGCTGGGCATCAATGAGACCCAGAGCATGGGCGCCATCTCCGCCATTGAGTCCGCCGGCATGCTGGATCAGATTACCATTATTGACATGTCCGCTTCCGCTACCTCCCTTGCCTTTGTTAAGGAGGGCAAGCAGGATGTCACCATCGACCAACAGGCCTATGAAATCGGCGTACTGATTGGTGAGAGCGCACTGAAGGATCAGGCTGGTGAAGAAGTAGAATCTTACATCGCGGTTCCCTGGTATGCCGTTACCAAGGACAACGTGGAAGAGTACGAGGAAATGGTCGCCTCCCGCTCTTAAGTAAAGACCTTTGCGCGGTGTCTGGGCCTGAATCAGGCCCAGACACCATTTTGAAAAACCTTTGTTGCACAGGGATATGAAAAGAAATTAGGAGAAAGAGCATGCAGGAAGATAACAAGTATGTACTGGAAATGCAAGGTATCAACCTCTCCTTTTTTGGCGTGCAGATTCTTCATGATGTAGAATTAAAAGTGAAGGCAGGCGAGGTTCATGCCCTTTTGGGTGAAAACGGCGCAGGCAAGTCTTCGCTAATGAAAATCCTTAACGGCGCGTACAGAGCTGATTCTGGCACCATTATTCTGGATGGAAAAAAGGTAAACATTACCAGCCCAAAGGTAGCCAAGCGCCACGGCATCAATTTTATGCATCAGGAGATCCTGGTGGTCAACACCATGACCGTTGCTGAAAATATTTTTCTGGGAGAAGAAGTCGCCAAAACCAAGTTCTCGTTTTTAAACAAAAAGCAGATGCTGGAAAAGACTCAGGAATTGTTGGATGAATTGGGCCTTAATTTGCGGGCAGATCAGGAAGTCGGCGGCCTTTCCGTTGCACAGCAGCAGATGCTTGAGATCGCCAGGGCACTGGCATTTGATGCGAAAGTAATTGTCATGGACGAGCCCACATCCTCTCTCACGGAGAAAGAGGTGGATGTCCTCTTCCAGCAGATTTTGAAAATAAAAGAGCGTGGAATTACTGTCATTTATATTTCTCACCGCCTCAACGAGATTATGACCATCTGCGACAGCTACTCTGTCCTGCGGGACGGTCACTATGTGGGGTCAAACAAGGTCGCCGGTGCCACCGACGATGAGATTGTCACCATGATGGTGGGCCGTCAAATTGAGCATATGTATATCGAAGACCGGCTTTACGGTGAGGAGACAGTACTGGAGTTCCGCAACGTCTGCAACCGATACCTCCACAATGTAAGCTTCTCCCTGAAGAAAGGGGAGATCCTGGGCTTTGCAGGGCTGGTGGGTGCCGGACGCACAGAGATGGCCAGAGCACTGTTTGGCATTGACCCCATTGAAAGCGGCGAGATTTTAATCAACGGCAAGGTGGTAAACATTAGAAAGCCGGCAGACGCCATCCGCCTAGGCGTGGGGCTGGTGCCAGAGGATCGGAAAAAGCAGGGCCTTATTCTGGTACACAGCGTGGCCTATAATCTCTCCCTGCTGGTCCTAAACCAGTTTATTAAGGGGATCCGCGTGGACCATAAGAAGGAAACTGAGATCGTTGATAAGTACTCCCACAGCCTGACGATAAAAATGAGCAGTCCCGCGCAGCGCTGTGTAAACCTCTCCGGCGGCAACCAGCAGAAGGTGGTTATTTCCAAGTGGCTGGCCTCCAACCCCCAAATTCTTATTTTGGACGAGCCTACACGGGGAATTGACGTGGGCACCAAGTCCGACATCTACCATCTGATCAACAAGCTGGCCAAGCAGGGCATTGCGGTGATCGTTATCTCCTCGGAGATGCCGGAGATCATTAATCTGAGCAGCCGGGTAGTGACTATGTACGAAGGCAATGTGACCGGCATTCTGGACACCAGAGAAGAAGAACTCACACAGGAAAAACTCATGTGGATGATTTCCGGAGGTAAGCAATGAAGCTGAACAAGTTAGAAGACTCCAAGCTGCTAAACAATAACCCCATCGGCAGATACATCAAGCGCAACATGGGTATCTTGATTGGCCTGGCTGTACTGATCATCATCATGACCTTTGCTTCGCCCTATTTCATGTCCACGAAAAACTTCAGCAACGTCCTGCGTCAGGCCACCAGTAATGCATTGTTGGCCTACGCACTGACCTATGTACTTATTATCGGCAACATAGACCTGACCGTGGGCTCTATGGTAGGTATCGGCAGCGTGCTGGTGGCCACCTTTATCGCCGTGTTTGGGCTGCCCTTTTTTCCCGCCCTGCTGCTGACGATATTTTTCGGCTGCGTCATTGGCTTTATCAACGGCTTTATCGTGTCCAACACGGTGATGCCCCCCTACATCATCACCTTGGCTATGCAGAACATCCTCAGGGGATTCGCCTACCTGATCTCCGGCGGTGTGGCTATCAAGGTCAGCAACCAGGCATTCTACGACTTCGGTAACGAGTACATCCTTGGTATCCCCATTCCCGTGGTGGTATTTGCCATCATCGGCATCATTTTGTCCATTGTGCTGGAGCGGACGGTGTTTGGCCGCCACATGATCGCCGTGGGCGGCAACATTGAGGCGGCTCGCTACGCCGGTATCAACATTAAGAAGATCAAGACCATTGGCTATATCATCTCCGGCGCCCTGGCGGCACTGGCAGGCGTCATCGTTGCCTCCCGCGTGTACTCCGGCCAGCCCACTGCCGGTGATGGCTTTGAGTCCGACGCCATTGCCGCCGCTGTTCTGGGCGGCACCAGCTTTAACGGTGGCCGCGGCAGCATTGGCGGCACAATCATCGGCATTTTGATCATTGCCATCGTAGCAAACGGCCTGAACCTGCTGGAGGTTCCCTACTACTGGCAGACCGTTGTCAAGGGCTTAGTCATTATGCTGGCCGTCTATTACGATACGGAAAAACAGAGAAGAACCGCCGGCTAAGAGAGCCGAGCCCATACTTTAAAGGAAAACGAGGAAATAATTATGGCAAGATTTGAGGGTAAGGTAACGGTCATTACTGGCGCGAGCCAGGGCATTGGCGAGGCAGCCGCTAAAATGTTTGCTTCAGAAGGTGCATCGGTGGCAATCTTGGACATGAAAGAAGACGAAGGCTCCAGAGTTGCCCAAAGCATTCGGGACGAAGGCGGCAAGGCCATTTTCTTCCAGTGTGATGTGTCCAGCTTTGAACAGACCGGTCAGGTAGTCGAGCGCATCGTGGCTGAGCTGGGTAAAATTGACATCCTGTTCTGCAACGCAGGCATCCAGATCGGCTTCCAATATGACATTGCCCATATGCCTGAAGACATCTTTGATGCAACCATGCGGGTCAACGTCAAGGGCGTGTGGAATATGATCCATCACGCTGCCAAGTACCTGATTAAAACCAAGGGCGTTATCGTGAATACCGCCTCCTATGCGGCCAGCACCGGCGGCTTCGGCGGTTCGGCTTACGGTGCCTCCAAGGGAGCTGTCAAGGCTCTAACCTATGTGGCGGCAAACGAACTGGGCTGCTATGGCGTCCGCGCAAACTGCGTCTCCCCTTATACGGTCATGACGTCCCGGCTGGACGGCAGACCGGAGGAGTGGTTTAAGATCACCAAGGCCGGTACCGCGCTGCTGGATATGCCCAGCGTGGATGACGTGGTAAAGACGGTAGCCTTCCTAGCCTCGGATGAATCGTCCTTCATTAACGGCCACGACATCCGTGTTGACGGCGGTGCGCTGACCAAGGCCCAGCCCAAGGACATTGACCAGTGGAAACGGGACAACCCCTATGACCTGTAAGGCCGGAAAAGGAGAAAAAATATGACGGATATTCATGCACTGATGGCACAGTTTGGGGAGGTCAACCCGATCTTTGACCATTTTGGACTCATTACCTCTTCCCGTGAAAAAGCCGCTGACTTTCTCATGTCCATTCCCAACTCCAAAATCCTGGTGACCCGGGACGTGGAGTTTGTGAAAGAGCAGATGACTGTGGGCGAGCCTGTAAAAATCCGCATTCACCACATCGAGGTGGCAGGACAGGATATTGAGGTCATCGAGCCCGTAGACAGCCCCAATGCCTATCTTACCAAGTTCCTGGAATCTCACGGTGACTGCTTCCATCACCTGGCCCTCACCTTCGCAAAGCACGCGGAGCATCTCTCCATGTGCAAGATTCTGCAGGCCCAGGGCTACCGCTGTGTGTTTGAAGCCCGTGTGCGGGATCTGTTGGTCAATTACTATGAATCGTCTGACAACAGCGGCATTGCCCTTGAGCTCAAGAGCGTGGTAGAGTAACATAAGACATGAGGATTGGCATACAGGGGCGTACAAACTCCTGTATGCCAATCTTTGATACTTTAAAAAGGTTGAGGGGCGCATTATGAAGAAGACAGTGGCAGTATTCGGTACCATGGACACCAAGGGTGAGGACTATTATTTTCTTAAGCAAGAACTTGAAAAAGCCGGACTTGCAACCATTCTCATTGATACCGGCCTTCAGTCCATGGCGGAGTACCCGTGTGAAATTACCTGTGACCAAGTGGCGGCAGCAGGCGGCGCATCCCTGGAGGAGATTCGGAAGCATGAGCGCACCTATGCCTTTGAGGTAATCGGGAAAGGCTCGGCCCACATCGTAAGTCAGCTGTGCCGGGAGGGCAAAATTCACGGGGCGATCTCCATGGGGGGCGGGCAGGGGACGCTGCTTGCGGCCATGGTGATGCGTGAACTGCCTCTGGGATTCCCAAAGGTTTTGGTATCCACCATCGCAAATCTGCGCACACCTCCTTTTGAAGGGATCAATGACACCCTTGTTATGAACTCCCTGGTGGATGTAAGCGGAAACAACAGTATTCTGCAGATGGTTATGGCCAACGCCGCCCACGCCATGGCGGGAATGGTGGTATACGGGCAGGCCCAGTCCTCCACTCCTGCAAAGAAGAAACCCCGCGTGGGGATCACCATGTTCGGCATCACGACGCCCTGCGTGGATCAGGTTCGGAAGCTTTTAGCGGGCCGGGGCTTTGAGGTCATTGTGTTCCATGTGAACGGCCAAGGGGGCAAAATGTTGGAGCTGATGATCCGGCAGGGCTTTTTGGACGGAGTCCTGGACGTGACCACTGGTGAAATTGGGCAGGAATATATGGGCGGCACCTGCACAGCGGGGCCCCACCGCCTGGAGGCCGGTCCGGAGACCGGAATCCCCATGGTGGTTGTTCCGGGGGCGTTGACCGACGCCAACTTTATGCCTCCATCCACGGTTCCGGAAAAGTATCGAAACAACAAGATATACCTGCACAACCCCAATTTGGCGCTGGTTCGCTCTGACCTGAAGGAGAGCGTGGAGATTGGTCAAATCCTTGCCCAGAAGGTCAACCGATGCACTGGTCCGGTGGCCTTTTTGATCCCGGAAAAGGGAACCTCTCTCTATGATTCTCCCGGGGGGCCCCTATACGATGAGGAGGCTAACCGGGCCATGTTTGACGCAATCTGCCAGACTCTGCGCAGGGATATTCCTGTCAAGCGGATGGATGCCACCATCAATGACCCCCAGTTTGCCCAACTAATTGCGGAGGAGTTTTTAACGCTTTATCATCAAAAATATGAGGAGAGTTGATGACTATGGATAGACAGGAGGTTCTTGCACGGCTGCACAAAAAAATTGCTGCCGGACGAGCCATTGTGGGAACCGGCGCGGGCACCGGGCTGAGCGCCAAGTGCGAAGAGGCCGGCGGGAGCGATTTGATTATTGTTTACAACTCCGGTTGGTTCCGGATGCAGGGGCTGCCCTCTGTGTGTGGCAACTTTCCCCTGGGCGATGCCAATACCATAGTAAAAGAGCTTGGGCGGGTGGTCTTACCCAGGGTAAAAAACACGCCTGTCCTGGCAGGCGTATTTGCCAACGACCCCTTCCGGGATATGAAAACTTTTCTGGGGGAACTGAAAGCAATGGGCTTTTCCGGCGTCCAGAATTTCCCCACCGTGGGCACTTATACCCATGTATACCGCGAAAATATTGAAAGCGTAGGCATCTCCTATGATAAAGAAGTGGAGATGATCCACATTGCCCATGAGATGGATCTTCTTACAACGCCCTATTCCTACACCACGGAAGAGGCGGAGAAGATGGCAAAGGCCGGGGCCGATATTGTAGTGGCCCATTGCCGGGCAACCATCGGCGGGATGGTGGGCGTGGGAAAAGAGGGCATCATGTCTCTTGACGACGCGGTGAAAAAGGTGCAAGATATTCATGACGCAGTGAAAGCAGTCAATCCCCATGCGTTGGTGATCTGCCACGGCGGCCCCATCGCTACCCCGGAGGACGCGGCCTATGTACTCTCCCACACCCGGGGCGTGGTGGGCTTTTACGGCGCCTCCAGCGCAGAGCGCCTTCCCACAGAACAGGCCATTCAGAAACAGGTGGGGCAATTTTCCAGTCTCTCCCTATAAATGAAAAAAGGTTGGGGTACCATGAACGAGAAAAAACTGCAGGACACTTCTTCCCAGGAGCCGGAGCGCTCCGCCCCGGAGGAAGAGGATAGCCGCCCACAGCACAGCCGGGGATCGGACGCCACAAACGCTTTTCGCACCTTGGCCGCCTTTTACCTGTGCTATTTGGTGTATCAGCTGGTGAAGGAAATCTCGGCCGGTACCGTCTCAGGCAGGGCCCTGCCTTTTATCATCGGCGCAATCGTTCTGTTTTGTGCAGGGGCCGTCTGGCTCGTCTGGCCGGGGATACGGAGGATTAAGGAGGCGTTGGACGCTGATGAGCCCCGCTGACGAGATTCTTTACAGGACAGAAGCAGACCTTGTGAACGCGGTTGTGGGCAGAGCCGCGGGGACGCTTAACAAGCACACCTATGGGGCGTCCCTCCAGGCCTACGCGGAGGAACTGGGCGGCATTCTGGAGCCGGTACAGCAGTGCTGCAGCGAACACCCGGAGCTTCAGCAGGAATGGGCGGACAAACTGGCCCAGACGCTGCTGAGTGCCATCTTAAAAGACCTGCAGCCTCTTTCCAGAGGGGAGCGCGCCATGCGTCAGGATGCATACCTGATGTTTGTTGTGACCCTCCTCTCCCCTGCCCTGCTGAAGCTGGAACAGCCCATGGGCCAGAGCCTCTGCCAGGCCCTCCAGCAAACCTGGAAAACCGTTTGGCCCAAACAGGAATACCAGATTGCCACGGAAGAGATGATTGCTGCGGGCTATGATAAAAAATGGTATAAGTGCTACATTACCCAGGCCACCTGCCAGTCCCTGGGAAAGCCCGACGACTGCTTTGAGCTTAACGCCTTTCGCACATTTCGGGACGGCTATCTCAGCAGTTGTGCCGATGGGCCGGCACTGATTCAGGCATATTATCAAAGCGCCCCTGCCATTGTTCGGCGCATCTCTCTGCGTCTGGACAGGGATAGGATTTACCAGGATATTTGGGAGAAATATCTCCAGCCCTGTCTCAGTGATCTGCTGCACAGCAGATGGGAGGACTGCAAAAAGAGATATACAGACATGGTACGTGTCCTGCAGCGGGAATTCCTGCCCAACGGCACGGTTCCGCCTTGGGACGCATAACTTAAGTCTCTGTCCCAGATGAGTATTGATGAAGGGAGGGGCTTGTGTGAGGTGTCCATATTGTAACAGCGACATGGAAAAAGGGCAGCTCAAAAGTAAAGGCGGTGTATTTTTTCTGCCCGACGGCGAAAAATCTCCAAAGTTATATACCAAAAGCCAAATGATGAAACATCGTGCTGTGTATTTACCGCCTTATGTAAATTTTTTCTCCGCTGAGTTTCCCACTGCCTATATTTGCAGAATGTGCTCCAAAATTGTGATTGACTATTAATTATCATAAAAATCCCAACGACCAAACAGCACACATACTTCTGAATAAGCCATTAAAAAACAGGGGGTGGAGGAACTGTCCTCCACCCCCTGTTTTTTTGCACAGTTTTGAGCCTGTCTTCCATCCTTTCCCGCCTATAGGTCCTCCCAAAAGTATGCGCGCCTTTCCCCTTGGATTTTGGGCCGCAAGACTAGCCTTATCTCTCCCGTAAAAGCACTCCTCCCGTATCAGATGGGCGGGCACACCTTTTCCTCCAGCCAGGTCAAAAGATCTTCCATCACCTGCTGGCGGTTGGTCTCGTTTAGCATCTCGTGGCGCCCGCCCGGGTACAGCTTCAGGGTTACATCCCTGCAGCCTGCCCGGCGAAACAGCTGCGCCACCTTGCTAACCCCCTTGCCTTCCCCGCCCACAGGATCCTGATCCCCAGAGAAGAAATACACCGGAGTCTCTTTGTCCATTTTGGCCAGGTTGGCGGGCTTGCCGATAAACGCAATACCCCCCAGCATATCCCGGAACATGGACACAGTGGGCTTGAAAAAGCACAGGGGATCCCCCTGTCTCTGGTTCAGCCACGCCTCGTCCCGGCTCAGCCAGCTGCCCTGTCCGGTTCCGGCGGGAAACTTCCGGCCATAGGCCCCCAGAGAGATACCATAGATCAACCGGCTGACGTACCGGGGCCCCAGCAGGGCGCACAGCAGCCGGGCTGTACCCAACCCAAAGGCCACCAGAGGAGCGGGCTCTTGACCCGTCCCGGACAGTACTGCCCCGTTCAAGGTACCCGGGTATTCAATAAGGTAGGTCCGGGTGAGAAAGGAGCCCATGGAGTGACCCAGCATTACATAGGGTATATCCGGGTACTTCTCCCCCTCCAGCTCCCGCAGACGACGAATGTCCCGCACCAGCAGCTCCCATCCCCCCTTGGGGGCAAAGAACCCAAGCTCCCCCTCCCGGGCCGTCAAGCCGTGACCCAAATGATCCTCTCCGCATACCACAAAGCCCTGCTCCCGGAGAAATTGGGCCACATGGTCGTACCGACCAATATGTTCCGCTACCCCGTGAACAATCTGTACCACGCCCCGGGGCTGCCCTTGGGGCACCCACTCCCGGGCATGAACAGCATGGATCCCGTCGGCGGATGGGTAGGTAAACTCCCGATGCTGTGACATAGCCGTCGCTCCCTTCGCCCTCTAGGGGCGGTTTTATTCAGTGTACTCCCCGGCCGCTGCCCCCGTCAAGAGCAGCCCCCTGGATCTGTTCCAGAATGCCCCGAATCATCTCCAGGTGGATCTGGGCGGTCTGGGCCAGCTGCTGGAACAGCTCCTTGAGGAATGAATCTTCCGCCTGTCCTGCCGCCTCCAGACAGCTCTGGCTCCACTGCCGTTCCCACCAGAACAGCTCCCGCAGCCCCAGCGCAAACCCCCTTTCCGCGGGCGCTGTCACCTTGGGAAGACGGCTGTCTCCCCGGAGCAAAAAATAGGCGGCAGACAGACGGCGGGCCGCCCGGCGGTGGTCTGAGACCAGGGCGGACAGAGCTGTCCCATGCCGGCCACCCCGCCGGGCTAGGGACCGGGCCAGCGAGAGACCTGCCCCGATTTCCTCCAGCCCCCGCTCCAGCAGTGCTCCATCCCCGTCAATTTTTTCCTTCTCAGCCGGCTTTTCCTTCGACGAGGGAAGCGCCGCGGCCTGGGGCTGCTCCTCTTTCTTGGCCGGTTTGACCTCAATGGGGCTGCTGCCCCCGCCTTCCATAACCCGATCCCATACTCGGCGGAATACTTCTTCATCCACACTCCCGCTCAAGGGAGACGTATCCATTTGCTGCATATCCTGTCCTCCTTAAACAACGATCGGTCTGCCCTTCCCGCCATTCTATGCCAAACGCTGAAAAATGCCCCAACGCCTTGTCTTTATCCCTATTTTATGCTAAAATATCCCCACTTTGTCCAGGAGGAGCGAAGACTATGTCTCCAGAATGCCACAGTGATTTTATTGTCCGCACTGTCAATACTCCCCACCAGTTTTCTTTTGAAAATGGGGTAACGGTTACTGACGTCTCTCCGGGCCGGGCAGTGGGCCGGCTGTTGGTAGGGCCAGACAGCATCAACCCCTACGGCAATGTCCACGGGGGAGCCCTGACCACCCTGGCGGACACGGTGGGTGGCTGCTGCGCCTGCTCCCTGGGCGGCAACTGCGTTACCGCCGGCTGCACCATGGAATATCTGCGCCCCGCCAGGGGACGTACCATCTTCTGCGAGGCCACCCCTAAAAAACTGGGCCGCTCCCTGTCCGTGGTACAGGTTACCCTGACCGACGAGAAAAATGTGGTGGTGGCCACCGGAACCTTCACCTTTTTCATGCTCTCGGAGGAGCAGAAGGGAAATTAAGGGGATTTCCTCCTTCAGACTTGACAACCATGAAAGTCCGTGATAGGATACTTGCAATTCCAACTATAATTTTTGGATAGAGGCGCGGCACGCATGCGTACCGGGGGGCAAGGCCAGGCAGCCGCCCTGCGGGAGAGGGCCTGCCGCCGAAGAGCGGCCCGTCTGCCTGGTCGGGACGTTCTGGGCCGCGGGAGAACATCCTCCGGACTGTCACATGCTGTGGAGCGCTATCCAGAGAGGTCCCGGACAACAGCGGGACCCTCCGGCTTTTGCCATGGCGTTTGATATCCGCCATGGCTTTTTGTTTGCGCAATGGGGAGTGTGTGCCCCAAATTTAAGTGGAGGGAAACAGACATGACAGCGAGAAGATCCTGGCCAATCCGGCTGATGCTCATGCTCATGCTGGTGTTGGCCCTGGTAAGTACCAGTTTCGCCGCGCCGGCCACAGACCCCACCGAGGCCACCGGCACCAAGGTGATTGTCTGCCCCGACTGCGGGGAACTGGGCGTTGTCCTCACTGATGAGGGCGAGGCGGTTACCTGTGAGACTTGCGGCGGAACCGGCTATGTGGAGTCCCCCAGCCATTTTTTCAATACTGCGTTTTCCCTGCTGCCCCCTACCATTGCCATTGCCCTGGCTCTCATCACCAAGGAGGTCTACTCCTCCCTGTTTATAGGAATTTTGGTGGGCGGACTGCTGTACTCCAACTTCTCCTTTGAGGGAACCGTCCTTCATGTGTTCAACGACGGCATTGTTTCCGTGCTGTCGGACGGCTACAATGTGGGCATTCTCATCTTCCTGGTTATCCTGGGCACTATGGTGTGTCTGATGAACAAGGCAGGAGCCTCTGCCGCCTTTGGGCGCTGGGCTCAGAAAAACATCAAATCCAGGGCGGGGGCCCAGCTGGCCTCTATCGTACTGGGTTGCCTCATCTTCATTGACGACTACTTCAACTGCCTGACCGTGGGCTCTGTGATGCGGCCTATCACCGACAAGCACCAGGTGTCCCGGGCCAAGCTGGCTTACATCATTGACGCCACCGCAGCCCCGGTGTGCATCATTGCCCCCATCTCCTCCTGGGCTGCCGCTGTGGCCAGCTTTGCCGAGGAGGGGCAGGGCCTGACCCTGTTTATCCGGGCCATTCCCTACAACTTCTACGCCCTGCTCACCATCGTAATGATGTTGGGCCTGGTATTCATGAAGGTGGACTTTGGCCCCATGGCCCGCTTCGAGCGAAACGCTATCGAAAAGGGCGACCTGTTCTCCGGCTCCAACCCCTACGCCATGATGGACGAGGAGATCGTGGAGGACAAGGGCAAGGTCATCGACCTGGTGCTGCCCATTCTGGTGCTGGTGGTCTGCTGCGTCATCGGCATGATTTACTCCGGCGGCTTTTTCTCCGGCGCCAGCTTTGTGGACGCCTTCTCCGGCTCCGATGCCTCAGTGGGCCTGATGCTGGGCTCTGCCTTTGGCCTGCTGTTTACCCTGGTGTACTACGCCGCCCGCAGAGCCATGTCCTTTAAGGACATGATGGGCTGCCTCCCCGAGGGCTTCAAGGCCATGGTGCCCGCCATTCTCATCCTCACCTTTGCCTGGAGTCTGAAGGGCATGACCGACTCCCTGGGTGCCAAGTACTTTGTGCGGGACTTCGTGCGCAGCGCTGAGCATCTGCAGATGTTCCTGCCCGTCATCGTCTTTGTCATCGGCTGCCTGCTGGCCTTTGCCACCGGCACCAGCTGGGGCACCTTCGGCATTCTCATCCCCATTGTCCAGAACGTCTTCTCCATGGACAGCCCCCTGGCCATCATCTGCATCTCCGCCTGTATGGCCGGCGCCGTGTGCGGTGACCACTGCTCCCCCATTTCCGACACCACCATCATGGCCTCCGCCGGCGCCCAGTGCGACCATGTTAACCATGTGTCCACCCAGCTGCCCTACGCCATCTCCTGTGCGGCCATTGCCGGTGTATCTTACCTGTTGGCAGGAATCCTGGCCATCAATGGCCTGCCGGGCATTGTGGCCCTGCCGGTGGGCATTGTACTGATGCTGGGCTTCCTGGCGGTAATGAAAAAGCGCCAAGCCGCCTGAACTGCCCTTTTTCGGCGGCTCCCTTTTAGGGAGCCGCCGTTTTTTGTTGACTTTACCGTCCCGGCAGCCCCATAATAGATATTAGAAAGAATGTAAAAAGGGGAATCTTACCCATGGAGTTTTACGCCACGCTGGGAGGAACCTGCCAAAGCCCCCAAGTCCTGAACCGGCTGTTTGGGGCCGGGATGACCGGGGTGCGGCTGAATTTGTCCCACACCACCTTGTCCGCCTGCACTCCCCTGTTGGAGGAGGTCTTCTGGCCGGCGGCCCGGGCGGCCGGCATCCCGGCCCACCTGATTGTAGATCTGCAGGGGCCGGAACTGAGAGTAGGAACCTTATCTGCTCCGGTGGCCCTGGAGGAGGGGGGGACGGCGGTGCTGGGGACGGAAGGCATTCCAATCCCCTCCGCCGCCTTAGCTGCCGCCCGGCCGGGAAACCATATTGCCCTGGATGACAGCGCCCTGCTGCTGGAGGTGGAAGAGGCGAACCGAACCCATCTCGTGTGCCGGGTGCTCCAGGGCGGTCTGCTGCGCAGCCGCAAGAGTCTGGCCATCCTTGGGGTGGACGTGGACACTCCCCCTCTCACCCCGGCGGATCTGGATAATCTGGACAGGGCGGCCGCCCTGGGCGTTACCCACATTCTCCAGCCCTTTGTGCGCGGCCGGGAGGACGTACTGGCCCTGCGCCGAGCTCTGGAGGCGCGGGGACTGGGACAGGTTCAGATTATGGCCAAAATTGAAAACCGCCGGGGGCTCCGGCACCTGGATGAGATCCTGGCCGCCGCCGACCAGATCTGCATTGCCCGGGGGGATCTGGGCAACGCTATCCCCCTGTGGGAGCTGCCCGGTATCCAAAAGGACATCGCCCGCCGCTGCCGGGCGGCCGGAGTGCCCTTCTGCCTGGTCACCCAACTGCTCTGGTCCATGGAAACCCGCCCTGTGCCTACCCGGGCGGAGGTGTGCGACATCTACAACGGTGTGCTGGACGGTGCCTCCTCCCTCATGCTCACCGGGGAGACGGCCGCAGGGCAGTATCCCGTCCAGGCTATGGACTACCTGGTCAAAACCGCCCGGCAGGCCGTGGACGATCAGAGAAGGAGGTTGTGATTGTGGATCAAATCTTATTTGTGGATGCCTGCATGCGGGGCCGAGAGGTCTCCCGCACCTGGCAGTTGAGTCAAAGCTTTCTCTCCGCCTGCCAGGCTCGGTGGCCAAGGGCGGAGATCCGGCGCCGGGATCTCACCGGCGGGGACCTGCCTCCCCTCACCGCCGCTCTGGCGGAGGAGCGGGATCGCCGCGCCCAGTCCCAGCCCCGGGACCCCATGCTGGATCCTGCCTGGGAGATGCGCGGCGCCGGCCTTGTGGTCATCGCCGCTCCCTATTGGGACCTCTCCTTTCCCTCGGCACTGAAGGTATACCTGGAGTGGGCCAGCGTGCTGGGCATCACCTTCCGCTATACCGATGAGGGGGCCCAGGAGGGGCTGTGCCGGGCGGAGCACCTGGTCTACATCACCACCGCCGGCGGGCCGCTGGAGGGGCAGAATTTCGGCTTTGACTATGTGCAGGGGCTGGGGCACATGCTGGGCATTCCCCGCGCCCATTGCCTGGCCGCCCAGGGCCTGGACATCCAGGGGAATGACCCGGACGTCCTGCTGAACCGGGCCAGAGAGGACGCCTTGCTGCTGGCCGGCAGGCTCTGAGGCGCCGGCGTTTGTTCTTGTCCCAAGGTGGAAAGACTGATATACTGAAAGCAGACAATCCCCGCTCCCGGGGGAGCAACAGGAGGATACCCACATGAACAAGCTGATGGTCCTGGACGGCAACTCCATCGTCAACCGGGCCTTTTACGGAGTGAGTCAGAATCTCACCACCCGCTCCGGACAGCCCACCAATGCTATTTTCGGCTTTCTCAACATTTTGAACAAGCTGCTGGAGGAGGAGGGGCCGGACGCTCTGTGCGTCACCTTCGATCGGAAGGCCCCCACCTTCCGCCACCTGGCCTTCGAGGGCTACAAGGCCCAGCGGAAGGGGATGCCTGACGAGCTGGCCAGCCAGATGCCCCTTTTGAAGGACGTGCTGCGGGCCATGAACATTCCCATGTATGAGTTGGACGGGTGGGAGGCGGACGACCTCATCGGCACCATCTCCCGGCGGGACACCCAAGCGGGCTGGAGTACGGTGATTGTCACCGGAGACAAGGACTCCCTGCAGCTGGTGACGGAGCAGACCACCGTCAAGCTGGTGTCCACCCGCATGGGGCAGACCTCCACCCGGGAGATGACCCCTGACTCCTTCCAGGCCGAGTACGGCTTTGAGCCCATCCACATCATTGACCTGAAGGCCCTGATGGGGGATGCCAGCGACAACATCCCCGGCGTCAAGGGGGTAGGGGAAAAGACCGCCATGGCCCTGGTTCAGCGCTACCACACCCTGGACGCCCTGTACGCCGCCCTGCCCGATATTGAGATGTCTCCCGGCGTCCCCGCCAAGCCCGGGGTTGTCAAAAAGCTGCAGGAGGGGGAGGCGTCGGCCCGCATGTCCTACGACCTGGCCACCATCCGCACCGACGCCCCCATTGACTTCCGGCCGGAGGACAACCTGCGCCGGGAGGCAGACAATTCCCGTCTTTATCAGCTGTTTTTAAATTTGGAGTTCTCCAAGCTTATTGAAAAATATCACCTCACGGCGCCCCAGGGAGAGAGCGCCACCGGCAGGCCGGCGGATCAGGGCACCTGCACCAGCGAGGTGGTGGACAGCGCCCAGCGGTTCCGGGAGCTGCTGGAACTGTGGCGAAAGCAAAAGCAGGTCTTTGTCCTGCCTCTGCCTTCCCTGGACGCAGTGTGCGTGGAATATATGCCCCAATCGTCCCACAGCCACGCCGCCCTTCTTATGGCCCACCGGTTGGAGCAGTACGACAGCGCCTTGGAGGCCCTGTTTGCCCCGGATATTCCAAAGGTGGTACACGGTTCCAAGGAGCTGTGCCGCGCCCTGCTCTCCCAGAATATTACACCCGGCGGTATTGTCTTTGACACAGAGGTGGCCGCTTACCTGCTCTCCCCTACCGACGGCAGCTATGAGCTGGAGAAGCTGGGGATGACCTACTATAATCAGGAATTTCCCAAAGCCTCCGCTTACCTGGATCCAGGCGCCTTCGGGCCCCTGGGGGATCCCGCCGCACCCACCGCCGCTTTACTGTCCCACTGCGCCCTGATCGGCTGCCTCTATGAAACCTTGTCCCAGCGCCTGAAGGAGCTGGGAATGGAGCAGCTCTACTACCAGGTGGAGCTCCCCCTGTGCCCGGTGCTGGCCGAGATGGAGCTGGCAGGGGTTTTGGTGGACCGGAGCGCCCTGGCGGAGTTTGGGCAGGCTCTGGCCCAGGGTATCCAGCAGGATCAACAGACCATCTATCAGCTGGCCGGAGAGGAGTTTAACATCAACTCCACCCAGCAGTTGGGCCATGTCCTCTTTGACCAGCTGGGACTTCCCCCAGTGAAGAAGACCAAGACGGGCTACTCCACCAACGCCGACGTGCTGGAGAAGCTCATGGGCAGGCACCCCATCATCCAGGTCATTTTGGACTACCGCCAGCTGACCAAGCTGAAGTCCACCTATGCCGACGGGCTGGGAAAGGTCATTGACCCCGATGGGCGCATCCACACCTCTTTCCAGAACACCGTCACCGCCACCGGCCGCCTCTCCTCCACCGAGCCCAACCTGCAGAACATCCCCGTGCGCACCCAGTTGGGGGCCCAGCTGCGGAAGATGTTTGTGGCCGGGCCGGGGATGGCACTGGTAGACGCAGACTATTCCCAGATTGAGCTGCGGCTGCTGGCCTGCATGGCAGAGGATCAGGCCATGATGGAGGGCTTCCGCTCCGGGGAGGACATCCACACCATCACTGCCTCCCAGGTCTTCGGCGTGCCTCAGGAAGAGGTCACCCCCTTAATGCGCCGCAGTGCCAAGGCAGTGAATTTCGGCATCGTTTACGGCATCTCCCCCTTCTCCCTCAGCCAGGACATCGGAGTGACTGTTCAACAGGCCAAGGAATACATGGACAAGTACTTTGAACACTATGCCGGAGTACGGGCCTATATGGATGCGGTGGTGGAGAGGGCCAAAAAAGACGGCTATGTCTCCACCCTCTTTGGCCGCCGCCGCTGGGTGCCGGAGCTGAAGTCCTCCAATTTCAATACCCGCTCCTTCGGAGAGCGGGTGGCCCTTAACGCCCCGATCCAGGGCACCGCCGCCGATATTATCAAGCTGGCCATGATTCGGGTGCGCAACCGTCTGCTGGAGGAGGGGCTCCGGGGCCGTCTGGTTCTTCAGGTTCACGACGAGCTGATCGTGGAGTGCCCTCTGGAGGAAGTACCCGCCGTCTGCAAACTGGTCAAGGAAGAAATGGAGGGGGCCGCCGCCCTTCCCGTCCCCCTGGTAGCCGACACGGGGACCGGGAAGAGCTGGGCCCAGGCCCACTGATTGATTCCCCCCGCTGAATATTTCCGCTTTAGCACCTGTACGCCTACGCCCATATAGCAAAAGGAGGTATTTTTATGCGCATCATCCTGTCCCTTTTTGACCGCGCCAACCGCTACGCGGCCCAGTCCACCTGGCAGGACTTTGCCCTGGTGAAGCTGTGCCTGTTTGCCGGAGGGATGCTGGCCGGCCTGTCTGTTCCCGTCCGGCGGAAAAAGTGGACCGCCCTGGCGGCGGGCCTGGTATTCCTGTCCACCTATGTCCTGCTGATGGAGCGCTTCCTCCCCTTCCTCCTGGGCCGGGAGGCGCAGGAAGGGGATTGCCTGGAGGAGTCCTTCCCCCAGACCGCGTCCCAGGAGTAAATCCGTACATCTCCCCAAAACTGGCCCCGGATTTCCGGGGCCAGTTTTCCGTCTGTCTCGTTAAGTTAACCACCTGTCTCCGCTCCCTTGCCCTTCCCAAGGGCCGTATGGTAAGCTTCAAACAGACAATACTGCCCCAGAAAGGAGCTTGCGGCCATGAAGTTCTCCTCATTCCTTACCTTCTCCGCCTTCGGGCTGAGTACCATCCTTTTTCGCAGAAAAGACCCCATCCTGGGCACCATCATCCTCACTGACCGCTGCAACCTCCACTGCAAGCATTGCTCGGTGAATAACATTGTGGCCCGGGACTACTCCTACAGGGACATCCGCCGGGAGATGGAGCAGCTCTATGCCATGGGGGTGCGCATCCTCTTTTTCTGTGGTGGGGAGACCTTTCTGTGGCGGGACGGGGACATGACCCTCCCAGTCCTGGTACGGGAGGCCAAGGAGATGGGCTTTCTCATTGTCAATGTGGTGACCAACGGCACCTTCCCCCTGGACCTGCCGGAGGCTGACCTTATCCTTCTCTCCCTGGACGGGAACCGGGCGGCCCACAACGCCATCCGTGGGGACACCTACGACACCATCCTGGCCAACATTCGTGCCGCCACGTCCGGCAACATCTGCCTCTACATGGCCGTCAACCAGCTCAACAAGCACACAGTGGCCCACGTGTGCCAGGTAGCCCGGGAGGAACCCAATGTACGGGCGGCGTCCTTCAATTTCCACACCCCCTACCCGGACACCCGGGCGCTGGCCCTGAGCCGGGAGGAGAAGAAGGCGGTATGCCGGCAGTTGGAGAGGCTGATGGCGGAGGGCTTCCCCATCTTCAACCTGCGCTCCGCCTTTCCCTATCTCATCGGCAATACCTTTCCCACCCCCTGCCGCCAGTGTGTGGTGATGGAGCGGGGCAAGCTGTCTGTGTGCGGCCGGTGTGTAGAGGTGCCGGGGCTGTGCCGGGAGTGCGGTTACTTCTTTGCCGCAGAGTATGCCCTGGTCTTCCGGGGCAACATCCCTGTCATTCTGGACATGCTGTCCACTTATCTGAGGTACATCTGAGAGGAGGAGACTCATGTCCATTCCCGTTACCGCCGCCCGCATGTGGCTTACCCGCAGCGCCGCCCCCTTTCACTTTACCCCGGACTATGACCAGCCCCTTCCCCTGGAGGGGGCGAATCCCCTGGGACTGTATGTCCACATCCCCTTCTGCCGTTCTTTATGCACCTTCTGCCCCTACTGTAAGGTGGTCTATGACCCGGCCCTGGCCCAGGACTACCTGGAGGGCGTGCTGGAAGAGATCCGCCTGGTGGGTTCCCAGTGGCCCGGCCGCCGGCAGGCCACCAGCCTCTACTTCGGGGGCGGCTCCCCCGCCCTGCTGTCCCCCCGGCTGGGGGAGGTGGTGCGGGCCCTGGAGGAACACTTTATCCTCACCGACGGCATCGGGGCGGAGCTTCATCCCCGGGACGTGACGGCGGATACCCTCTCCGCCCTGAAGGAGGCGGGAGTGACCCGGATCTGTGTGGGCATCCAGTCCTTCCAACCTGTCCCTCTTTCTGGCCTGGGCCGGGAGCAGCCCGACCCGACGGCCCTGGGGGCGGCCCTGGCCGCCGTCCCCTTTGACACGGTGTCCGCCGACTTCATCTTTGCCCTACCGGGACAAACCTTTGACCACCTGCGCCGGGATATCCTGCTAGCCGAGGAGATGGGGGCCAACCACCTGGCTTTCTATCCCTTCATCGACTTCTCCTTCACCCCCGGCCCCAACCAGGAGCTGTCCCGCCGGGAAAAGTGGGCCCTGCTGAACCAGCTTACCCAATTTCTTCTGGCGCGCGGGTATTTGCGTGACTCTATCTGGACCTTCGCCCACACACCCGGCAAGGGATATTCTTCCATGACCCGCACCAACTTTTTGGGCTTTGGCTGCTCGGCCGCCACTCTGCTTCCCGGCCAGTTTAAGGTCAACACCTTCTCCGTCCCCGCCTATTTGGACCGGATTTCCCACCGAAATCTGCCTACCGCCCTCACTTGCCGCTTTACACAGCGGCAGCGGATGGTGTATGATTTGTTTTGGCGGGCCTATACCACCCGCATCTCCCCGGAAGAGTTTCAAACCTGTTTTGGCCGCTCCCTGGACGGGGCCTACGGCCTGGAGCTGCGTCTGGGGCAGCTGTTAGGCTGGCTGCGCCGGGAGGGGGGGGACTGGGTGCTCACCCACCGGGGAGCCTTCCGTTTCCACCTCTTGGAAGGGCACTATACCTTGTCCTACATTGACCGGATGTGGGGTCTGATGAGCCGGGAACCCTTTCCCCCTGGAATGGACCTTTAGGAGTGTTTTTGCTGATGTACTACCAGATTGTCCCTATGGATCGAAGCCATATCCCTCAGATTCTAGCCCTGGAGCAGACCTGCTTCTCCGTCCCCTGGACAGAGTCCATGCTCACTGATGCCCTCTATGACCCCCAGGCCAGCTTTATCGTGGCCGAGGACGAGGAGGGGAACATCCTGGGTTACGCCGGGCTCCACGCCATTCTGGACGAGGGATATATTGACAATGTGGCGGTGGAACCGGACGCCCGGCGCCACGGGGTGGCCTCCGCCCTGCTAGAGGTGTTCTGCCGCTTCGGGGCGGCCAACCTGTCCTTCCTCACCCTAGAGGTGCGCGCCTCCAACGCCGCCGCCATCGGCCTTTACGAAAAATACGGCTTTCACCGGGCCGGGCTGCGCCCGGGCTACTATCAGAAGCCCCGGGAGGACGCTGTGATTATGACCAAGGAGTTTTCCCATGAGACTGAATGAATTAACCCCCTGCCAGCTGTCCTCCCTTTATCATGAGCAGCTGCAGCGGGATTTTCCCCCCCAGGAGCTAAAGCCCCTGGACACCATGCTGACACTGCAATCCCAGGGACGCTACCAGGCCTTGGGCCTGTATGAAGGGGAGCAGCTGCTGGGCTATGCCCTGCTGTGGCTGGAGCCGGGCGTCCCCTTTGTACTGCTGGACTACCTGGGCACCCTGCCGGGCATCCGGAACCGGGGTCTGGGCGGTCAGATGCTGGATCTGTTGGCCGAACATTTCCGGGATGTCCGTGGGATCTTCGGCGAGGTGGAAGAGCCGGAGGGGGGCGACCCCGCCGGAGAGGCGCTGCGCCGGCGCCGCCTGGCCTTCTATCTGCGCCACGGCTTCCGCTACGGCGGGTATAACTGCGCCCTGTTTGGCATCCGTTTCCGCACCCTTATCCGGGGACGGGAGGATGTGACGGCTCAGGAGCTGCTGGAGGTTCACCAGCGTATCTATCGCCGTCATCTCTCTCCTGCCACCTATCAACGCTGTGTCCAGCTTCCCCTGGCCCCAGGGCAGCAGCCCGGCCCGCCGGTTGCCTGGACTGAGGAGTGATACCGCCATGAACATCTTGGCCATTGAGTCCTCCTGCGACGAAACTGCCGCCGCCGTGGTACGGGACGGGCGAACAGTTTTGTCCAACTGCGTGTCCTCCCAAATTGAGATGCACACCATCTACGGCGGAGTAGTCCCTGAGATTGCCTCCCGCAAGCATGTGGAGGCCGTCACCGGCTTGGCCGACCAGGCCCTCAGCCAGGCGGGACTCACCCAGTCCCAGCTGGACGCCCTGGCTGTCACCTACGCTCCGGGCCTCATCGGAGCGGTTCTGGTAGGGGTAAATTTTGCCAAGGGGGCCGCCCTAGCCCTGGATCTCCCCCTTATTCCCGTCCACCACGTGCGGGGCCACATCGCCGCCAACTATCTCACCCACCCCGACCTGGAGCCTCCCTTCGTCTGCCTGTGCGTCTCCGGCGGAACCACCGCCATCGTGGACGTGCGCTCCTATACCGAGATGGAGGTGCTGGGGTCCACCCGGGACGACGCGGCTGGGGAATGCTTTGACAAAGTGGCCCGGGTGCTGGGCATCGGCTACCCCGGGGGCGCCCCCATGGATCGGCTGTCTGACGGTGGCAACGACAACAGATATGAGCTCCCCCGGGCCCATGTAGCCGGCCATGACCTGGATATGTCCTTCTCTGGGCTGAAAACGGCCAGCCTCAACCTTATTCACAACACACAGCAGAAAGGGGAAGCACTGGATCTCCCCTCCTTTGCCGCCAGCTTCGGCCGGGCTGTAAGCGAGTCCCTGGTCCCCCGGGTCATGGAGGCCGCCCGACAGAAGGGCTACGGCCAGGTGGCGGTGGCCGGAGGGGTGGCCGCCAACCGGCGCATCCGGGCAGATTTGCAGATGGCCTGCGCCCATAGCGGAGACCGGCTCTATCTCCCTGAACTGAAATATTGCGGTGACAACGCCGCCATGATTGGCTGCCAAGGGTATTACGAGTATCTGGCAGGCCGTCGGGCCGGCCTAGAACTCAACGCCTACGCTACCCGGAGCATTGCCCTAGGTTGACCCGGGCCCACAGTTTCCAGCCCTCATCTCCCCGGTCTCAAAAAGGACACTTTTCAGCCGGAAACGTCCCTGTTTCCCCCGGAAAACTAATTCTGGTGTGCCGTGAGATTTTTTTCAAAAAGATTTGTCGTTTTGCCCAGATTTTTTTCGTGTTTTTGCGTTATGTAACCTGTATTTTTTTAAATTTTACATTTACTTAATTTACCAGCCCTCCAGCGCCAGAAAAGATTTCAACTTTCCCCTAGTTTCCCCACGCCTTGTGGAAAAATCTGTGGAAATTGTGAACAACTTTTTCTCTTCAATTTTTGTGCTTCCATGTTATGTTAATCTTCTGCCTTGCATTTTCTCTTTTCCTGAGTGTTTTCCCGTTTCTGAGGCATATTCAGTCTGTTGGATTTCTTTCGGTTCCACTTTTGGCGGGAAGTGACCTTGCCCTTTAAACAATATAGGAGAGAGACTTTTTGTTTCCCTCTTGACACAGGGAAATTTGAGTGCTAAAATACCTTGGTACAAGAAAGCAGGAACGGTGCCCCGTCCTCACCCCAGGCCTGAGCCAAAGGGTCAACATGGAAAACCTCCGCCGGTCAACCGGCGCTTGTTTTGCTGTGATACGGGAGCCGTGCCGGCGGCCCGTATTTTTTATGTCTGGAGGTGCTTTCCCATCGCTAACACAGGTCATCAAACCAACGAGGAAATCCGGGACAAGGAGGTCCGCCTGATCTCTGAATCCGGCGAACAGCTGGGCATCATGTCCTCTCAGGAGGCCCTGCACCTAGCTGAGGAGCGCAGTTTGGATCTGGTCAAAATCTCCCCCAACGCCGTACCTCCCGTGTGCAAGCTCATGGACTACGGCAAGTACCGGTTCGAGCAGACCAAGCGCGAGAAGGAAGCCCGTAAAAATCAGCGCGTGGTGGAGGTCAAGGAAGTCCGGATGTCTCCCAGCATTGACGTCAACGATTTCAATGTGAAGCTGAAAAATGCCCAGAAATTTTTGTCCGAGGGCAACCGCTGCAAAGTCACTGTCCGTTTCCGGGGCCGGGAGATGGCCCACACCAATATCGGCCAGGATCTGCTGATGAAATTTGCCGAGGAGTGCGGCGAGGTTGCCGTGATGGACAAAAGCCCTAAGCTGGAGGGACGACATATGTCCATCTTCCTGTCCCCCAAACCTGCAAAGGATGCCAAAAAGTAAGTAAAGGAGTTTATCGTTATGCCGAAGATTAAGATCAAAACTCACAGCGGCGCCAAAAAGCGTTTTTCTCTCACCAAAACCGGCAAGGTCAAGCGCGCTATGACCAAGAAGCGCCACCTGCTCAACGGCCACGGCAAGACCACCAAGCTTAAGCGGGCTCTGCGCGGCACCACCTACGCGGACAAGACCAACGAGGCCGCCGTCAAGCGCATGATCCTGTATAAGTAAGACGAGGGAGGTAACGAACAATGGCAAGAGTCAAGGGCGCAATGATGTCCCGCAAGAGAAGAAATAAAATCCTCAAGCTGGCCAAGGGCTACTGGGGTTCCAAGTCCAAGCACTACAAGATGGCCAACCAGGCCGTTATGAAGTCCGGCGTGTACGCCTATACCGGCCGCAAGCTGAAAAAGCGCGATTTCCGTCAGCTGTGGATCACCCGGATCAATGCCGCCTGCAAGCTCAACGGCATGAACTATTCCACCTTTATGAACGGCCTGAAGAAGGCCGGCATCGTCATCAACCGCAAGATGCTCTCCGAGCTGGCCGTCAACGACAAGGCCGCCTTTACCCAGCTCACCGAGACCGCCAAGAAGGCCCTGGCCTGATTGGTTTTTTATCCAAGAAAGAAAAGACGCCGCAGCGCTGCTGCGGCGTCTTATTTTCAGGAGGAATTGTATTTTCCTCCCGTTTCCTGTATCATAGTCTGGAAAGGAGGAGAGGGTCTTGCGGGTTATGGCCATCGACTACGGAGATGCCCACACCGGTGTGGCAATTTCCGACCCCACCGGCCTGTTGGCCGGCTTTACCACCACCATCCACAGCCGAAAGGCGGAGAGGGTTTTGGAAGAATTGAGTCTGCTGGTAAAGGAACACCAGGTGACCCAGCTGGTGATGGGCTTTCCCCGAAATATGGACGGTACTGAGGGACCCCGGGCTCAGCTGTACCGGGACTTTGCCCGGCAGGTGGAGGAGGCCACCGGTCTTGCCCCCGTACTCTGGGACGAGCGGCGTACCACTATAGACGCTCATCGTATTTTATTTGAGGCGGGGAAAAATGCCAAGAAACGAAAAAAAACCGTGGACGCCGTGGCTGCGTCTCTTATCCTGGAGGGATACCTGAACAGCCGGCGGCTGCAGAAATGAGAGGAGAGGCTCTGATGCTGGGAATTAATGTGACTTACATTCTGCAGCCCGGGATGCGGGAGGAGTTCCTGGGCCGCCTGGAGCATGGGAAATTCCGGGAAGCGGTACTGGAGGAGGCGGGCTGCCTGGGCTACGACTACTACCGCTCCGTCCAGGACGAGAATGTCGTCCTCCTGGTAGAACGGTGGACGGACCGCCAGGCACAGCAGCTCCATCTGGAACAGCCCCACATGGCCCTTGTTCGGGCCGCAAAGGATGCCTGTGTGGCAGATACAAAGGTAGAAGCTTACCAGTTGTAGGGTATTTTTTCAATACTAGTTGGAGTTTTTCAAAGGAGAATTACATATGGAAATCAAAACTGTGTGGGCGGTCTACTTCAGCGCCACCGGGACCACCAAAAAAGTGGCCGCAGCGTTGGGCAAATCCATAGCTCAGTCCCTGGGGAGCGCATATCAGGAGTACTGCTTTAACCTGCCCGCCGCCCGGGAGAAGGAGCTGAGCTTTACCCCGGAGGATCTGGTGGTGCTGGCCCTCCCCGTCTACGCCGGGCGGGTGCCCAACCTGCTGCTGCCCTACGTGCGGGACAGTATCCACGGCGGCGGCGCCCTGGCCGTCCCCGTGGTGCTCTATGGCAACCGGAACTTTGACGATGGGCTGATGGAGCTGCGCAACGTGGCCCGGGACAACGGCTTTGTCCCCGTAGCCGCCGGAGCCTTTGTGGGGGAACACTCCTTCTCCAGGGTGCTGGGGGCGGGCCGCCCCGATGAGGAGGACATGGCCTTGGTGCAGGAGCTGGCCGACAGGGCGGCCGACAAGGTGAAGTCCCTGACTGAAGCTCCCGCCCAACCGGTGGAGGTGGAGGGCTGTGACCCCATCCGCCCCTACTACACCCCCCGGGATCGCCACGGCGAACCCATTAAGGACTTTTTAAAGGCCAAGCCGGTCACCGATCCGGACAAGTGCGTCAAGTGCGGCCTGTGCGCCCGGCTGTGCCCCATGGGTTCCATTGACCCGGGGGATGTGTCCAGTGTGACGGGTAAGTGCATCAAATGCTGTGCCTGCGTGAAGAACTGCCCCAAGGGAGCCAAATACTTCGACCATGAGGGGTACCTGTACCACCAAAAGGAGCTGGAGGAGCAGTACGCCGGCCGCCGGGCCCCCAGCAAGATTTTCCTGTGAGCACCGTGGGAGCATACGATTTTCCTCAGCTGCGGGAGCAGCTGTGCCAGGTGTGCCATCTGCTCTACCAGCGGGGCTATGTGGTGAGCAACGACGGAAATGTCTCTGTCCGGACAGGGGAGGGACAGATTCTGCTCACCCCCTCCGGGGTGAGCAAGGGACGCATCACGCCGGAGATGCTGGTGGTGTGCGATTTGGAGGGCCGGGTGCTGGCGGGGAATCGCCACCCCTCCTCCGAGGCGGCCATGCACCTGCTCATCTACCGGGAGCGGCCCGATGTGGGGTCGGTGGTTCACGCCCATCCCCCCGCCGCCACCGCCTTTGCCGTCTGCCGCCGCCCCCTGGAGGAGGCATATCTCACCGAGACCATCACCGGCCTGGGAAAAGTGCCGGTGGTCCCCTTCGCCCTCCCCTCCACCAGCCAGGTGCCCGACAGCCTACGTCCCTACGCGGCCCATTACAATGCCGCCCTGCTGGCCAACCACGGGGCCATCACCTGGGGCGAAGATCTGTGGAGGGCCTTTGATCGCATGGAGCAGGTGGAACACACGGCCAAGATTTTTGCCCTAGTCCTCCAGCTGGGTGGCGGTGTGGAGCTGTCTCCGGAGGAGGCACAGGCCCTCCGGGGGCTAGAGGAACACTACCGAACCCTGGCTGCGCCTTTGAACAAGGAGGAAACCCATGGCTGAACTTCCGGAAAATATCCGTCTGTCCCCTGACGGCACCGGCGTGGTCATTCTGGATCAGACTCAGCTGCCCCGCCGCCAGGTCTTTCTCACTCTGGGCACCGCCGAAGAGATGTATCAGGCCATCCGCGCCCTGCAGGTACGGGGCGCCCCCGCCATCGGCATTTTTGCGGGGTACTGCCTGTATGTGCTGGCCGGGCAGCTGGAGCGGGAGGGGCTGGAGGGTGCGGACTTCTTTGCCCGGCTGGATCGGCTGGGTAAATTTCTTTCCAGCGCCCGGCCCACGGCGGTAAACCTGTCCTGGGCTGTGGAGCGGATGAGCCGCCGGGCCGCTTCCATGGCGGGAGCCCCGGCAGCGGACATCGTCCGCGCTCTGGGGGAGGAGGCCCGGGCCATCCGCCGGGAAGACGAGGAGATGTGCCTGAGCATCTCCCGGTACGGCCTGTCCCTGCTGAAGGAAGGGGACGGGGTACTTACCCACTGCAATGCCGGCCCCCTGGCCACTTCCCGCTACGGCACGGGCCAGGGGCCCTTCCACCTGGCGGCCCAGCTGGGGATGAAGCTGCGGGTGTACGCCGACGAGACCCGGCCCCTTCTCCAGGGGGCCCGCCTCACCGCCTGGGAACTGCAGCGGGCGGGGGTGGACGTCACCCTTATCTGCGACAATATGGCCTCCATGGTGATGAAACAGGGCTGGATCCAGGCCTGCATGGTGGGCTGCGACCGAGTAGCCGCCAACGGAGACGTGGCCAACAAGATTGGCACCAGCGCCGTTGCCATCCTGGCCCGGCACTACCGCATCCCCTTCTACGTCCTGGGCCCCACCTCCACCGTGGATCTGGGCTGCCCCGACGGGGACCACATCCCTATCGAGGAGCGGGACGGGGAAGAGATCCGCTCCCTGTGGTACCGGGAACCCATGGCCCCGGAAGGCGTAACGTGCTATAATCCCGCCTTTGATGTTACCCCCCACCAGCTGATTACCGCCATTGTCACGGAGAAGGGGATCTGCCGCCCGCCTTACACCCGGTCCCTGGCGGCATTGTTTGCAGCGGAGGGATAACCGCCTCTGGGTCACCCTGTCTGAAGAAAAAGAACATGCGCCGGGAAGCCATGCTTCCCGGCGCATGTTCTTTTCTTGGGCATCACCGCTCCATCTTCCAAAACCGGGCACTGTAGGGGGGCAGCTGACTTCCTCCGCCAAAGTCGTGCTTCTCCCCGGTAATGAGATCCCAGGCCAGACCGCAGCCTGCGTCAAAGTGGGCAGTATAGGACTCCCCGTCGGCATTGACCGCCACCAGCACCCGCTCCTCCGGGCACTTGCGCTCGAAGATAAGCTGCCGGTTGGTGATGAGTACGTTGCGGTAGTCCCCACAGCACAGGGCGGGGCTGCCCTTTTTAGCGGCGGCCAGCTTGCAGATCCAGTCGGTCAGGCTGTTCCACTCCGGCCCCTCCAGGGCGGGTCGCAGGGCACCGTCCCCCTCCTTCTTCTCTCCCCGAATGCCCCACTCGCTGCCGTAGTACACCGCCGGCACCCCGGGCATGCCGAACATAAGGGCGTAGGCTGGCTCCAGGTGGTGGGGGTTGGTGAGCTGGGAGGCGATACGGGTGACGTCGTGGTTGTCCAGGAAAGACAGCAGGTGGGCCCCCTTGTAGAGGGTCCACTGCTCCGGCCCAAACTGCCGGGCCAGGGAGTGGCCAATTTCAAACAGGTTCATGGAGTTGAAGGAGGACCACAGCCCCTTGTAGCACTCGTAGTTGGTGACGCTGTAGCACCCTTCCGGCCCCATCCAGCGGTTATAGTCCCCGTGGAGGGTCTCCCCCATGAGGACGAAATCGGGCTTGAGCCCCTGGGTAAAGGCCCGCAGCTGTTTTAAGTACTCAGGGGGCAGGCAATAGGCCACGTCCAGCCGCAGCCCGTCGATGTCAAAGCGCTCCACCCAGGAGCGGATGGCCTGAAACTGGTGTTCCACCACCGCCGGGTTCCACACATTCAGCTTCACCAGCTCGTTGTGGCCCTCCCAGCCCTCGTACCAGAAGCCGTCGTTGTAGTTGGTGTTTCCCCCGAAGTCCAGGTGGAACCAGTCCTTGTAGGGGCTGTCCCACCGCTTCTCCTGCACATCCCGGAAGGCCCAGAAGCCCCGGCCCACGTGGTTGAATACCCCGTCCAGCATCACCCGCAGGCCTGCTTGGTGGAGGGCGCGGCATACCTGTGCCAAATCTCCGTCTTCCCCCAGCCGGGGATCCACCCGCAGGTAGTCCCGGGTGTCATAGCCGTGCTTGTCGCTGTCAAAGAGGGGATTGAAAAGTACCGTGTCCGCCCCCAGCTTTTTAATATGCTCCACCCAGGGCAGCAGCTTTAAAATCCGGGGCTGTACCACGCCATCGTTATACTCCGGGGCGCCGCACAGGCCCAGGGGATAGATCTGATAAATGACCGCATTGTCAAACCACATAGGCAGTCTCCTTTCCCTCCCCCCACAGGGAGGAGCTGTCCCTATCATACCCCATCCCAGGCCCCGGGGCAAGCACAATCTGTCCGCTCATCTCTGTCCCCGACCCAGCAGCTCTCCAAGACCCACCACCACAAGAAAGCCTCCAAACAGCCGGCGCAGCAGCGTCACCTCCAGAGAAGTGGCCAGCCAGGCCCCCAGCCCTGCACACAGGAGACCCGCCCCAATGGCCGGCAGCAGGGCTGGGCGCTGAATATAGCCGTTTTTCACATGGGCGGGCAGGGCCAGCAGGGCGGCGGGGAGGAAGTAGAGCAGGTTAATGCCCTGGGCCAGCCGCTGCTCTACCCCGGCAAAGGCAGTGAGATAGACCAGCAGCAGAGTACCCCCTCCCACGCCAAACCCGGACAGCACCCCTGTGCCCGCCCCCACCAGCAGGGGCAGTATCCACTCTGTCAAAGAAAACACCTCACTCCTCCATAGATGAGCAGCAGGCCAAAGGCCCGCTTAAGCCACAGCATATTCATTCCTTTGAACCAGCGCCCACCGATCCAGCCCCCGGCTGCGCCCCCTATGAGGTAGGGCAGGGCTGCCTGCCAGTCCAGTCCACCCCGCAGCAGGTAAATGACCGATGAGAGGATGCACATAGGGAGAATTACCGCCACCGAGGTTGCAAAGGCCTGGCGCTGGCTCAGGCGACAGTACCGGGTAAGCAGAGGGACCAGGACTGACCCGCCCCCTCCCCCGAACAGTCCATTGGTCAGCCCAGCCAGTGCCCCGGACAACAGATAGCGTCCCCGCTCCTTCAACTTCTTTCCCCCCTCCTTTTCCCCTTAGTGTGCCGGCGGGAACGGGCTGTTATGCGCCAACCAGAGGGAGGCAACTGATATTTGCCCCCAAAGTTGGTGGCACGCAAGGGGAAGTTTCCGCTATAATGGAGCTACATCAAACAGAAAGGACGAAAATGGCCATGACCTTGGGACAGCGGATTAGAGAGAGGCGGGAGGCTCTGGGCCTCTCCCAGGAGCAGGGCCCGTCCTACCCGGAGTCCATCCAGTTGGAGCGGGAGCGGAGGTATGACTTTGCTCCCGCCCTCACCGCCTCTCAGCCGGCGGAGGAGGAACTGCCCAGGGCTGGGAGGAGCACATCCTGTGCCGCCTGCCCCTGGGGGAGGGGACGCTGCTGGCGGTGGCCGTCCCCTCCGTGCTGCAGAGCGGCGCATCCTCCCAGTACGACCTGTGGGCAGTGACCCGGCCCGGCCCGGAGTCGCCCTGGACGGCGCTGGTGCGCTTCGCGGGCAACTGTGAGCACCCGGAGCAGCTCCAGTGGGCCTCCTTCTGCGCACCCTGGGCTACAGCGGCTGGCGGCTGACCCTGCCGGAGTCCGCCTACGACAGCGCAGGCCTCCCTTCCTCCTCCTACTACTTCTCTTTGGACGACTCAGGGGAACCGGTGATGGCCTTCGCCCTCTCCGGCACATACTGCGGCGAGCTGGATGTGGACGGGGACGGGGAGCGGGAACTGCTCAGCCTGAGCAATTACGACTGGGGACAGTTTCTTAAGATCTATGACCGGGGCGGGGACGGCTTTTACCTCTATCACCGGAAAGCCAACCTCTCCCAGCAGCTGGCCCTGGACGGGGAGGGCTTTTACTTTTCGGAAGAACCGGAAGGTTCCCGGTACCCCAAGCTGCGGGACGGGGCCCTCTGGCGGGAGGATCTGTGCGGGACAGGGGGCGACCCCACCTGGGACGCTCTGGCCCCCGACGTGATGGACGTGACCATCTCCTTTGTGGGCGGCCAGCTCTCCCACGACCAGGATCCGGACACTGTCCTAAAGCAGGACGCCCAGGGCAGCCCCCTGCCCACCGACCGGCAGTATGCCCGGCCGGCCCTTCAGTGCCTCTATGACCTCACTGGCTGGAAGCCGGAGAGCGTATGGCCCAGGCCTCCGACTTCAACGTCTACTTCTCCCTCTATGAGGATGGCTTCAACGGCCGCTCCTACCTCACCTTCGGCAAGTGGTACGACCCGGAGCAGATCCCCGCCCTGTCCCTCACCTGGGCGGAGGAGGCAGACTGGTCCCCCCTCTCCGCCGCCCAGGCCGCAGAGCATATGGGCACCCAGGAGCTCACCGGGACGGAGCTGGCCCAGGCCTGTTACGACCGCCTCTCTCTTCTCTCCGGGGGGCCCATCGTGGATCAGGGCCTGGGGGCCTATGGCGAGCCCGCCCTGTTCCTGGCCGACGGTCGGTCTTACCGGGTGGAGACCAACGACGACCTCCATGTCCTCACCTACCTCCAGGGCCCATACCCTGAGGACTTCACCGGCTGAGCGGCGCGCGACAGACGCAAATGGGCTCCCCATTTGGGGGAGCCCATTTGCGTCTTATTTGCTTCAATCGGCCAGCTTGTCCAGCAGGGCGGCCAGCTCCTCCAGCTTTTCGCCGGGGTCTCCACTGTCCACCGCCTCCCGGACACAGCTGTCCATGTGGGCCCGGAGCACCATGCGGTTGGCCTTCTTCAGGATGGATTGGGTGGCCATGAGCTGGTTGGACACATCCAGGCAGTACCGATCCTCCTCCACCATCTTTAAAATGCCGTCCAACTGGCCCCGGGCGGTCTTCAGCAGCCGAGTGACTTGGGCATGATCCGCCTTCACTGAATGGACACCACCTCATAGCCCGCTTGGGTAACGGCATCGGTGAGCTCCTGGTCGGAGACAGGGGCCGCCAGGGTGACGGTGGCGCACTTTCCCTCCAGGTCGGCCTTGGCCGAGGTCACGCCCCCCAGGGCGCTGAGGGCCTTCTCCACGTGGGCTACACAGTGGGCACACATCATTCCTTCGATGTTCAGCTTCTTAGTCATGGTTTCAGTTCCTCCTTGCATCGTTTCTTCCTGTATCGCCGGGCAGGCGCCGGCGCAGGCCGGCGCCGCCGGGCTATTGTCACCGGTCTGCGGGCCGGGGACTTTCGGGGCAAATTTACTCTTAAAAAAGCGCAGGCGCAGGGCGTTGGTCACCACGCACACTGAGCTCAGGCTCATGGCGGCAGCGGCAAACATGGGGTTGAGCATAAAGTCTGTCCAGCCCAGGGCATAAAATACACCCGCAGCCAGAGGAATGCCCAGAGAGTTATAGAAAAAGGCCCAGAACAGGTTCTCCTTAATATTGCGGATGGCCGCCCGGCTGAGCTCCACAGCAGCAGCCGCATCCAGCAGGTCGGACTTCATCAGCACGATGTCCGCCGACTCCATAGCCACGTCGGTGCCCGCCCCAATGGCCAGGCCCACATCCGCCCGGGCCAGAGCGGGGGCATCGTTAATGCCATCCCCCACCATGGCCACTCGCTTGCCCTCTTCCTGAAACTGGCGGATGACCCGTTCCTTGTCCTGGGGCAGCACCTGCGCCATTACCCGACTGACCCCCAGCTGCTGTCCAATGGCCTGGGCGGTGCGCTGGTTATCGCCAGTGAGCATCACTACCTCCAGACCCAGGGCCTTGAAGGCGGCCACCGCGGCCGCGCTGGTGGGTTTGGGGGTGTCCGCCACCCCCACAAGGCCCAGCACCCGGTGCTCATCGGCAAAGTACAAAGGGGTCTTGCCCTGGACAGAGAGGGCCTCTTCCCGGGACGGGAAGTCTCCCAGTTCCACTCCCGCCTCCTCCATCATGGCTCGGCTGCCTCCCAGGAAGGTGTGTCCCCCCAGCCGGGCTGATACGCCCCGGCCGTGGACGGCGGTAAAGTCCTCCACGGGGCCGATTTTCAGCTCCCGTGCCCTGGCCTGTTCCAAAATGGCGGCGGCCAGAGGGTGTTCCGAGGGGGCCTCCAGGCAGGCTGCCAGAGTGAGCAGCCCGTCCTCCTCCATGTCCGGGCCAGGCAGCACGTCGGTAACCCGGGGCTTGCCCTGGGTGAGGGTACCCGTCTTGTCCAGCACCACCGTGTCCACATGGTGAAGCATCTCCAAAGCCTGGGCGGATTTAATCAGTATGCCGTGCTCCGCCCCCTTTCCGGTGGCCACCATAATGGCCACCGGCGTGGCCAGCCCCAAAGCACAGGGACAGGAGATGACCAGCACCGCCACCCCGGCGGTGAGGGCCTGGGTGGCACTGTGGCCGGTGAGCAGCCAGGCGGCCGCCGCAACCAGAGCGATGGCCATGACCACCGGCACAAATACCCCCGCCACCTTGTCCGCCAATTTTGCAATGGGGGCCTTGGATGAGGCGGCCTCCTCCACCAATCGGATCATCTGGGCCAGGGTGGTGTCCTCTCCCACCCGAGAAGCCTCAAAAATAAAGGAGCCGGATTTGTTGATGGAGGCGGAGGCCACCTTGTCCCCCGGGCCCTTGTCCACGGGGAGGGACTCGCCGGTGAGAGCGGACTCGTCCACGGCGGAGTGGCCCTCCGCCACCACCCCGTCCACCGGGATAGACTGTCCCGGGCGAACCACCACCCGGTCGCCCACCCGGACCTCCTCCACAGGCACCTCCGTCTCCGCTCCATCCCGCAGGACAACGGCGGTCTTGGGCGCCAAATCCATCAGCCGGGCAATGGCCTGACCAGTCTTGCCCCGGGAGCGGGTCTCCAAAAACTTTCCCAGGGTGATGAGGGTCAAAATCATTCCCGCAGACTCAAAATACAGATCCATGTGGTAGCGCTCTACCAGTGCCCAGTCTCCGTGGCCCAGGCCGTACCCCATCTGGTAGATGGCAAACACTCCGTAAACTACCGCAGCACAGGAACCCACAGCGATAAGGGCATCCATATTGGGGGCCCGGTGCCACAGGGTCTTAAAGCCTACTTTATAGTATTTGTCGTTGATATACAAAATAGGCAGGGTGAGCAGCAGCTGGGTCAGGCCAAAGGCTATGGCGTTCTCCGTCCCCACAAGGAAGGAGGGCAGAGGGGCCCCCAGCATATGGCCCATGGAGATATAGAACAGGGGAATCAGAAACACAAAGGACCAGATGAGCCGGCGCTTCATTCCCGCCAGCTCCTCCTCCAGCACGGTTTCCCCTTGGCGTGTTTCCCCCGTCCCCGCTTTCCCTGGCAGGGAGGCCCCGTAGCCCGCCTCCTTCACCGCCCGGATAATGTCCTCAGAAGACAGGGCGTTCTCATCAAACTGGGCCACCATACTGTTGGTCATCAGACTCACGTCAGCGGCCTTGACGCCAGGCAGCTTCCGCACCGCCCGCTCCACATGGGCAGAACAGGCCGTACAGGTCATGCCGGTAATGGAAAAGTTTTGTTTTGTCATAATCTGTCTTCTCCCAATGATCTTTTATGGCACCCCACCCCCGGGGGGTGTCTTTATTGTATCTGTGGTTTTTCTTCCTGTCAAGGGGTATTTTCTCCTCCCGCTCTCAAAAAACAAACTGAATTTTTTCTTTTTCTCTGTTAAATAATTCAATTTAATGGTATGATGGATATAATCCGGAGGGCTGTTTTACTTTACAGCCCGGACACAGAACATTGGGTGCGGCGTCCCTCTCTGGGTTGTGTTACCCCCTCGCCGCACACAGAAAGGAGCCGCACCATGCTTTTGGATCTGACAACTTCTGTCCCTCGCAGCAGCCCTTTGCTGGGTACTGACACCTTGGATCGCCGTCTGATTTCCACCGGCCACGTGGGGACCCACTTGGACACCTATCAAAAACGTCCTGTCCCTCTGGAGTATTTCAGCTGTCCCGGCGTCCTGTTTGACGTGTCCAGCCAGCAGGAAGCCGATCTCGCCCATGTGGATCTTTCTGTCATTCCCCCCAAGGCCTTTGTCCTCTTTCATACCGGACACATTCAGCGCTATCCATACGGCGATCCCCACTATTTTTCTCCCCATCCCTACCTCTCTCAGGAGCTGATAGAGTCCCTGCTGAAGCTGGACATCCGGTTTATCGGAGTGGACTGCCCCGGTATCCGGCCGGGGAAGGAGCACCGTCCTGCCGATGAGCTATGTGAACAGCACGGAGTGTATGTGATTGAAAATCTACATAACCTCTTTCGCATTGCGACTCCCGGTCCTTTTCAAGTCTACACCATGTGGCTGGATGATCCGGAACAGACGGGGCTCCCCTGCAGGGTCATCGCCCAGTGGGAGGACTAACCTCCATACATACCAAAAGCCCGCCTTACGGCGGGCTTTTTCCTACTTATTTTTGATAAAGCGCCGGGCATAGCCGCATTTTCTGCACAGCTCCTCCACTGCTTTCCCCTGGGAAAACCCCTGATACAGGGCCCGGGCCCGGGAAGTATTTAAAATCTCTTCCATTGTCTGTCTGTAAAGGTTACCCAAAGGAATGTCACCCTCGTGGTCCAGGCAACAGGGGACAACTGTCCCATCCCACAGCACCCCCACCTGATCCCTCAATCCGTAGCAGAAGGCCCGTCCCTCCCGCTCCTTTTCTTCCAGATCGGGCCACACAAAGCGCTCCCCCCACTCCAGATATATTCCGGGGGCCAGGGTTGTCCCCTGCCTCCCCTCCTTCCAGGGATGTGGAAAGGCCCGGGCTACCTGCTCCAGGATAGCCCCATTCCGGGTGTTGGCCCCAGTGGTCTCCGGTCCGTCCAGGTTCCACAGCCGCAGAACACACCGCTTCCCCGCCTTTTCAGCCCTCCGGGCAAAACTCAGGCAGCCCTCCAGGTAGGCATCCAAATCTCTCCCATCTTGGTTTCCCTCCAGGGAGTGCAGGGAAATACTCACTTTCTCCACCGCCGGACTGCGACACAATAGGGGACCTTGCTTTGGCAGCAGAGTTCCATTGGTGGTGACCATCACCCGAAAATCCAGCTCCTCTGCATATGACAGAATCCTCTCCAGCTGTGGGTGGAGCAAAGGTTCCCCCATCAAGTGGAGGTAGAGATATGGGGTGAAGGGCCTCAGTCGCCCGGCCAGCAAATAGAAGTCCTTCGGCGCGAGGAACCCCGGCTGCCGTCGGGTTCCAGGGCAAAATTCACAGTGCAGATTACATACATTGGTAATTTCCAAGTAGGCTTTTTTCAGACGAAACACGTCTTTCTCCCCCTTAAGTCCCCTGGGTTCAGCCCGAGGGAGGGGCTTTCCGCGCCTCCCCTGTGCCCGCAGATCAGATTCTCCCTGGAGCGGCGCTCCATTGCCGCCCCAGGGAGTCCATCAGCCCTTGTCCGCCACTTATTTTTTCAGGGCTACAATCTTCTTCAGTCCACTGACTGCATAGCTCTTTTTTTCAGAAATTGGCATCCACAGCACCCGGTCAATCCACGGACTTCCCTCAAAAATGGTGGAAAACAGCTGGTACATAAATTCATCAGACACCAAAACTGCGGTACGGCACTTGGGCCAGAAATGCTGGCAGTAATACTCCAACGACTGCCGTACGCCGCCGTTGATCACACCCTCGCCATAGGAGAAGCGCTCCACGGGAGTACCCTGTTCAAAAATCCGCATTGCGTGGCAGATATATAACGCGCGATTAAATCCAAAACGGTTGAGATTCTCCACCCCTTTGCGTACCATCTCTTTGTCCAGTTCTGGCTTGTCCACAGTCAGAACCGGAGCTAAAATGGTATCCTTCTTTACAGCGTAGAATAGCTCTCCTGAGATATTAGAGATAATTCCTGCCACCTCATTCCCCCGCATATAGGTCACATGGGTATGAGAGCCAGGCATAATCAGTGCCACATCCTGTACGTCAGAGACGGATTGAAGTTCCTCCATGGCGCCGATAATCTCAATTTCTTCTCCCCGCATGTTGTTGACAAAGGAAAAATCCTCATTCACCGTTTTCAAACCCGGTACCAGGTAGATGTCGCGGTGGAGCAGGGTGTCCTCGTGGAAGCAATACAAGCTATCGGCCATGTCCTGCACCGTAATGGGAATGGGCAGGTGGGGGATTTCCTTGAGTCCATAGGGACTTGTGATCATCCCTGAGGCATAGATAGCGGAAATATCCGTGGGTTTCAGGCTGTTGTTGGCCAGTATCTCGTCATACAGCTCCTTCAGCCCCTGAATCAGTACCCGATTGCTGCCCGCAATAGCAGAATCCTTGGAACCCACCTCACGTTTGGACACGGAGCAGATCTGAAATTGCTCATCCAAAAGGTAGGCCCGGGTATTGGTGGTACCAGAATCATAATAAAGCAAATACTCTTTGGCCACAGATGATCACTCCTCTCTACTCTAGCCCCTCAAGGCCTGAACATAGGCCCTGGCGGTTGCGGTTATCTCGTCAAATCGGCCTTCCTCAACCAGTTTGGGATTAGCCAGGCTGCCGCCTACACCCACTCCCACCGCGCCGGCCTTTATAAACGCTCCGCAGTTTTCTACGCTGATATTGCCCACCGCGGTCATGGGGATGTGCTTTAGGGGCGCCTTCACCGCTTTGATGTAGTCAGCTCCCAACAGGCCGGCAGGGAACATCTTTACAATATCCGCCCCACATTGATAGGCAAAGGCTGCCTCAGTGGGGGTCATAGCACCTGGAATAGATACCTTGCCCAGGCGCTTTGTTTCGCGGATAACCTCCTGATCCACATTGGGGGAAATCATGTACTCCGCTCCCGCCTGTGCGGCCTGACGCACCTGTTCCGGCGACATTACTGTCCCCGCCCCTACGCACATTCGATCCCCCAGGGCCCCTTTGATGGCCCGAATGGAGGCCAGAGTGTCCTGCGCCTTCTCCTGGCTGCTTTGGTCAAAGGTCACCTCCATACAGGTGATTCCTCCCTTCTCCAACGCCCAGGCAAGAGAGACAATCTGTGTGCTGGGAATCCCCCTTACGATGGCCACAATCCTGCCTGCCAAAATCCTTTCCAATACCTGCTGAGACATGAGCCTTCCTTCTTTCCTCAAAATATTGGGTTTGAAAAATAGCTTTTAGGGTTGTCCTGCCGAATCAAATAAAAAACGTCGGAGCAAAGTTTGCTTTGCTCCGACGTGGAGCTGGAAACGTGACTTGAACACGCGACCTGCTGATTACGAATCAGCTGCTCTACCGACTGAGCTATTCCAGCATACCATATCAACTATCATACCACGATACAGCCAGGCTTCCCGCCCTGCCCGCTTTATTCCGCCTGCTGTATATAGGCTTGCTTACCACGGATCTCTCGGTTTTAACCGCGGTTTGCACAACCATCCACCTCTTTCAAGGTGAACGGCGGATTTATTATATCCGGTTTCCCGCCGCCCGTCAAGAGGGCTTGCGCCTTTCCCCATGTTTTTCCCGTCCATTGCCAGCGGGTACTCAATAGATATACAAAGGGCAGCCTTTCAGACCGCCCTTTGCATATTTTCAGTATGTACCTATCTCTCCGGGGATCTGTCTCTGGTCAGGCAAAAGCCGATTTATGGTATTCCTGTCTGGGTCCAGGTAAAGCCGATGGTTAATTCCATCCAACAACGCCAGGTGGCCGTCCCACCGCACATCCAGCGCTACCTGAGCCATGGCGGGAATCTGGCAGGCTCGCAGCAGCAGGGCTGTGTGGCTGTCCACGCTCCCCTTCCTGGCAATAACTCCCAGAAGTCGGCTCCGATCCAGCTCCGCCACCTCACTGGGCAAAAATTCCTCCGATACTAAAATGGCAGGACCCTGGCGGAGGGGATCCTCCTGCTGCTCTCCCTGAAGACGGCGGATCATCCGGTGGGTAATATCCCGAATATCCCCCGCCCTAGCCCTCATATACAGGTCATCCATGGCAGCAAAGGTGGCCGCCAATCCGCTCCCTGTCTTCCAGACGGCAAACTCCGCGTTGGTACGATCCCGGCGGATGTTCTCCTGTACCGACTGGACAAAATCCTCGTCCTCCAGGAGCATAGCGTGGATGGCAAAAATAGACGCTGTCCCTTTTCCCACCTGTCGGCACATCTGATCGTACAGGCCGGCCAGCTCCAGCACAGACAGCCGCTGAGCTTGACGAAAGCGTTCCTCCTCGTCCTCGGGAGACAAAGCCGGCCCGGGCTTGGGACGAGCGGGCGCCAACTGGCAAAAACGCAGCCTGCCCATCACAATCTGAGCCAATATGGATTCCCCTGCTGCAGTTTGCATCCCGCCACCCCCTCATTTTCACCCTACAAGCAAGTAGGGTCCGTCAAATGTTACCTTAGATTATATCTGCCCCACATGCAGTTGTAAACCATGGATTTATCTTTTATTTTTCCCTTTTCTCCCCAAGAAGGGACATTTTTCCCCTCCTTCCGTCCCCTGCAGGGAGTTTTTCTTTACTTCATAAAAGCAGTGTGATATAATACATTTTATCGATTTTCCGCGCCCGCTCCTCACAGGTGTCCGGGTGCCCAATGATTTTTACGGCAGGAGGTTCTTCTATGGTTTCTGAACGCATGTTGGGACTGGGTACTGCCCGTTCCGTAATCCGGGAGCTTTTTGAGTACGGCAAGCAGCGCGCCGCCGTTGTAGGGGCGGAAAACATTTTTGACTTTTCCTTGGGTAACCCCAGCGTCCCTGCCCCCCAGGCAGTGAACGAGACAGCTATCCGCATCCTTCAGGAGCAGCCCGAGCTCATCCACTGCTACACCAGTGCCCAGGGAGATGCCGGCGCCCGGCAGCGCTTTGCCGACTCTCTCAACCGCCGCTTTGGCTGTTCCTACACAGCCGACAACTTCTACATCACCGTGGGGGCTGCCGCCTCCCTTTGCTGCGTATTCAACGGGCTGTCCTGCCCGGGGGATGAGTTTGTGGTCTTCGCCCCTTATTTCCCTGAGTACAAGGTATTTATCGAGGGCGCGGGGGCCAAGATGGTGCTGATCCCTCCGGAAATCCAGGATTTCCAGATCGATTTTGAGGCCTTTGAGCGCTCTGTCACTCCTCAAACTAAGGGAGTGGTGGTCAACTCCCCCAACAATCCCTCCGGCGTGGTCTATTCCCGTCAGACTCTGGAACGGCTGGCGGCTATCCTTACCGCAAAGAGCGGGGAATATGGACATCCCATCTACCTCATTTCCGACGAACCCTACCGGGAGATTGTATTCCAGGGCTTTGAGGTGCCCTGGATCCCCCATATCTACCGGGATACGATTGTGTGTTACTCCTTCTCCAAGTCTCTGTCTCTGCCCGGCGAGCGCCTTGGCTATGTGCTGGTACCCGGACAGGTGACCGACGCCTCCCAGGTGTACGCTGCCATAGCCGGAGCGGGCCGCTCTCTGGGTTATGTGAACGCCCCCAGCCTGTTCCAGCAGGTCACCTCCCTGTGCTGCGATATGACCAGCGACCTTTCTGTCTATGAGCGTAACTGCAAACTGTTGGTTACCGCTCTGCGGGAAATGGGCTACCATGTGGCCCAGCCCGGCGGTGCCTTCTACCTGTTCCCCCGCTCTTTGGAACCGGATGACGTGGCCTTCAGTGAGCGGGCCAAGAAGGAATTTGACCTGCTGCTGGTGCCGGGCTCCGGTTTCGGTGCTCCCGGGCATGTGCGTATCGCCTACTGTGTGCAGACCGAGATGATTGAGCGGGCCCTGCCCCGATTTGCAGCCTTGGCCGCCTCTTACAAGTAAAATTTACGGGAATATTGGGTAAAAAAAGTACGCCGGTTTTCTCCGGCCCGCTTTTTACGGTTTTTTCCTCTCATCACGCCAGATTTTCATGGATTTCTTATCTATCCAAAGGGCATATTTTCCTGTATGATATGGCTGTAAACGTGAGAAAGATAATCTATACTCCACAGGAGGGACGCTTATCATGAGAAAGACTAAAATTATCTGTACGCTGGGTCCGGCAGTTAATAATGCAGAGATGATCCGCAAGCTGATTTGCAGCGGCATGGATGCGGCCCGCTTTAACTTTTCCCACGGCGACCACGAGGAACATCTGAACCGGCTGAATATACTCAAGTCTATCCGGGACACCATGGGCGTCCCGGTGGCCACTATACTGGACACAAAGGGGCCTGAGATCCGCATCAAGTCCTTCTCGGAAAAGTCCGTCACCCTGGAGGCGGGCAGCAGTTTTACCCTCACCACCCGGGAGGTGGAGGGCACCTCTGCCATTGTCTCGGTCACCTATTCTAAGCTTCACCAGGAGGTGGCTCCCGGACAGGAGATCCTGATTGACGACGGCCTGGTGGCTGTCCGGGTGGAGAGCGTCCAGGGGCAGGACATTCTGTGCCGGGTGGAAAACGGCGGTACCCTGTCCTCCAATAAATCCATCAACATTCCCGGCGTCCACATCCAGCTGCCCGCTCTTACGGACAAGGATATTGCTGATATCCGCTTTGGTGTAGAGAATGACTTTGACTATATCGCCGCCTCTTTCGTCCGCCGGGCCGCCGACGTGGAGGCAGTACGGCAGATCCTCCACCAGTGCGGCGGCGATGACATACACATTATCGCCAAGATCGAAAATCAGGAGGGCGTGGACAACATCGACGAAATCCTGGCCACTGCCGACGGTATCATGGTCGCCCGCGGAGATTTGGGGGTGGAGATCCCCGCCGCCCGGGTGCCTATCCTGCAAAAGCAGATGATCCGCAAGGGCCTGCAGGCGGGCAAACCCGTGATTACTGCCACCCAGATGCTGGACTCTATGATCCGCAATCCCAGGCCCACCCGCGCGGAGGTATCCGATGTAGCCAACGCCGTTTTTGACGGCACCAGCTGCGTTATGCTCTCTGGGGAGACGGCCAACGGTAACTACCCCATTGAGGCACTCACCGCTATGGCCAGCATTGTGGAGGAGGCGGAGGGCTCTGTTCACTACTGGCGTCTGTTTTGGGAACAGACAGCTGCCTCCACGTTTAACATCAACGAAGCCATTACCCACACCTGCTGCCTGACCGCCAAGGATCTGGACGCCAAGGCCATTCTGGTAGCTACCAACTCCGGGCACACCGCCCGGATGATCTGCCGCTTCCGTCCCGCCTGCCCTGTGGCCGCCCTGACTATGCACGAAAAAGTGCGGCGACAGCTTTCCATTAGCTGGGGCATTATTCCCTTCCTCACCGGAGAGGTTACCTCCACAGACCGCATCTTCTCCCTGTCTGCCGAAGTGGCGCTGAAGGAGGGACTGGTCAAATCCGGGGATACAGTGGTCATTACCGCCGGTGTCCCCCTGGGCAAGAGCGGCTCTACCAACCTGATCAAAGCGCAAATTATCGGCCAGGAGGCTCTGTGAAAGGCAGGTGGGACGCCTGACGGCGTCCCACCCTTTCTTGACCCCCTGCGTAACGGGCGGTGCTGACGTATGTCATCCATAATAAACTTTTTAAAGAAGGAAACTGTTTTAACCGCGGCCTGGCTTCTGGCTGTGTTGTCCATGGTCTGGGTCAGGCCGGACAAAGCTTATTTCTCCTACATAGACTTCCACACCCTGGGCCTGCTGTTTGCCCTTATGGCGGTGATGACGGGCCTGCGCCGGCTGGGAGTATTCAGCCGGTTGGGCCGGATAGTGCTCTCCCGCACCTCCTCCACCCGGCAGCTGGAGGGGGTGCTCATCTTTCTGCCCTTTTTCACCAGCATGGCGGTGACCAACGACGTGGCCCTTATCACTTTTGTTCCCTTCGCTTTGGAGGTACTGGAACTGGTGGGGCTGCGGGAACGAATTGTCCCCGTGGTCTCCATGCAGACCATCGCCGCCAACCTTGGCAGTATGACCACCCCCATTGGCAACCCCCAGAACCTGTATCTCTACGCCCGCTATGGCCTGAGCCCCGGGGACTTTTTTCCCCTGATTCTGCCCCTGACCCTGGCTTCTGCCCTGCTTTTGGCCCTGTTCTTGCTGACAGGCAGGTCCCGCCCTCTCTCCGCCCCCTGCCCGGGGGGAGAGCCGCCCTCCATCAGGGGCCTGCTGCTGTGGGGATACCTGGCGCTGTTTGCCCTGTGCCTGGGCGTAGTGGGTGGGATACTCCCAGTGTGGGTTCCCTGCCTGGGTGCCCTGTTTTTTACAGCCCTGCTGGATCGGGGCGTATTGTCCCAGGTGGACTACGCCCTGCTTATCACCTTTGTGGGTTTTTTTCTGTTTGTAGGCAATTTGGGCCGGCTTGACGCCTTTGAGCAGTTGGTACAGCAGGCACTCCACGGCCATGAAGTGGTGTGCTCCGTCCTGTCCAGCCAGATTATCAGCAACGTTCCCGCCGCTCTGCTCCTGTCCGGCTTTACAGATAACGGGCAGGCCCTGTTGGTGGGTACTAACCTGGGCGGTCTTGGGACTCTTATCGCCTCCATGGCCAGTCTCATCTCCTATAAGTATGTAGCCCGAGCCCTGCCCGGAAGCAAGGGGCGCTACCTGATATGGTTCACCGTGGCCAATGTATTATTTCTGTCTGTTTTATTGGGCCTATACTTTCTGCTGTTGGGATAAAAAGGGTCAAAGAGAAGGAGCGCCGCCCCATAGGGTGGCGCCCCTTCTCTTTATAGAGAGAGATACGGGTTACAGGATCTGAGCCGCGATAATCGCTGCAATCATCAGGGGAATGTTGAAGTGCAGGAAGGTGGGCACACAGGTGTCCCAAATGTGGTCGTGCTGACCATCGGCATTCAAACCGGACGTGGGGCCCAGGGTGGTATCGGAGGCAGGGGAACCAGCGTCGCCCAGAGCCGCAGCAGCGGACATAAGCACGATGGTGGCAGCGGGAGAGAAGCCGATCTTGTCGCACAGGGGCACAAACAGGACAGCCAGAACAGGGACAGTACCAAAGGAGGTGCCAATACCCATGGTGACCAGCAGGCCAATGAGGGTGATAACAGTAGCGGCGATCCAGCGGTTGCCGCCCATGGCGTGGATGCCGGCCTCCACCAGGGCATTGACGCCGCCAGTGGCCTTCATGACCTCGGCATAGCCGCCGGCAATGAGCATGACGAAGGCGATGAGGCCCATGAGCTTCACGCCGCCCGCCAGCTGATCGTCAATCTCGTGCCACTTGATGGCCCGGAAGATGATCATCACCAGGATGCCGCACAGGGCGGAGAGGGCCAGATCCTGGGCGATAACCTGAACCACTACCACCACCACGGCGGCAGCCAGGGTGACGTAGTGCCGGTACTCCAGGGTCTCGGAAATGGCGTCGGCAGCAGAGGTGTCGGCCTCAATCATCTTGTACTCCCGGGGTTTGCGGTAAGAGATGAACACGGCGATGAGCAGGCCGACAATCATGGACAGGGCCAAAATCCAGTTCACAGAGGTAATTTCGTTGATGGTGACAGGCATGCCGTTCTCGGTGAGGTTCTCCTGGATGATGGTCATAAACTGCAGGCCGAAGCCAAAGGGGATGGCGATGTAGGGGGCCTTGTGGCCGAAGGCCAGACAGCAGGCGGCCGCCCGGCGGTCCACCTTCATCCGGTTCATCATGGCCAGCATGGGGGGAATCAGGATGGGGATGTAGGCGATGTGTACGGGAATGAGGTTCTGGGACAGGCAGGCAATCAGAGTAATAGCCCCCAGCAGAACCAGCTTCTTGCCGCCGATGATCCGGGAAAGCTTCTTGGAGAGAATCTCAGCCAGGCCGGTGGTGGCAATGGCAGTGGCAAAGGTACCCAGCAGGATGTAAGACAGGGCGGTGGTGGCGTTGCCGGAGAAGCCGCCGGTGAGCAGCCCCATAATAGTGTCGCCCTCCTCGGCATAGATGGGGATACCACCCACCAGTCCGCCCACCACACAGGCGATGAGCATGGACAGCAGCACGTTCAGCTTCAGCAAGCTGAGGACACACAGGACGATAACAGATATGGTTACGGGGTTAGTTATAATTTCCATAAACTTTT